>NZ_CAIUXT010000001.1 GCF_903903185.1 uncultured Rhodoblastus sp.
CGCCTGCGAAATCACCGGCGCCGACGCCATCCCCCCGGGCTATGGTTTTCTGTCGGAGAACGCCAAATTCGCCGAAATTCTGCACGATCACGACATCGGCTTCATCGGTCCGAGCCCCGAGCATATCCGCATCATGGGCGACAAGATCGAGGCCAAGCGCACGGCGCGCGCGCTCGGGATTCCTTGCGTTCCCGGCTCTGAAGGCGCCATCACCGACGACGAGGAGGCGCTCCGCATCGCGCTGGAGATCGGCTTTCCGGTGCTGGTCAAGGCGGCGGCAGGCGGCGGCGGACGCGGCATGAAGGTCGCGCGCACGGCCGAAGACCTGTCGGAGGCGCTGACCTCGGCGCGCACCGAAGCAAAGGCGGCGTTCGGCGACGACGCGGTCTATCTTGAGAAGTTTCTCGACACGCCGCGCCATATCGAAATCCAGATTCTCGGCGACGGCCAGGGCGCCGCCGTCCATATCGGCGAGCGCGACTGTTCGTTGCAGCGCCGCCACCAGAAAGTGCTGGAGGAGACGCCCTCGCCGGCGCTCAACCAGGACGAACGCAGCCGCATCGGCGAAATCTGCGCCGCCGCCATGCGCAAGTTGCGCTATTCCGGCGCCGGCACCATCGAATTCCTCTATGAAGACGGCGAATTCTATTTCATCGAGATGAATACCCGGATTCAAGTCGAGCACCCGATCACCGAAATGATTTCCGGCCTCGATCTGCTGGTCGAGCAGATCAAGATCGCCAGCGGCTCGCCGCTGGGCTACACCCAGGCCGATCTCGAATTGCGCGGCCACGCCATCGAATGCCGCATTAATGCCGAAAACCCCGCGACCTTCATGCCCTCGCCAGGAAAAATCCTCTATTACCATCCGCCGGGCGGCGTCGGCGTGCGCGTCGATTCCGCCGTCTATCAGGGCTATACGATCCCGCCCAATTACGATTCGCTGGTCGGCAAGCTGATCGTGTTCGGCCGCACCCGCAACGAGGCGCTGATGCGCCTGCGACGGGCGCTCGACGAATTCATTGTCGATGGCATCGACACCACCCTGCCGCTGTTTCGCAAGCTGGTGCGCAATTCCGATATTCAGGACGGCGCCTACGATATTCATTGGCTCGAAGCCTTTCTGGCCAGTGGCGGCATGGACGACGAGACGTCGTGAGGGCGCCGCGCTCCGTCCTGGCTTCGGTCTTCTCGCTCCTGGCGCTGGTCGCTTTGGCCGTGCTGGCCGCTTTGGCCGCTTTGGCCGCGCTGTGGTTCTACTGGCCCCGATCCCCTTCGCCGCCTCCGCTGATCGCGGGCCTCGCCGACGACGGATTGCGCGGCGCCCCCTGCCCGGCGCGCTCGCTTTACGAGCAGGACGCGCGGAAAAAGCAGGGCGTCCGGCCCCCCGCGCAACTGGGCGAACGTCTGCGAGCCAAATTCCCGCTGGGTTCCGAGTCGTCGATGCTGGCGGCGGAACTGGCGGCGGAACATTTCGAAAAATTCACCCCCTGCCCCAATGACGAAGGCGTGTTCGGCGCGCGCTGGCGCAGTCCCGACTGGAGCCATCCCGACGCCTATGTCTATTGGCGCGCCGATGACGGCGACCGCCTGACCTTTCTCGACGGCCATATCAGCCGCGCCAACTGACGGCGGCTTAAAATCGCGCTTGTTTCCTTTGCTGCGCATGCAAAAATAGCCGATGCATTCCCCCTCGTCCAAAGCCGATCCGGTCACCGCGCATATTCTGCTGCGCGCCTATGCCGCCGGCCTGTTTCCGATGGCCGAGGATGCGGAAGACGAACATCTGCACTGGTTCGACCCGCGCCAGCGGGGCATTTTTCCGCTCGACGGACTCATCGTCTCGAAAAGCCTGGCCAAATCGATTCGCGCCGGAAAATTCGAAATCCGGGTCGACCATGATTTCAATCTCGTGCTGGCCCATTGCGCCGCCAGCCGGCCGGGCCGCGAAAAGACCTGGATCAACCGGCGCATCGCAAAACTGTTCCGCGAATTGTTCGAACAGGGCTTCGCCCACACGGTCGAAGCCTGGCGCGACGGCGAGATGGTCGGAGGCCTCTATGGGCTGGCGCTCGGCGGCGCCTTTTTCGGCGAGAGCATGTTTCACAGCGCGCCCGACGCTTCAAAAGTCTGCCTGACCCACCTGTTCGCGCGGCTGCGGCGCGGAGGCTTTTCGCTGCTCGACACGCAATTCGTCACGCCGCATCTGCAAAGCCTTGGCGCGATCGAAATTTCCCGCGCCGACTACCGCCGGCGGCTCGAAGCGGCGCTGGAGCGCAACGGCGATTTCCGCGCGTTCGACGGCTGCGACGTTTCGCCACAGACGGTTCTGGCCTGGGCGCGGCCGGAAAAGTGAGCGGCGGCCCGTCCCGGAGCCCGCCAAACGCCCGTTCAAAATAGCTCAAATGGAAGTTTTTCCGACAACGGGATGGCAACGGGAACCGCCCTATTTGGAAGCGTCGCCCATGAGACGGCGCCGGATTGCCGCCAATGGCCAATTCGGGCGCCGGCCTTCTAACAGCGGGAAAACATCATGACGCCCAATAGCGAAAACGCCTCCGCCGCCCGGTCCGACCGCCTTGCCTGCAAGGAAATCGGCTCTTTGATCTGCCTCGCAAGCGGCGTCTTCACCTGGAGACTGCTCAGCGACTACGCCTTCCCGGTCCTCGGCCAGACCGTCAAGGTGGCGCAATCGCTGATCCTCGGCTAGCTACTGGTTCCTGAAAAAATCGCGGATTTTTCGAAAAGGGAAATGCGGTTCAAAGGCTGGAGCATTTTCAGGTTTCCCGGAAACTTGAAAATGCTCCGGAAATGGCAGAGCGGACCGCCCTCCGGCAGGCTTGTCATTTGGTCCCGGCAGGCGCTAAATCGACCTCAGCTCCACCGTTGAGGGGCGCTACGACCGGTCCGCGCCCTGAACGCCGCCGGAACGCCAGAGGTTTTGACAATGGCCGACACACAAGCTTTCGCCGTGCAGATTCCTGCCGAAATCGTCCAATATTGGGGATGGTTTCTGGCGCTCGGGCTCGGATTGCTGGCGCTCGGCGTCGCCGCCATTGCGCGATCTTTTACCGCCACCGTCGCCACCATGCTGTTTTTTGGCTGGCTGCTGCTGCTGGCCTCTGGCATCGAAGTCGCCCAGGCCGTGCTGGTTGGCCATTGGGCGGGCTTCTTCCATCATGCGCTGGCGGCAATATTATTCGGCGTATTCGGCCTGCTGCTGGTGACGCGACCCTTGATCGGCGCCGAGGCGCTGACCTTCGTCATGGCGCTGTTTTTCCTGATCGGCGGCCTGTTTCAACTGGTCGGCTCGCTGTTCGTCGCGCTGCCGGGCTGGGGCTGGCAGGCGCTGGATGGACTCATCACGCTCGCCCTCGGCGCCATGGTCCTCGCGCAATGGCCGGCTTCGGGACTTTGGGTGATCGGCGTGTTCATCGGCATCGATCTTGTTTTTTACGGCCTGGCCTGGATCGCGCTGGCGCTCGGTTTGCGCAGCGCGGGTTGACGCCAGCGCGGCCGGTCGGATTGACCTTCCGCCTGCCACAGGCGCTTGCCAAGGGGCGGGCAAGCGCCTCGCCGCTCATGAATTGCTGAAATTGGCCGGCCGCTTTTCGATAAACGCGTCCATCCCCTCCTTCTGATCCTGCGTGGCGAACAGCGACTGGAACACCCGGCGCTCGAAGCGCGCCGCCTGGCTCAGCGGCATTTCGAAAGCCATGTTCACCGCCTCCTTGGTCAGCCGCGCCGCCGGCAGCGACATTGCGGCGATGGTTTGCGCCGCGCCCAAAGCCTCGTCCATCAGCTTGTCCACCGACACAATGCGCGAAACCAGCCCGCTTCGTTCGGCCTCGGCGACGTCCATCAGCCGGCCGGTCAGGCACATGTCCATCGCCTTGGCCTTGCCGACGGCGCGGGTCAGGCGCTGCGAGCCGCCGATGGCCGGCATCAC
>NZ_CAIUXT010000002.1 GCF_903903185.1 uncultured Rhodoblastus sp.
ACCTAAGAATCCCGAAAAAAGAAAGAGAAAAAAGAGAAACAAGTGTTGGCTTCGCTTGCCAGCTAAGAAGGTATTCTTCTGTAACATCGAAGGTCAGTCATTTCTCAGCACGTCCTTCGAACCCAATGATCCCGTACGGGATTTTCACCCTCCAATGACCCAAATTCCGGCGCTCGAACGCGACGCCGTCGCTCTTGTCCACGACCGGCATGTCGGGGATCGGCGTGACGCGTGGCGTGCACGGCTTCGAAGTTGCGTCGAATAAATAGGTAAGAATATCTTATGGCAAACGAATCAACTCCACTTTCCCTTCTCGAACACCTTTTCGATATCGAGAGAGCACTTGAAACCGCGCAACAGGCCTTGGCTCACTGTTTAGACAGTCTAAAGACCAGCGCGCCTCAGGCCGTTCCGCTACAGCCGGAAGACGCCGCCAAACGAAGGCAACTACCGACCGATTGGCCCCGGATCGGCGGCCGAGACTTCGATCCGGAGCCGACCGATTTGTTCGAAACCGATGAGTTCCGCAGGCTTTGGACTCCAGGACCTGATCGCCGCGGCTGCTACGCCGCCGGCTGCGGCGGTCTCTTGAACCTCAGCCGAATTCTCAAGATGCCGATTTACAAGGTCTCGACAACCGGCGCCGATCGCGTCTGGGACCGGAATAAAGAGTCCCGCCGGGATCGCCATGGCGCGCTTTGGCACAATGGCCAAACTTACGTGGGGGACGCCGGCTGGGACGACTGGTTCCCATCGCATCTCCATCCTCAGCGCTTCCCCTCGCCGGCGAGTCCGGTGATGGTTCAGGAACGCGCGATCATTGTGCCGCTGCCGAACGGAATGAAGCCCACGCAGTTCGACAAGCTTTTCGACGCGGAGACCAGGAAGGGCGCGCTCAATGTTTGGGTGATGACGCAAGAAGGTCGCGATCATTGCGGTTTTCTTGGCGTCGACCCCGCCATCGGTCAGCGGTCTTCGCCCTATCGCGGCGGCGACCAGTCCCGCATCTCACCGGCCGATGAGCTCTGCGTCTTTTCAATCTACGGCGGCGCAGATCGAATCATCGCGATCGCCGAGAAGATCCTCCTCGAGGCCGTCGGTTTGAAGCTTGATCGCGGCGCGGCGGCGAAGGGCTGACGTTCAACACAACTGCGTCTCTCAAGAAATCCGGCGGCGCTCATGGCGCCGCCGTTTTGCGTCGGGCTGCGTCAATCACGTCGAAAAAACCGCATGCGAGCCCTCGTGTCAAATCACGCCAACAAAAGAAAGATCATCACCATGACCTCCGAAATTCACCGGAATCTTGAAGCCGCATGTTTCGAAACCCATGCGCAAATTCTCGAATCGTCTCCCCACTATCGCGTTCTGCGCGCCCTGAGTATAACGGCGACGCCGGAGCCCCCGCCGGGCATGTTCGACGATGTTCGGATTCTGGTCGTCGACGTCGAAACCACCGGTCTTGACGCCGCCGCCGACACCATCATCGAGTTTGCTGCGCGCCCGATCGTCATGGATTATTTGGGCGCCGTGGTTCACATCGGCGAGGCCGTCGCCTTCCTCCAGGACCCGAAATCGCCCTTGCGCCCGGAGATTGTCGCGTTGACCGGTTTGACGGATGACGATCTTCGCGGCCATGAGATCGACGATAATGCGGTTCACGCGCTTTTCGAAGATGCGGAGTTGGTGATAGCCCACAACGCCGCCTTCGATCGACCCTTCCTGGAACGGCGCTTTCCCTCCCTTCCGCTGCGGCCATGGGCCTGTTCCTTTGCGGAAATCGACTGGCGGGCCGAAGGTTTCGAAGGCAAGGGCCTCAATGCGTTGCTCATGCAAACCGGGTTGTTTCAACCCGCCGCGCATCGGGCTGCGAACGACGTCGACGCACTGGTCGCGCTTTTGATGGCCAAACTTTCGGGTGACGGCACGGTGGTCAAAAATCTCTTCGAGTCCTCGCGCCAGCCGACATTGCTGTTCGAGGCGACGGGCTCCGCCTTCGCGACAAAGGGCGTCTTGCGGGCGCGTGGGTACCAATGGAGTCAAGCCAGCGGGGTCTGGAGCCGCGAGGTGCAGTTGCCCGAACGTGCAGAGGAAGAATACTGGCTCGATGAGCATGTCTACGCGCCAACTCTCAACGCCAAAGCCAGCGCGCCGACGGTGCATGAATTGACGGCTCTGAACCGCTATTCCGGCCGCAAGCCCTAAAACTGTTGCGACTGCGGTGGCGACCCCGCAAGATTCGCCACCGAAGAAGCAAGGCATCGACTGGCGGCTTTTATCTTTTCGATGAGATCCGCTGGGACCGCCAATTTTGATGTCGCCGGGGTCAGGCGACGGCGGCATTTTCTTGCTGAATGACGGTGCTTCGCGCCGCGATGCGACGTTCGTACTCGATAAAACACGATCAAACGATTGATAATCGTCCAAGACGATCTATTATCTCATCAACCTAGAGGAACATTTCGATGGAACGAAAACCAGCAACCTCCCAGGATATTGCCCTCGTTGTCGCGGCGGCCGACGTCGTCGGGCGATACGCCAGCCAAAACCCGATGACGAAGATGGAACTCGCCATCATGATTGCGGATATGCACGCCCTGTTGGTTGAGCGTGTCGACGCCGGCCCGCGCGTGCGCGGCGCCGCCGACAGCGACGGCGAGGCCAAGGCGACGCTTCGCCCTGGGCTTCTCCGTCAAGCGGACGAAATCAGAGCAGAACCGCCGGCCACGGATTCGCCGCCGACGACGCCTGACGCCGCCTTGGCAGGCGCGGGAATAAATGCATTTCGCGACGATTTCGTCGTCGATGCACCGAATGTGGAGCCTTTTCTTCCCATCAAGGCATCCGTCTGGAGTGACAAGATTATCTGTCTTGAATGCGGAAAAAGCTTTGCGACTCTCAAGCGGCAT
>NZ_CAIUXT010000003.1 GCF_903903185.1 uncultured Rhodoblastus sp.
CCATTCGGCTCGATCTGCCCGTTCTCGATGGCGTCGCCTCCATTCTCATCAGCCTCGTCCTTGCGGTGACGGCCGCCTTTCTGGCTCGGGAAACCAAGGGACTGCTGATCGGCGAACCCGCCGACCCCGCCATTGTGATGTCGCTCTTGCGCATCGCGCGGGAAATGGAGGGCGTCGCCCATGCCAATGGCATTCTGACGGTTCACCTCGCCCCGCGACAGATCGCTGTCGCGCTCAGCCTCGAATTCGCCGACGCGTTGACGACGCCCGCCATCGAACGCAAGGTGAGCGAACTGGAGCAGCGGCTGCGCGATCTGCATCCGGAGGTGATCGCGGTTTTCGTCAAACCGCAAAGCGCGCTTGGCTATGCCGAAGCGGTCGAACGCCGACGAGGCAAGACCAGACAGATCGTGTTTCACGCGCCGGAGATAAGAGAAGTGAAGGAGCAGAGTCCGAGGCTCTCGCCGCCTGCGTCGACTTGAGTAATTTCCGATCCTCGCGCCGCTACATGGCGACTTCTACCAAGTCGGTATCATGAAGCGATGTCCCGTCACCGCTCTGATCGCACATCTGGAGAAAATCATGTCCAAAGACAAAATGCTGAAACAGGCCGTGCTCGACGAATTGGCCTGGGAGCCGAGCGTCGACGCGGCGGATATTGGCGTGACGGCGAAAGACGGGATTGTGACCCTCCTGGGCCATGTCACGACATTCGCCGAAAAATTCGCCGCCGAGAAAGCGGCGAGGCGGGTCAATGACGTCAAGGCGGTCGCCGAGGAAATCGAGGTGCGACTTCCCTTCGAGGTGAAACGCGGCGACGAGGAAATTGCCGCGGCGGCCGTCGATCGGATGAAATGGAGCACGACGATTCCGGCTGACGCCGTCAAGGTGAAGGTGGAAAAAGGCTGGATCACCCTGACCGGCGAAGTCGCTTGGCGTTTCCAGCAGGAAGCGGCCCTCAACGATGTGCGCGAGCTCTGGGGGGTCATCGGCGTCACCAATGACATAACCATCAGGCACAGGCCCAACGCGGCCAATATCAAGGACAATATCCTGCTCGCCCTCGACCGCTCCTGGTTCGATCCCGCGTCCATCGACGTGTCCGCCCTCGATGGCAAGGTGACGCTGACAGGAAAAGTCCATTCCTGGTGGGAGCGCGACGAGGCCGGCTCCGCCGCCTGGGCCGCGCCGGGCACGACCTTTGTCGAGAATGACCTTCTCGTCAGCTGAACGGACTTTGCCCGGCGGCCTGCCGCAACGGCTCGCCGGGCGAACCCGCCTGCGCCAACGTCCATGAGGCTTGAGCCCACGGACACAAATCAGGGATTGCCAGCAATCGAGGCAGCGCGGTTTTGCGGAGTGTTTCATGTATCGCAGCGACGGTGGCCGGCGGTTTCCGGTTCTCGGCGCGGCCGGGCTTTTTTGGCTATTATCCCGCGCGAAAAGCCTCCAGCCTCGATCCCATCGGGGCCTCGCGCTATGAGTAGGATCGGGCCGCTCAAGCCAAGCGTCGAGGCGCCGGAAAGAGAGGCTATCATGGCAGTATTATCGACAAATGAGCGCAACGCCTTGGCCGACGGGCAATTCGGCCTGCCGGAAAAACGCGCCTATCCGATGCCCGACGCCAGCCACGCGCGCAACGCCAAGGCGCGCGCGGCTGAAGAGTTCGGCAAGGGCAATCTGTCATCGGCCGAAAAGGCCCGGATCGACCGCAAGGCCAATGAAATTCTCGGCGAGACGTGATCCACCGGATCGGGAGACATGCATGGCGGCGATTGGGCGCGCGGCCCTTTGTTCGATCATCCGGCCGAAGGCCTCAATTCGCTCGGTCTGGCCTATGTGCGTATGGTCGAACGAAGCGACGATCCAGCCGGAAAATGGAGTCGGAAGAAAAGGCCCATGCGCATGTTCCGAACCTGATGCTCCCGGCGATTGATCGTCAGGGTTCGCCGTGGATCCGTCCCCGCGCAACGGCAATGGGATCAATCGATCCGCAGGCGCGCGTAAGCCGCTCACCAGCATCCATTCCCATCTGCCGGCCAGTTCGCGGCGATGGGCGAGAGCCAGCAAGATGATCGCGGCGCCGTCGACGATGAAATATGCTACCAGCTCAATACTTAGTGTCGCCAAACCTTGCAGCGGATACCAGAGCAGGAGCGCGCCGGCGATGACCGCGCCGCGGCCGCCGACAGAATCGACCAGCCGAATCCCGGCGCGGACCTTGCCCCAAACGTGAACGACAGACCGACGAGTCCCGCGACCAAAAATAGCCAGCCCAAGAAAACTGTTGTGGCAAGATCGGCAATCGGGGGAAGGACGATAGCGCCGAGCCCGGGGATGCATAAAATGATCCCTTCGACCGGAAACAACTTCCAATGATGGCGCATCGACGGGGTGAGAGGCTCTGAGGCTGCTGCATGGACATGGTCGCCCTTCCTTGGATTTGTAAGAATATTCGCATGGGACTTCGCGCCCAAAAAACGCGATCGCCCCGCAGGAAAAGTTCACGCCCTCGCCGACCCATTCAGGCCTGCATTCAGGTTCGATGATTGGTGCGAGGATTGAATCTCCACGCCGCTCTTGAACCGTCAGGCTTCCGCCATATCGTGCAGGGCGATGAAGGCCTTGAAGAGAACCCGCGGATCGAACTTGCCCTTGTAAACGGCCGGGGGCTCGCGCTTCAGGCCGAGCAGCGCGTAGGTCGCCGCCTGCGCCGAGCGGATCGAGTATTCGACGGTGAACACGACGTCGTCCGGTTGCTCGCAAAATTGCCCGATGAATGCGAGGTTCTTCGAGCCCTTCGGCACGACCTGCGGGCGATCTCCCGCCCCGCGACGAAGGAACTGGCTGGTAATGAAAGGCATCATGCAGGGGATGCAGATCGACGCTGCAAGAATCCCGGGCGCGGCGGCGCCGGCCTGGAGATGACCGAGGATCTCGGTCATGATCTCGCGGCCGGTACACGAGGACATGGGCTTTTCGACAAAATTGCCCGGGGCTGAAACGTGGAGTCCGTAGCCCCAGAAAACGCTGACGTCTTCAGGCTGGCCAATAAAATGCGGCTGATGGGGAATGACGATCGAGACGAGCCAGTTCGATTGCGGAAATGTCACGAGGCCGCCTTCGCCGGGGGCATTGCCCGTGAGATCTCGAACGATCCGAAGAAATGCCGGATCGTGCAGAGTCGTGGTGAACGAGACCCATTTCGACTCGTCTATATGGTCGGAGAAGACCGACGGATGACCGAAGTCGTCCCTGCCCGCGGCGATTTCTTCCCAGAGCGTCCAGGCGCCGCCGTCGGCCTTCCCGTTCAGCGCGGGCGCGCGATCCATCGCTCCGAGGCTCGAGGCTTCGGTCATCGAGCCCAACGTCACCATCACGAGATCGTTGGCCCCGATCGCGATTTCGCCGGGCTTTCCGTCGTGCTCATACGCGATGCGCACGACGCGCGTCTCGCCGGCTTGCTCGCGCAATCCGAGGTCCGTGACCCGCGTGTTCAGCGCGAAGGCCACGCCGCGCGCGGCCAGCCATTTGTGCAGCGGCCTGACCATGGAATCATACTGGTTGCTGACTGTCCGCATGATGCCTTCGAGACGGTTGAAGCCCGAGACCATGTGCGCAAAGCGCACGAGATAACGCTTGAATTCGACCGCGCTGTGCCAGGGCTGAAAGGCGAAGGTGGTGCACCACATGAACCAGAAATTGGTCTCGAAGAACGCGGCGTCGAATTCATCCGCGATGCTGGCGCGGCCGAGCATCGCTTCCGGCTCGATCGCCAGGCGTTCGATCGTCAGGATATGCGCCTCGCTGAGGCCGAATTTCGGAGCGACCTCGCGATGCCCGTCGCGAACGAGTCGCGATTTCGACGAGGTCTTCATCGTCTCGTTCCAGTCGAAGATCTCCTGAGTGACGGTCTTGCTGTCGTCGAGCGTGGGTATCGATGAGAACAGGTCGTATGTGCAAAGATACTTGCGCTCGATCATGCGTCCGCCACGCAGCACGTAGCCATCCTGAGCCGAGCCAGCGCCGTCGAGACTGCCGCCGAGCCTGTCCGTCTCCTCGACGATCGTGATGTTGCGACCCAGGACGTCACCGTCGCGGATCATGAAGGCGGCGGCGGCCATGGAGGCAATGCCGCCGCCCACCAGATAGGCCTTGGCTGCGTCCCGGTCAGGGCCGAACCTTATGGGAACCTGGCGATCGGAGTTTGGACTGTTGTCGCGCATGTGGTTTCATTCCGAAATAAGAGAAAGACGCCGCGCAAGCAGAAAAATCCGCTGCTGATCGGCGGTAAGCTCATGCGCGCAACATTCCAAGGCTCCGCGGAAGGCCAAGGGTGAAACCCGACGGTTTGACTAATACCTCGCGGCGAATTGGCTTCGGCAGAATCGGAAATTACTCACAACTCCGCGTCGACGCTGGTGTGCGCGATTTTCTCTCGGCGTCACGGCCGTAAGTAGTTTCCGACTCTGCCGGCTGCGTGCGCCCGCTCCTAGGAATTCAGCCTATCCTTTAGAGACGCGAATATCGATGCGCTGAATGTTTCCCAGATCCTTTCAAAGGCATGTGCTGGCCGCCGGCGCTGAGACAGCCAGAATGAGCACCATGAGGTCAGCCCAATGAGACGTGACGATTCCCGGGACTGGATGTGGTCGGAGGCCGTCGCATTGATCGCCCGCGCCGAGCAATTGCAGGGAAGTTTTTTTCGGCCGCGACAGGCGTCCCGGCAGGCCGTCTGGGAGCCGCCCGCCGACGTGCTCGAACTCGAGAGTGAAGTGCTGATCTTGATGGCGCTGCCCGGCGTAGACGCCGACCAGGTCGAAACCGCCGTCGACGATGGCGCGCTCGTCGTCGTCGGCCGCCGCATCCTCCCGCCTGAACTCCAGATGGCCGTGATCCATCGGCTGGAACTGCCTCAGGGTCGCTTTGAGCGACGCTTGCCGCTGCCGCCCGGACGCTATTCGAACGTGCGGCGCAGCGTCGCCAACGGCTGCCTGATTGTCAGTCTCCAAAAAAGTCTCTGAGACGGTGCAAAGACGATAATGTCCTATGACCATGACGTGCTTCCGGCCACCCAAGAAATGTCGATCCGAGAAAAGCCGATCGCGGATCCATCGGCGCTTGCGATCGTTCCGCCCGCCGCCGATGCGCTGATCATCGTCCCGCTTCGCGACATGGTTCTGTTTCCGGGAACGGTTTTTCCGGTCGCCATCCAGCGTCCGCGCTCCATCGCAGCGGCGCAGAAGGCCCTGCGCGAGGAAAGCCAGATTGGCGTCCTCATGCAGCGCGATTCAGCGATCGCCGAACCTTCGGCGAACGACCTCTATCGCATCGGCACGGTGGCGAACATTCTGCGCTACGTCACCGCGCCGGATGGCAGCCACCACCTCGTCCTTCAGGGCGCTCAACGTTTCAGCGTGTTGGACTTCATCCAGGAGCAACCCTTTTTGGCAGCCCGGGTTCAGCGGATCGAGGAGCCCGAAATCCGCAGCCCGGAGATCGAGGCGCGGACGCTCCATCTCAGGGGGCAGGCCGTGGAAGCCCTCGGGCTTCTGCCGAATGCTTCGCGGGAGATGATCGTCGCCATCGAAACCGCCGCGCCGGGCGCGCTCGCCGATCTCGTCGTCGCCTATCTGGATATCGGCCCCGCCGAGCGGCAGGAGATTCTCGAGACGATCGATATCGCCAGCCGGATCGACAAGGTGACGCGTCATCTGGCGCAGCGGATCGAAGTCCTGCGCATAAGCCACGAAATCGGCCGCCAGACCAAGGCGTCGCTCGACTCGCGTCAGCGGCAGGCGATCCTGCGCGAGCAGATGGCGGCGATCCAGCGCGAGCTTGGCGAGGGAGATGGCAAGGCCCCCGAAATCGCCGAACTGAGCGAGGCGATCGACAAGGCGCGGATGCCGGCCGAGGTCGAGGAGGTCGCCCGAAAGGAATTGCGCCGCTACGAGCGCATGCCGGAGGCGGCGGCTGAAGCGGGCATGGCGCGCACCTGGCTCGACTGGCTGATCGAAATGCCATGGGCGCTGCCCGAGGAGCCGCCGATCGACCTCGCCGAGGCGCGTCGCATTCTCGACGAAGATCACTTCGGACTGGAGAAGATCAAGCGCCGCATCGTCGAATATCTGGCCGTCCGCAAGCTCGCGCCGAAAGGCAAGGCGCCAATCCTGTGCTTTGTCGGGCCGCCCGGCGTCGGCAAGACCTCGCTTGGCCAGTCCATCGCGCGCGCCATGGGCCGCGCCTTCGTCCGCGTCAGCCTCGGCGGCCTGCACGACGAAGCCGAGATCCGCGGGCATCGCCGCACCTATGTCGGCGCGTTGCCGGGCAATATCGTTCAGGCGATCCGCAAGGCGAAGTCCCGCAACTGCGTCATGATGCTCGATGAAATCGACAAGATGAGCCGAGGCGTCCAGGGCGACCCATCGGCCGCCATGCTGGAGGTGCTGGACCCCGAGCAGAACGCGACGTTCCGCGACAATTATCTCGGCGTGCCCTTCGACCTGAGCCGCGTCGTCTTCATCGCAACGGCGAACATGCTGGACTCCATTCCCGGCCCATTGCTTGATCGCATGGAGATCATCGGCCTCGCCAGCTACACCGAGAGCGAGAAGCTTCAGATCGCTCTGCGCTATCTCGTCCGCCGGCAACGCGAAGCCAATGGCGTGCGGGAATCCCAGGTCCAGTTCGATGACCTCGCGCTCCGCGAGATCATTCGCGCCTACACTCGCGAGGCCGGCGTGCGAAACCTCGAACGCGAGATCGGCAGGGTGTTGCGCTATGCGGCCGTGCTGGTCGCCGAAGGCGGCGTCGAGACGATCCATGTCACCGCCGAAAAGCTGACGACAATCCTGGGACAGCCGCGTTTCGAGAGCGAGGTCGCCATGCGCACGAGCGTGCCGGGCGTCGCGACCGGCCTCGCCTGGACGCCCGTCGGCGGCGACATTCTGTTCATCGAAGCGACGCTGACTCCCGGCGCGGGACGCCTCATCCTCACCGGCCAGCTCGGCGACGTCATGCGCGAAAGCGCGCAGGCCGCGCTCAGCATCGTCAAGAACCGCGCCGCCTCGCTTGGAATCGACGCAGCGCGTTTCGAAAAAAACGACATCCACATCCATGTTCCCGCTGGCGCGACGCCGAAGGATGGTCCGAGCGCCGGCGTGGCCATGTTCACCGCGCTGGTATCGCTTCTCACCGACCGCACGGTTCGCGGCGATACCGCGATGACCGGCGAAATCAGCCTGCGGGGGCTGGTCTTGCCGGTGGGCGGAATCAAGGAAAAGGTCGTCGCGGCCGCCGCGGCGGGACTGAGCCGCGTCATGCTGCCGGCGCGCAACCGTCGCGACTATGACGACATCCCCGAGGAAGCCCGCGACAAACTGGAGTTCATCTGGCTTGAGCGCGTCGACGACGCCATCGCTTCCGCGCTGGCGGAGAAAACGTTCCAGGCGCCGTGATGCGGCCATCTGCAGATCGGCGTCGGCAGACGGCAGATCTGCAGCCGCGACGGTAGCCGACACTATCAGGCGCGATTGATTTAGATCGGGAGTCGAAAGCGCCTCAGACGGGCGACCACCACCGCAGGTTCGATCGGAGCAGGGATCCGAGGAAGGGCGGCCCCGAAGCCGGCGAATAAGGCGTCGGCGCTTGGTATTTGGCGGCGGCTCTGCCGCCGTTGCGGGCGGCCTATGCCGCCGTTGCGGGCGGCCTATGCCGCCATTGCTTCCATTCGTGGCTCCATTGGCCTCAACCGGGCGAGCCTCCGCAAATGCTGCGCGGTCGCAGCGAGCAAAAACTCATCCTTCGCGCCGCATGACGGGATCAGGGACGCTGTTCGAGTCCAACGAGGCGGCGTTCGTTGAAGCCTTTAGCACAATCAAGGACGAGGGGATCACGAGCTTTTTCAGACGCGCGGCTTCGGAGGGCGGGCTGCATTAAGGACATTGCCGCGTTCGCCGTGGATTTTGCCGGAAAGACAACGACAATCATTAGAGACGCAGGCGCCTGGAGGTTCCGGCAAGCGGCGCCAAAGAATGCGTCCCTGCCGATAGTCCCGGAAATGGCGCGGGTCTGAGTAAATTCCGATCCTGCCTTTGCCTCGCTCCTCCGCGATATTCCTTCCGGAAGCGCCGGCGCAGCGCGTTCCGGTAACGCAACAAGGGCAGGACTCCGTTTTTTGCGGCGATGGTCGCTTTCGGACGTCGTTTTGTCGTCGAAGCCGCCGCTTTCGACAGCGGGTTCATCAAAGGAATTATTGGGAGCACAAAATGAAAAAACGCATCCTCATCGGCCTCGCGAGCGCAGCGCTGACAGGCTTTCCTCTCCTCAACGGTTCGATCGCCCAGACGGACAATAAAACGCCGGCCGCGCAAGCTGAACGGAATACCGGACCTGCGGACAATCAGATCGCCAATGAGGTCGACGCCAGGATTGCTCACCTCAAGGCGCAACTGAATCTCTCGGTCGATCAGGAAAAGAACTGGCCGGGCTTGCAATCCGCCTTGCACGACTATGGCGTCGGACAGTTGAAACACGCCATCGAAAGCGAAAATCGCCCGAGCCGCCGTGAGCGCGCACGACAAGGTCAGGAACGCCCGAATGAGATCGGCGTCCTGCGGACCATCGCAGACAACCTCGCCGCCAGGGGCGCCTCCTTGAAGAAGCTCGCGGACGCCGCCGAGCCGCTTTACGCCACGCTCGACGAACGGCAGCAACACGAATTGTTCCAGTTCCTCAGGACCGACTTCGAAAGGCGCCACGGCTGAGGCGATGCGTCATTCCAGTCTGGTCTTTCCGGCGCTGGCTTGCTGTGCATTTTTGCTTGGCGGTTGCGCCAGCGCGCCTCGCATCCCCTTCAGTCGAGCCGACCAGATGGCGGCGATGCCCTTGGGGACGCGCAGCGTTCGTTTCTGGGCCGATGCGCCCGAGAGCGTAGTGCAGGACGCCGCGCGGCGTGTCGTTATCCAGAAGGGGCGGAAATTCGCCTATCTGGCTCTGTCGGGCGCCGGCGTGCTCAATGGATGGACGCAATCGGGAACGCGCCCGGCGTTCACCGTGGTGTCGGGCGTTTCCGTCGGCGCGATGATCGCGCCCTTTGCCTTTCTGGGTCCAGACTACGATGCGAAGCTGCGCCGGATCTACACGAATGGCGAAGCGCAAAGCCTGATCGACCAAACCAGCCCCCTTGGAGCGCTGTTCGGAGGCGGCCTGATCGAGAGCGGGCGCATGCGTGAAGTGGTCGAACGCAATATCGACGATGCGATGATCGGTGAGGTTGCGCGCGAGGATGGCAAGGGGCGGCGGCTTCTCGTCGTCACGACCGATCTCGACGCGCAGCGCGCCGTCATCTGGGACATGGGCGCCATCGCGGCGACAGGCGGTCCTGCGGCGTTCAAGTTGTTTCGCGACGTGATCGCGGCCTCCGCGAGCGTCCCGGTCGTCTTCGAGCCGCAACTCATCGATGTTCAAGCTAATGATCGCCGGTTTCAGGAAATGCATGTCGATGGCGCCGTCACGGCGCCGGTTTTCATCCTGCCGGACACGCTCCTTCTCGGCGGCAAAAAGAATTTTCCGAACGGCGCCCGGCAAAACCTTTATGTGATCGTCAATGCGCCGCTCGACGCGGGTTTCAAGGTGGTTCCCAACAAGGCCGAGGCGATAGCGGCGCGCCCCTTCGGCGTGATGACCCGGGTCGAGACCGAAGCCGTGCTGGCTCAAACCTACAAAGTCGCCACCAGCGACGGTCTGGGTTTCAATCTCAGCTATATCGGCCAGGACATTCCCGACAGCGGCGGCACGGGCTTCGAGACGGAAACGATGCGCCGGCTGTTTGCCTACGGCTATACGAGGGCAAGCGCCGGCTCGTTCTGGGAGAACAAACCGCCTCAGGTCGAAACGGCGAAGGCGATGGCGAAGGCGCCGGAAAACTGAATGGGGTCGGCTGGGCCCTGCGCCTTCGGGCGCCAATAGCGCAAGCCAAAACAAGAAAGGCCAGACGCAATTGACCGTCGTTCCGCTCGCGCCGAATGCCAAAACCAGGTCGCCGTCGTTCCGCGCCAGCGGCAAGGGCGTGGCGATCGCCGCTGCGCTCGCGCTGCTGATTGCGGCGGGCGGACTCTTCTGGCGCCAAAGCCATTACACGCCGCCGGCGAAATATGTCAGCGCCTCCGCAACCCGTGGCGACATCACGCGCGTTGCCACG
>NZ_CAIUXT010000004.1 GCF_903903185.1 uncultured Rhodoblastus sp.
CATCGGACCATGAGCGGCGACGATCTGGACCTGTCAGCAAAATGGAATGGGCCATGAGCAACTCTTAAGCGCGCTCGTATGAGCGCTCTCAAGAGCGATCTCTCCGCCAAATCCGATCTCAACGGAAGGCGGCCGCCCCCGAAGGGATACGTCTTTTCCGCCGCCATGACCCAAGAGGTCGGAAGATCGAGAGCGACGACCCGGACCCGCCGCGCTGCAATTTCAGTTTTTAATTTTTCCCAATCCGACGAGGACAGACGTGAAAGTCTATCGACCTGTTCGCACAGAATCAGATCGCCGGGACATGCGTCGTTGAGAAGGCGGAAGAGTTCCGGTCGGGCGAGTTTGGCGCCACTTTCGTTTTCGACATACCACGCGGCAATTTTCAATCCGCGCTCGACGGCGAAGGCTTCCAACTGTTCGCGCGCACGATTGGCGTCTTGGTCCGAAGTCGATGCTCTTAAATAAGCCCTTACGAACATTTCCGCCCCAATGGTTTAATTTGTATGGTTTACATTATGCCGGTCTTTTTTGAATAGTCAACGGATAGTTATTGAACCATCTGGGTGGGGGTGTCGCCGGAGCATGCTCAAAGTAGACCGGGTTCGAAGCTGCGAATCCTGATCGACAGCCACGGACATCCACCGCCTTGTTAGACGGCACTACGGCTGAGAGGTTCGGTATGGCAATTTCGTCTGAGAGTTCCAAGTAATTTTGTGGGAACGGTGGGGCGAGAATTCCGAACACCGAATTCATATCGTCCGCATTCGGTTCGAAGTTGCCATTGATGGTTCCACCGAGTAGTCCTCGCCCCAACTCTTCATGGTAATTTTGGTGACGCCATGCTCTTACGAGCCGTTTTTTGAGACAAATAATAATATACGCTGTTTTCCAAATAGATCTTTTGATTTCTCGTTTATGATTGGTTTATGGTGTATAATAACATTTTATCTATAATTCACATGTGTCACGCTTTATTATCTCAACATATGTGACCATTGAGAGCGAGTCCTTAAAAATATTTATTTTATCAATCTCATTTCTGTTTACTTCTTTTAATAAAGCCTCCATTTCATCGCTCGTCCTATAAATTAACCACCAATTCATGCAAGCTTCCATGTAAGCAATATCAATAAAATTTCCGATGAAATTAGCTATAACTAGTTTTCCGTTTGGTGCTACTGATTTCCAAGCGGAGCGCACAAGGGCAATAGCGACCCTTTTCTCAAGATAATCGAACAGTCCTAGAGAGTAAATTAAATCGTATTTTTCATTTAATGATCTTCCCTTTATCCATTCGACAACGGACTGCTGCCGCGTTTGGATATTTACGTTTCCAAATTTTTTCAATATTTTTAGCAGAGATTTATTATCTTGGTCATGCGCATCGAACTGGAACGTGTTGCAGCCGTTAGAAGTTGGCGAGTTAAAAATTGGTTCTAACTCTCTTGCGTGACCGCTGGCAATCGAACAAATTCGCGCCGACTCTCGTCTTGACTGAATTGTTTTTGAGATGAAATCAGAAGCAATTTTGCGCCGTTCCCGCACCGCCTGTGGCGCGCGCGTTCGGATCAAATAGCTAAAAATACTCTTGCCGACACCTTCAGAACCCGCTGGATTCATGTCGTAGATTATGTCTATCAAATCGGCGTCCCCCGCATATCCGCGAGGCCTTCGGTAAGAATGTTCCGTAAATACGTCCTTCTGAAGAAGGTGATGAATCGCTTGGTGTCGGCGTGGGAATTCCGCGCAAAATAATTTCCATTCAGCTTCGTTTCTGGAAGTCTTGTCTAGCCATAAACTACTAATCAAGCCCTCCATCGCGGCGTAGGGGAAGCTTGTTACCAATAGCGGAAATTCGGTGTAAATACAAGAACGATCAATTATGTTGCTATGCTCTATATTGCATGCATGCTTGTCCATTTTCTTAATGACCTAAAAAATTAGAAGACGGTTCGCCACTGATGAGTCAAGGACTTAATAAAAAATTAAACATTTGGCAAGGTTTGAAATTGATTTCGTCTCGTTCGCCGCTCATCCAACGTTAACTTCAGGCTGCCGCTGCCTCATTTCCGCTCCCCGGCGAATCCGGCCCTCTCCGATCATGCACAACACATTGTCGCCAGTCACGACAGCCCAGTAGCAGCACCCCTTGAACCTGAACCGGCACGGCCTCGCACGATGTCGGGAAAGCGTCTGCCAACTTCCGGAGTGCCCTGATCAGCGGCTCAAATGGTCGAAGCGAAATGTTCGATATTGGACCTGCTTTATGGCGTCCAACAATGTGGCTGCCAGATAACCGCGCCCATAATTTTCCGCTGTGGCATCGCAATCGCCGTTCTCGTTTGCCCAGCCACGGTGTAATAATTCGTTGCACGGTGTCTAATTGACCGTGGTGGCAAAAAATGGGATCGCGTCTGCGATGCCTACGTCATTTTGCACAATCTGGGAGGATTGCAATGATTCGTCCGTTTCTGATCGCTGCGGCATGCGCCGCCGTTGTTCTGTCGTCTTCCGCCACCTTTGCACAGCAAGCAGGCGGCACTGCGGCGGAAGCCAAAGCTATGCTGGTAAAGGCGGTCGCCGCCGTGAAAGACAATAAGACGAAAGCCCTCGAAATGTTCAATAACGGAGAGGGCGGGTTCCTTGATCGTGACCTCTATGTTTTTTGCAATAAACTGTCAGATGGCGAGTTTGTCGCCATGGGCAATCCAAATGCAAAGGCGATACTCGGCAAAGATGTTAGGACGCTAAAGAATGCCGAAGGAACTAATTTTGGTCAAGACATATTTGCTGGAGAACAGAAGCCTGAAGGTCAAATCACCGAGGTTAGCTATCTGTATCCGAAGCCGGGTGCCGATAAGACACCAGTTCCGAAAATCAGCTTGGTGACTAAAGCGGGGGACTTGGGCTGCGGCGTCGGTTACTATAAATAATTGCGGCCTGCGGTCCCGCGCGTAATGGTCCGGTGGGCTGGAAAATCTCTGTGTTTTTGTGAAAGCATGATCCCCGGCGGCATCTCGCTGCCGGAATTATCTTATCGGCGCCCTGATGCGCGGTGAGCCGGTATTTTCACGACCATAATGTGTTGAGAATTTCACCGGGAAGGGTGCTGTCCCCTCCCTCCCGGCCCTCGAACTTTCCCGACGCTCAAGCCGCGATCCGAGCGAGAGCGTCGGGAAACCGATGGCCGGGTTTCCGGACATCAGTTCCGCACGCCTGTCCCGAGCGGATAAAATTATATATTCGAACCAAGCCAAAGTGGGCGCCCACCGGATTTGCGGGACCGCCAGATCACCTTAATCGAGCAAACGAGTTCAACAACGAAAATCGGCGGCCATGGTCCGGGCACCGATAGCAAATAAGAAATTGGCGCTATGATAGCGTGTGCAAAAAAAGAGACCGCCGGAGTTAACCAGCGGCCCAAGTCTCGGGAGGAAACGCCCAAGGAGGGCGAATAAACGAGCACGAAGCTCGGCTACCATTCCAAACCTATGCTACATCGCAAAAATGGGTAGGTTCGGAATTTACTCATCTGCGCGGTGAGCCGGTATTTTCACGACCGGAATGTGTGGAGAATTTGCGCCGGGAAAGGGCGCTGTCCCCTTCCCGGCCTGCTTTTTCCGACGCTCAAGCCGCAAACGGTCATGGTGACCGTCGGGTGGGCTGATCGCCGCCCCCACCCCTTTCACATTCCCCACTCTCGCAAAATTCCTTCGGACACGGCGCAGTCATCCTTGATGCGATAGCCGGTCTGGCGCGACGATCCGGTCTCGGCCTGCACGGAACCTAAGCCACAGCCTCTCTCACGGTCCCGACGACCGAACGCTTCGCGATTTTTCTGACCGTCGCGCGGTTGCATCCCGTCGCTGCTTGGATTTGTGACCATGAGACCTTCTTGGCGAGCATGGCCGCGATCCCGTTATTTCGAACGGCGTCCTCCGGAAGACGCTGATCACCCGCAGGGCCAATAGCGGCTCTGTAAATAGCCAGTCAGTGACTTGGTATCCGGTAAATTGACAACAGGCTGCAAGAATTTAGTCGGGGTCGTGCTGATATAGAGGTTCGGCTGCTTGAGCACCGCCGTCCATGCTTCGGAGACGGTTGCGCCTTTCAACTTCAAATCCGGCGAGGTGACGTTCCGGTGAAATTCAACGTTCTCTTCCGGCACGACATGGACATGCCGATAAGAGGAACATCCGTAGTCGTGGTTCACGGCAAGCTGCCATCCAAGCAGCGTCTGCCGCATCAGTTGATAAAATGGCTCATAATAGAGCACCTTCGTGTCGATCTCGACGAAAGGCGAACCTTCTTTCTTTATTAAATGATCGTATCTCTCTGCCCGCACAGGAATGTATTTGTCTTCACGCTGATACGATTCTGTGTATTTCCATTCGATTAGGAACGCACGGCGTTCGCCGTCCTTTGTGCGCCCGATCATAAACGCGTCGATAGAGGTGCAATATTTCCCCCGCGAAAATGGGCTCTCGTGGAGATACGAATTCTTGCCGATGAACTCGAACTCGACGTAACCGTCGTCCACGATCTCGGCTTCAACGATCTCTGGATCAACGGCTTGGAGAATGGCAGTCGCCAAATCTTGTCGTTGCCGTATAGCGTAAAGGTGATTGACACACGCAACCTGCGACGAGAGCATGTGTGCCGTGGGCTCATTGGCTTCGCCGCGCCACCAAGAAATCTGATTCCGAGAGAAATAGTCGATGGCATCGTCGTGAATTCCCGGCCAGAGATTTCCAGCAGGGTCGCTGAGAACGAATTCGCGCTGCTTGCCGGAAAACACTCCTAGGCCGGGGTCTTTGAAAATTCGATCCCGCGCCGAGATCATACGATTACGCTCGCGCTCATAATAGACCATCTTGACCTCCTCTTTAAGCTAAATACATTCTCGATACATGGCCTGCATCTTATTAGATCAAAAATATCCAATGACATCGCTATTTGTCGCGAGAAGCGTCTCACTACCGATTCAACGTCGATGATGACGTCTCCGGCTCCTTTGGCAATCTCTCCTGCACAGCCTCCCAAACCTTGCGCCTAAATTCAGGATGGACGGATAGCGGAAGCAATCGGGACCGATTGAAAATATCGAGACTGTCCAGAGCGGCGGGCCAACTCTCAATAATTTTTGATTTTATATGAAATGATTTTTCGTCACGCAGTTCGGGGGTCCAATCGTCCACCTCCTTCGTAAACACCCAGCCGCGATCTGTCCGCACACCATAGAGATCAAAGGAGCCGCCTTCTGCTCTCACCTCGATTATGCTTTCGCCCTTATCCATGTCCGCGCTCAGTAAAGTCCCGTCGCCCGCTGTCCGGCAATGCCCAAGAGACCGCCGACAGATTGGCCTTTGTAGCACATCTCTGCGAGCCAGTCCTTTGAATTAATGGGATAAAATGCTGTTTCCGGAGCCCGGAAGAAAAGGGACTTTGGTGGTCTCACATCCCCCACTCTCGCAAAATCACCTCCACCCCGCGCGGTCATCCTTGATGCGATAGACCGTTTGTCGTGACGATCCGGTCTCGGATTGTACGAACCTTATGCCACAACCCCATTCGCGACCGCTCGCTTGGCGATTTTCGCCGCCGTCGCCCAGCTACGGCCAGTCGCCCCCTGAATCTGTGACCATGAGACGCCCATGGCCAGCATCGCCGCGATTCCGTAATTTCGAACTGCGTCCTCGGGTCTCCCGCGATGCACATATCTAAAGACGCATGCGACTACGGTAATGCGAGTCAGCGCGAACGATCCAAAGGCCTTCTGGCAGCGCAAACCAATGGATGATTGCCTCAATGACAGCAGGACGCCGAATGACCTGTGGGTCGGCATAGACGAAGAAGCGCTGGGAACTGCGGTCATAGACGATGCGACCACGCGGCCAGTCTTCATATTCGTGTTGTCGTATAAGAGTTAGAAAATTCTTGTCGGGCACCATTCCGCGTTGCCATTGTGTCCATACATCGAGGTGTGCACTCGGGAAAGTTAAGCAGTCGCCGTACTCCTCTGCATCGGCGAGAGCACATGCAAGACCCAGCAGGCGTTGCGTACCATCTGGGTCGGGCACAATCCAGTAAATACCAACCGTTGGCTGGTCAGTCATCTTGGGGTTCACGAGGACTGGTTCCTGTGAATTTTATGAAAGATAAGGCGCACTTTTAGTCCGCTTCCGTCAGCCCGGTTGGTAATTACGCGCAATACTCATAACTCGGCAAAAAGCTTGGTGCTTTCGTTTCTGGAATGCCAACGGCAGCGCCTTGTAGCACTGCTCTACGGCGATCAACGACGCAAGAATCGGGGGCATCGGGCGCTGGATTGCGCGTAGGGACTTGGTCCGCGCAGTCCATAACCGGCGTGCCGGGAGGAAGCAATTGGGCCAAACTAATGTTTTTCCCGAAAGTGAGGTCAGAAACGGGCGCTGGGGATCAATCAGCGCCCATTTTTGCGCAACAATTGACACTTTCTAGCTTTCTCGATTTGAGAAGAATAAGCGATCCCGCCGCAAAGCGATCCAGTCTCATAGTTCGAATCGACGTCAACGGAACGAACCGGCGCACAGCCCACGCTTGCGAAAAATGAAAATGCACAAAGATTTTTCAGTATCTGCTGGGCCGAGCCGACGCGGCCAAATCCATAGCAGCCACCCGAGGTTTGGCTTGCGAGTTCGCGCGAAATGGCGCGCCGAACCGAAAAGGGAGGCGATCATGGCGGATGGACGGCGTCGACTGAATGGCAATCTTTGCAACGGTCGCGCATCGATGAATGACTGCCTGTTTGGTTCGTCTCGACGCCGGGGGCGATCCGCCCATCACAAAGTTAATGATCCTGTCCCACTCGCGCGGGCGGGACGGCCTGCTGGTCGGCACTGGATGCGGTGAGTATTTTCCGAACCTATATCGGCGGTCTACGCGCTTGATAATATTCCGTTTGTTGCCGATTTGGAGCCAATTCGGGGGCACCGCAAGCAAACGGAGTTTATCCATGAAAAACCGGTTGACCATAGCCGCAGGCCTTCTTGGCGTTCTTGTCGCTTTTTCGATGCCTCTCGCCACTCAGGCTCAGGGAGTTATCGGGGGTGGTCAGCGAGGCGCTGCCGAAGGTGGGCGCGCCGCCGGTCCGGTTGGCGCAGCGGTTGGCGGCGTGGTCGGTGGAGTGACCGGCGGCGTTGTCGGCGGCGTCAAAGGCGTCGTGGGCGCTCCTCAACGCCATCATCACCGCCGTCATCGCCACCACCGCCACCACTATTCCCATTAAATGTGATAGCCATGGTGGCGCAATCAGATTGGACGGCGCGACTTCAACACTGAAACACCGGAACCATGAATTCCGGCGGCATTTCGCCGCCGGAAATATCTTATCGGCACCCTGACCCAGTGGCCCCGAACCGGTCGGCCTGTCCTTTGGGCTGGAACGCGCCTGCCCAGATCGAGCGCCCCCGATTGCCATCAACACGCGAGACAGGAAAATATTATTCCCGCCCGATGACTTTTCCGCAACGGTCGAATAACGTCGCCGCGCAATGGAAATGGGGTATTCATGCCTGTGTTCTCGTTCGAGATCGCTCAAGAGGGTAAGCCGCCGTTTCTTGCACAGGATCAATCCCTTGCTGATATCAGCGCCGCGTGGTGTCAGGTAGAAGCGTTGGCTGTCATGGCGAAGGATTCGCGGGGGTCCTCCATTCGGGTGAGGAACGCCGAGGGACACATCATCATTTTCACCGGCATCGCCACGGCGCTCGCGACAATCGAAAAATGTCGTCGTCCAGACTGTCCTCTGGGAAACGTGAAAGGCTCGGAAAAAGCCGCCTACCGGTCGCGCTTGCTGCCCGTCACGGTCTCTGAGCATTGAGGCGCAAATTCATCATGGAGGCGCGGGAAGCATGAATACCCGGCGACGAAATGCCGCAGGAAATACCATTCGGCGCCCCGAGCATAATGTGTTGTGAAACCGGGAAGGGTGTTGTCCCTCCCCGGCCTTCCGAACTGTCCCGACGCTCAAGCCGAGTCAGCGTGTTGAAACCGTCTTGAAACAATTCGGCAGGTTTATCAGCCAAACCTGAGCTTGAACCCTACCGCCGCTGGCTCGGTTTTGAAATGGAACACCTGTTCGTCAATGACGCAAAGCGTGTCGATAGGCGAGGTTGTAGTCACGGCTTTCGTATAGCATCCCCAGTCGTAGCCGACGTTTTCTTTCAGCCATTCTCGCGGAATAGACATTTTCGGCGTCATTGCGACCTCGACCGGCAATTTCACCTTCTGGGCCGCCGCTTCTTCAAGAAGCTGTCCGGAGAGCGAGCGCATGTCACCACTGTTAATGCAGATAATAGCTTGTGATTCAAGGTCTATCGCCACCACTCCCCCGCCAAATCCGTCGAGTTGAGGGTCGTTACAATGGTTCGACCATGAAGCCGTCCAAACGCCTTTTAATTTAAAACGTCGCCCACATTTTTTAAAAAAAGCAATCGCATGCTCGACAACGTTCCCTAGCCCATTATCCTCGTGATGGTGCAGCCATAGTTGGCCGTACCTTTTTTCGACCTTTATGGCCAAATAACCCCCGTTTCTTGTTTTCATCTTCTCATAGATTTTCAGTGCGTTTTCGATATTGTCTGCGCGGGGATCAAAATCCGCCGACATGAATACGTATTGATTTGCCAATTTTTTTACGTCCTATTTTTTGTGATTTTTGCATTTTGAATATGTTCGAGAGCGCATGGCTCTAAGATGTTTAATTTTTGTCTTATGTGATTTTGGTTAGAGCATTCCTTTTTGTAGGGAGCGGTTCCGTATGCTGCTCCACATTTGTATCTTACCGTCTATTGTATTTAAACAGCAATATTAATATTGCTTGATATTCAAATTTAATTCTTTGATTCAGTTGGGCGATGATTTCGGCAATTATCGCAGGTTGGCCGCCTATAGACATGACCGATAGAGCAGTATTGTCTTGAGCGGGCTTGATCTACTGACGAAATTACTATGGTAGTTGCCGGGGATTACTCCCCGGCAAAAGGGGGTCAGCCGACCGCCAGCTTGAACATCATCCCATCGTTTTCGTTCTCGAAACGAACGACCGGCCCCAAGACCTTGTCGAAATCGATGCGCCAACTGCCGGGCGCAAATCCGGAATCATCCCGAAGCCAGCGGAACTGTTTGTAAAAATCTCTGCCCACATGCACATGGCAGGACATTGTCCGCACGCTTCCCGGAACCGAATAAGTCCACGTCCGGCGAGTTCCATATGGCTTCGAAAGGGCGACGACCCCATCAGCTATTAGGTCATCGCGAAGCCAATGAATTTCCGTTCGGACTTGCCCACTCAGCGAGTTCCATTCGTCCGTGTGGAAGACCGCCTTTGCCGCGCAGTTGTTCGGGAAAAGCCACAGCCGATAATTAGCCAAATTATTACCGGTAAACTTGTGACCGGGCATGGCGAGCAAAAGTTCGAGAACGTCCGCGCGCAAGCTTCCGGTGCGCGGCTCCCTCCGAGCTTTTGGGACCGCAGGAGCAGGCGCCGGTGCAATAGGAGCAGCCGCAGGAGCAGCGGCGGCTGCATTTTTTCGACGGGTGACCCAAGCTTGAAGCGCGCCTTGCGAACGCTTGGAGACGGCGGCAGCAGGTGCGGATGCTGGCGTGGTGGGAGCAGCAGCGACGGCAGGTGAGACTGCGGCTTTCGCCAGCGCCTCCTCCAGTTTCTTAATCTCCGCTTCCTGACTGCTCACCATTCTCGCCAGCGCAGCCACAACGTTGGCAGAAACCGGAGCGGGCTTGGCGCGTTCGGCGGCCAATTCGGCAGCGGCATTTACCCGGACGGACTTCATTTTCGCCTTCATCGCGGCAATCTTCGCGTCGCTGGCTTTCGATACCGCTTCAATGCGTTCGGAAAATTTTGCCTTGGCTTTCTTACTGGATTCACGCAGGTCGGCATTATCGTTCTGGGCCACGGTCAGCTTTAATCCCAGAGAGAGAATTTTTCCATCTGATTTGGCCTGCGTGGCCTTCAGTTTAAAAAGTTCAGTGCTGAGGCGAATTTTTTCTATCAACAACTCCGAGTCCGGCTGAAAGTCCTCGTCTTGATTTTCCGCGTTGTGCATAAGGATGTCGCTCAACAATACGCCGTCCTTGCGGATTTGCCTGAAAACGAAACGGGCAGCATTGTCAGCTTCGTTGTCGTTTGATGTTTCCCGCTCAGCAGAGCAAATTAATTTAAGAGCTTTGTCGGAAAGAAATTCTGGTTGTGACATTTTTGAACAATTCCCTCTGTGATGACGCAGTCTCCTTTTTTGGAGGTTGCAGGCCGACGACTGGCGTAGAGGGTTGATGGCATAAAATTTGTCTGATTGCAAGCTATTTTTTTAACAAAGAAATTATTCTTATGTATTCTTGAAAATCTGTCAAGCACAATTTTTTAACCCGATAATTTTGTTATTTATCCGTCAAGCATTCGTTTTCCATTATATATGCTACACACACTCCATATCTTTTCAATTTTTTGCGATAATTTGGGCAGGAATTCTACAAATCATTCAATTTATCTACCAATATTCCAATCAGATGGCCGCTAAAATTCACAACTATGGCTGTCCGCATTTCATTGGCGCCAACCATCGTGTCCGCGATCATCCGAACATGACGCCATTTGACTTATGACAGGCCGCAGGGACCCGGTTCCTTTGTGGTTATGGGCATATGGGGCGAAGCCGAAATGGCCGCTGACAGGACTCTATATGCGCCCTACCCCCTGTCTTGAGATGGAAATCGGGACCTCGTAGCGTCGAGTGCGAGACGCGTTCTTGAGCGCGTCGAGTGGGAGGCGCGTGAATCGAGGTGGCGATTTCTGGACGCATGAGGTGAAGCCCTGCGGAGCCGAGGGCGGCCAATTGAATGATATAATGAGAACCCGCACCACATACTGGACAGCCGGAAAGGCCTCGAATGAGACATCAAGCTCGCCATTGAACTCATGTCCTGAGATGACCCCGTCAAAAACGAAATCGGGACCTCGTGGCGTCGAGTGCGAGACGCGTTCTCGGCGTGTCGAGCGGGAGGCGCGTCAAGCGAGGTGGCGATTTCTGGACGCATGAGGCGAAGCCCTGCGCAGCCGAGGGCGGCCAATTGAATAGATGTAATCAGAGGCCGCCCGATATGCCGGGCAACAGGAAATTGCTGACACCGGCGGCCTTTCGGCCTGTTCGCCAATGAACTCATGGCCTGAAATGACCAGTCAAAAGCGAAATCGGGACCTCGTAGCGACGAGTGCGAGACGCGTTCTCGGCGCGTCGAGTGGGAGGCGCGTGAAGCGAGGTGGCGATTTCTGGACGCATGAGGCGAAGCCCTGCGCAGCCGAGGGCGGCCATTTCATTTATATAATCAAGAGCCCGTACCACTCCACGCGCAAGAGGGCGCGGTCGTGGTTCGTGCTGCCCTCGCGCTAAAATGTCACAACCCGCAAGCGGCTTGCGTCATTTTAACGGGACGGCGTTTTTCGAAATCGGAGAGGGACAAAAAACCCTAAAGGCCTATAGGAGTAATTGTCCCTTTTCGCGTCAAATCGCGGAAGCGGCCTGAGCCGCCCACTTCGCCCGCTGTTTTTGTTTCTTGATTGCCGCAGGCGACGGATTCTCGGATTTCTTGCGACCTCGGGTTTCGGGCTTCGCGCCTTCACCCATATCCAATTTCATGACCTCTGAGCCGGGAAACATATCTCGTATCCAGATCGCCATGGCGTAGTCCATGACAACGACTCGCTTCGGCGTCATGTCTCCCGGATTCCGGATCGAAATCCGGCACAGGGCCTGATAAACTGGCTCGTGATATAAGACTTCGCGGATGTCGTCATTTCCAAGACCGAGGACTTCTTTCAGGAAGGACCCGCGATCTGGAGTCGGATTCAGCGCGGACAGAACGGCGATGTTGTGCAAGCCCATGAAGCTGTTGTCCCCGTGGGGCGAACCAGACATGCGGATCGCTTTCTTCCAACTGGCGAATGCGCCACCCGCCCAGTCCTTGTTGGCCATGAACGTGAATTCCTCGGCGCCCATCATCTCGCCAATGACGCGAATGATATTCGCCTTGCGCTCCACGATCTCTCCGGTCGTCAGCGCCGTCGACTGGTCACGGAGGTACTTCGACCAGTTGGAATTATATGCGTAATAGATTTTGAGCCGGTCGCCGTTCTCGTGTGTTCCGGCGCGGAATTCCGCACGCAAAAGCTTTTTCAGAAATGGCGGCATCCGCATGAACGGAACCTCTTTTGCCGCCCACACCTTATAAAGCATGGAATTTTTGAAATTTGCTCCCGCGATGATGACGCTCTTGAACCCGTCGAAGATTGACGGGCGCATGGCCGAGAAAAATTCGATTTTTCCGAAATCTTCGCCATCAACAGATTCACCGGCGATCAGAGCGTCATAACTTTTCCGGGTCGCATAGACATCCCAATGATCGGAAGAAATTTTTCGCACTGTGCCTTTTAGCTGCTCCCATAGGGAATCCCGATTTGGATTCTTGGCCAACGCCTCAAGGCCATCGTTTTCCTGAAGATGATACCAGTTCTCGTTGAACACGACGGGGGTCACGCGTTCCGAGAGGATGGAATGCGTTTCGGACAGGTTGAAACATTTCATGTCGTCGATCTGCGGAATTTCGTCGACGATGAGATGCCAGATCGCCTTTCCCTCAAAATAGGACATGTTGGAGAATGTCTCGTGGGTGGTGACGACAATTTCCCCGCCCGAGCCAGCATTCTTAAAATGGTCCAACAACCTGACGGAAACGTTTCCGATCCCGTTGTCATCGCAATGGAAAATCGTGACCGGAAACCGTGGGGTTCCGATCTCGTCGCGCACCGTCGCGTTGATGAGCTTGATGGTTTTCTGGACGAGGAGGACTTTCTCCCCATTTCCGGCAAGGTTTTTCGCGTAAAGGGCCAACGCCCTCGTTTTACCGGCGCCGCAGATGGCGCATAGATATTGAATAAGTGTCATAATTTCCTTTGGTGGTGAAAAAATTGGGTCAGATATAATCGTCATTCAGCCGAAATGGGCCGGGGGTCGGAACACAGCCAAGCGTTCAATACGGCCTGAGCCGCAGGCAGATCGCAGGGGCGCATGCGGAGAATCCGGCAATGTTTGGCGCGCTTATAGAGACGACCATCGAGCCAGACGGCCCGAACCTCGACCGAACCAAGGGCCGGAGAATGGAATAAATACTGGTATGTACGCCCGCCCGGCGGAAGTGTCGTCGTGCGAAGGGTGGGTTTAATATCGACGGTTGTCTGATCACGGAAGAGATAGCAGTCGCGATCCGGGGGCAGCCAAAATTCTACGAGGTCCTGCATCGCCAACGCATTCGGCATCAAGAAAGGGTCGGGCCAGCCGTAGATGTCGGTTTGAAATGGATTTTTTGACCAAGCTTGTGTTACAATAATGTTTGAATTCATTTTTTCCTTTGTTAGCGTCCATGTTAGAGTTTTTAGAAATCGGGAAGCCATTTAATGAATGCGGAAAGGCTTTCAAGACTTATTTATCATTTATAATATCATGTGGAGAACCAATTTGACGATATCTATTTTAGCAGAATCCGCCTTTATAATCGCAGACGAAATGATTACGCAAGGATTTGCCTCATCACGCGACGATTTCGAACGGTGCTGGCTGGACGCGCCGCAATTCTTCGCCAACCGGCAACAGTCGCGCGATAGGCTGATCAACCAGACTTATGTGGATCGTCTTCGTTGGAGATTGAATTTCGTTCTGAGCCATGTGCCTGAAACAACAGCCGAACGGGTCCGTCGGGTGTTGGAATTGATCGATCAGGCTGAAGGGGTGGCGGCGGTTCTGGCTCGATGAAAATGACCAAAAGTTCATGAGCCAGAAAGGGACTGGTAAACCGGGAGTTGCTAACTTCACCATCGACAGGACGGCGTGATAACCCCCGATCACGAAATCAGGCTACTGGCGCGAGAATTTCAAACGCGCTGGGGCCGAGTTCCGTACCAAAAAACGGCCTCCCGACTCGGGGGGCCGTTTTCGTATGGCGGCTTCGAACGCAACCACGCTGCGCGAATTTTCGAAACGAACGCAAAATCATCCGCACCAACCGCGCTGATGATCCCGCCGAGGCGCATAATGAAACGCAAGCCCCGGTCAGTCTCCAATTTCGGCACCTAACCTTCAGCCGGACGGTTGTGTTGATCTTGAAATTTTGCCGCGCGATATTGGAAGCATGACCACAGCCGCCGACAGTTTCCATCAGATCGCCACGGTTCGCATCGAACTGGAGGGCAGCGACCCACTCATTTGGCGCCAAGTCGAAGTTCCGACCTCGGTCACGCTGAGGACGCTTCACGATATCATCCAAGGGACCATGGGCTGGTTCGACTATCATCTGTGGGAATTCACAATCGCCGAACACCGATATGGGCTGCCGATGGATGAGGATTGGGGCACCGAGCCCCGTGCCGACGCCAGCAAGGTTCGGCTCCGCGATCTGCTCCGGCAGCCCGTGACGACGGGCAAATACATTTACGACTTTGGCGATGATTGGGAGCATCGGCTCACGTTCACAGGGGTCCGCACGGGCGACGCCAGTCTCTCTTACCCCCGCTACATCGGTGGCGCACAAAATTGCCCGCCAGAGGATTGCGGCGGCATCCCCGGTTTTTACGAAACGCTTGATGCGGCAACCGATCCCGAACACGAAAATCATGACGAGGCGAAGCAGTGGCTCGAAGACTATGACCCCAATGAGATCGATGAATTGCCAATCAAATACGCCCTGCTTAGGATCGCGAACAAACGAAATGCCGCCAAGGCTCGCCTCGCAAAAAAGAAACGAGAACCGACCGGTTGATCAAATCCAGATTCGCTTAAGCTCGGCGTCAGCGCAGTGAGCTTTCAAATTCGCCGAGACAATAAGGCAGGGAGCGACCAAAACGCCGCTCCCCACAGTTTTACGCGGCATTCGCTCGGTCTTTCTCGGAAGATTCCATAGCTGAGAGATAGAGATCGAGCAGAGACGCGTGCTCATCGCGTTCGTCCTCGTCCTGCTTACGCAGGCGTAGGATTTCCTTGATGACCTTCAGGTCGAAGCCCTCGCCCTTCGCCTCTTGAAAAATTTCCTTTTTCCCCTCGTTCAAGGCCTTGATCTCTTCCTCGATGTGTTCGATGCGCTCGACGATGGAGCGAATGCGATCACCTGCGATACCCACTACGTTGTCGGACATGCGTGGCCTCTCTTGATTGACGCAATCAGACGCTAGGGCCGAGAGGGTAACCGTGGTGTTAACCGGGTCGTTTATGTTGTGGAGAACCCTCGGCGGGATCGGCGGGAAGGATCGAATTCCGGTCAGGTTTCCACCAGTCCGCCATCGAAGTCGCCGACCGTCTTCAAGATCACGGCATCAGCGAATTCGCCGATTGCCGGATCACCTGCTCGCGAAAACGCTAAGGCTCCGCAATGGGGCTTGTTTGCCGCAAGGACCTTGGCCATGCGGATCGCCTGATCCGAACTTTGCGCCTCTTTCGGATCGCAGGCGACGATATCTCCGTCCTCGGACCGCGTGAACGCGAGCGCGACGTAATATGTGACCGCAGCCAATCTCGTTTCCCTGTCCAATGCGGCGCTGAACTTGAATGCGAACGAAAATAGAACATATATCACCTTAATCAAGCAGCGGCGCAGTCTCCCTGACGTATCTTTTCCCAACGATTTTTGTGCCGTATCTGTGCCGTTTTTGCCAGTTTGTGCCGTAAAATGTGCCTTGTTATCCAGTTTTAAAGCGATCTAAACCGCTCTATTAAGACATCAGAAACTCTGTTTAAACACCTGATAATACGTCATATTCTGACTTTTTGCGCCATATTTCCCAAAGCTGCTAACCACACGAACAACTGACTCTTAATCAGCGGGTCGTAGGTTCGAACCCTACAGCGCCCACCATCGAAACCTTTGATAAACCTTAATAAGTAAAGCTCGGAGACGGAATCCAAGTCGCCTCCGAAATCAAATCCGCCTCTTGATTCACGCCCGTCACCCAAAATCCCAGACAGATCCCGCGATGTCGGTCGCATTACCGCCGCCGAGCACCCGTTGCAAAGCGCCCGCGACGTCGGACGTCAAGGGGCCGAACGCCGACGCCGACAAATAGTCTCCCGAGCCGTCCAGCAGGTCGGCGATCCCCGCCGGATATGGGTTGAAATGCGACAGCGTGACGCCGGCATCGGCGCTGCTGACGAAGGAGCCGGCGCCGGGGGGCCGACTGTCGCTGCTTCCTCCATCGAGCCGGACGCCGTCATTGGCTCCGACCGTGATCGAATTGTTCGAACCGTCGGCGCCGATAATCGAATTGATGGTGTTGTTGGCCCCGAAGATCGTCGCCGTCACCCGCTCCGAGACATAGAGTCCGACGTTGGAGGCTGCGTTGACGGCATCATCCTGCGTCCGGGTCGCAGCTGCAAGAAGCAAATGTTCCATTTCAACACCGCCGAGAGTTTGAGTTCGAGTGAAATCCGTTCCCGCGATCGAGAAGGCCGCGGCGATGACGATGTTCCGCAAGGCCGGCGCCAAGCGTGGATTTTTCGGTTTTTCAAATAAATCACTGATATTGCAGGTATAAATTGCACCGCTACGTTCCGTGGGCCGTTTGCGGAATTCAAATTCATCCGAGAGGGAATTGCATTTCGCAAACGCCTTTCCCTGGAATGCAAATTAATCGAGCCGTAGTTGCCGGCTCAAAGTCCGTGGATGGCGCCCCTGTTCGGGACACAAACGCATGAGCGGCAATATGAGAATCGTGGCGCGATCAAGCTCGCTCTCACCGAAAAAGTTTTGAGCGAGATCGGGTCCATCGCTGGCGACATAAAGGTTGCAGACGATCGCTATCCGCCAAAGAATTTGAAGCCCCTTCCACATCCGTGGCGTCGAGCCCCCGCAAAATATGGCGGATGGCCCTAAGCGCGGGCGCCTTGTTCCTCTTGATCTTGACGACTTTATTCAGAGCTCGCAGATGCGCCTTGAAGTATCTCTGCCTGCCGCGGTACGAATTGGCGTCGCTTAGGATGGCGAAAATGAAAAACAGCAAGACGTCCGGCAACTTATAAATTTTGCCCTCCGCGCGGCGCGGGTCGGGAATTGGGGCGACCGGCGCGAGAAACGACTGAAGAGACTTCAAGGCGCCCTCCGATTGATTCGGTCGCCTCAGATAGATTCAGACTTTTCGCCCGGCGGAATCGACCGCCACCGATCACAACCGTTGCAGATCTTGGATGAGCGCGACGAGGTGGAGTGGGCCGGTCGGTGATTCCGTAAAATCAAACCGCTCTCGGACAAGACCTCACGCCTTGGTCCACGGCGCGTCGCGCTCCAGCCGGGGCAGGCATGCGGGTCCGAATTGCTCGCAAAGTTGCGAGAGTGAATAGCTCCCGCCCTTTCGTCGCGTGACTTTGTGCTTGAAGCGCAACCAACGGCGCAACCGCATCGCCGCCTGGCTGTCGAGCGCCCGCTAAGCCTTGCTGAAGGCGCCTAAGCTGAAATAGTTCGCCCATCCACGCGGCGCGCTTCTTCCCGGTTCCCGCGATCTGGAGCATATCCGGCGAAAATCGAAGCTGGCGTTGCAGAGCTTGCCCCGTTTCAACTGCGGCCGGAAAATTCTGGCCCCTTTACGACCTCGATATCGCGGTCGCTTCCTCCGCGCCCGGCGGTTGCGAAGCGCCAGGCCAGGGGCGCGCGAGAGGTTCAAACAAACGCAAGAGGTCGATCGCCCTCCTTGCGATCTGGTCCACGATTTCGGCGGCGCTGGCGGGATTGAGATAAAAGGCGGGAACCGGCGGCATGACGATCGCGCCCGCTTCGGCAGCCATGGTCATGACGCGCAAATGGCCAAGATGCAGCGGCGTCTCGCGCGCCAACAGCACCAGCGGCCGACGCTCCTTCAACTGGACGTCCGCGGCGCGCACGAGAAGATTGTCCGCCAGACAATGCGCGATCGCCGCCAAGGTTCGCATCGAGCAAGGCGCGACGATCATGCCGCGCATCGGGAAGGAGCCAGAGGCGATATTGGCCCCGATATCGTCGACGCCATGCAAGTGCGCCGCGCCGGCGCGCAGTTTGGACAAGGCTTCCGGCCCGACCTCTTCCAGCAGCGTGCGCTCGGCGGCGCGCGAAACCACCAGGTGGGTTTCCGCGCCGAGGCTTTCGAGAATTTCGACCGTCCGCACGCCGATCGCCGCTCCCGAGGCGCCGCTGATTCCGACAATGACGCGCGGCTTCATTTCTTTCCTCCGTCGGGAAAACCCCCGGCGATGCGCGGCCAGAGCGCATCGACGCGCCGCTGGACTTCCGCGGACATCTGCAGGGCCTTTCCCCATTCGCGGTGGGTCTCCGCGCCGATCTTGTTGGTTGCGTCGATGCCCAGCTTGCCGCCCAATCCCGGCTCGGGCGAAGCGAAATCGAGATAGTCGATGGGCGTCCGGGAAATGGTCGTCAGATCGCGCGAAGGATCCATGCGCGTCGCAATCGCCCAGGCGACGTCCTGCCAGTTTCGCACGTCGATGTCCTCGTCGACGATGACGATCGTCTTGGTGTAGTTGAATTGCGGCAGCATGCCCCACAGGCCCATCATCACCCGCCGGGCCTGGCCGGGATAGGATTTGCGGATCGAAACGATCGCCATGCGATAGGAGCAGGCCTCGGGCGGCAACCAAAGATCGACGATCTCCGGAATCTGCCGCCGCATGGTGGGCAAGGCGAGGTCGTTGAGGACGCTGCCGATCACCGAGGGCTCGTCGGGCGGCCGGCCGGTAAAGGTCGTGAGATAGACGGGATCGCGCCGCGTGGTGATGGCGGTGATCCGCATCACGGGAAAGGTTTCGACGCAGTTATAATAGCCGGTGTGGTCGCCATAGGGTCCTTCGGGCGCGGTCTCGGTTGCGGAGACAAATCCTTCGAGGATGATTTCCGCATCGGCGGGAACAAGCATCGGAACCGTAAGGGCGGGCGCGACGCGCGGGCGTTCGCCGCGCAACACGCCGGAAAAGCGTAATTCCGAGATGGTTTCGGGCAAAGGCAGCACGGCGGAAAGAATGGTCGCCGGATCGGCGCCGATCGCCACGGCGACCGGCATGTCTTCGCCGCGCGCCGCCCAGGCGCGGTGATGCGCGGCGCCGCCGCGATGCGCCAGCCAGCGCATGATGGCGCGGTCCTTGCCGAGAACCTGCATCCGGTAGACGCCAATGTTCATCTGCATGGTTTCGTCGGCCGGCGTCCCGGGCGGGCGCGTGATTACCAGCGGCCAGGTGATCAGCGGCGCCGGCTCACCGGGCCAGCAGGTCTGAACCGGCAGACGCGCCAGATCGACATCGTTGTTCCGCCGGATTTCCGCCTGGCAATCTGGTCGCGCGATCATTTGCGAGCGGGTCGTCAAAGCCGCGCGCAGCATCGGCCAGCGGCTGATCGCATCCTTGAAACCATCGACAGGCGCGGGCTCGCGCAGTCCGGCCAGCAATTCCCCCAATTCGCCGATTCGCGAGAGGTGAACGCCAAATCCGGCGGCGACGCGCTCGGGCGTCCCGAACAGGTTGGCCAACGCCGGCATCGACGCAGGCCCCCGCGCGGCGACCGGTTTTTCGAACCAGAGCGCCGGTCCGCCGGCCAGCAGGACGCGCCGATGGACTTCGGTCATTTCATGGACAAGGCCGACCGGTTCGCCGACGCGGGTCAGCAGCCTCCCCTGTTCGAGGAAGCTGGCAAAGGCGCGTAAATCGCGAAAGGCGGGCAAATCGCGGAAGGTCATGGCGACCAGTGCTTCGAAAAAAGCGCCGCCGCATTGACCGGAATCAATGTGACCGCGAAAGGCCCATGTTCAAAAGTCTTGATGGAGAATGCTCGACTCATACCGCGCTTCCCGGCCGCAGGCGCCGCCGCGTTGCGTTTCGCGCCGCTGACGCCTTTGTCGATGGCCGGCGCGCGTCTGGTGAAGAACCTCGGCCTGCGCCATCCGTCGCTGTTCGCGCGTCTCGGCGATCTGGCGGAAAAGACCTTTTTGATCGATCCGACCGATCTGCCTTTCGTTTTCCGGCTGGAGCCGCAACCGGACGCGCCCCGGCTCGAAGCGTTTCGCCGCGACGACGCCGGCAGATGGGACGCGCGCATCGCCGGCCCGCTGGCGGCGCTGCTCGGCATGGTGCACGGCGTCTATGATGGCGACGCCCTGTTTTTTTCCCGCGACATGCTGATCGAGGGCGACACCGAGGCGGTGCTCGCGCTGCGCAACGCCATCGATAATGAAGAGATCGATCTGGCGGCCGAGGCGGCGGCCCTGTTCGGGCCGCTGGAATTCCTGGCCTCCGGTCCCGCCCGAAGACTGGCCGCTTTGATCGGCGGTCTCAGCGGCGTCGCCCTGACCCGCGCCGAACGCGAGCGTCCGGCGTGAGCGCGCCCCATAAACTCGAACTCGTCTGCCCGGCTGGAACCCCGGCCGCCTTTCGCGCGGCGATCGACGCGGGCGCCCATGCGATCTATTGCGGCTTCAACGACGAAACCAACGCGCGCAATTTCCCCGGCCTGAATTTTTCGCGCGCGGAATTGGCGGAGTCGATCAAATATGCGCATCGGCGCGGCGCGAAAGTGTTGATCGCCATCAACACCTTTCCGCGCGCCGGCGCGCTGACGCTGTGGAGAAACGCGGTCGACGACGCCTCCCGGCTTGGCGCCGACGCCGTCATCCTCGCCGACATCGGCTTGCTCGATTATGCGTCCGGGGCCCATCCGTCGCTCCGGTTGCATCTTTCGGTCCAGGCGGCGGCGGCCAACGCCGACGCGATCGCGTTTTACGCGCGTTCCTTCGGCGTCCGGCGCGTCGTTTTGCCGCGCGTCTTGACGGTGCAGGAAATCGCCGCGATCAACCGGGCCATCGAGGTGGAGACCGAGGTCTTCATTTTCGGCGGCCTGTGCGTGATGGCGGAGGGACGCTGTTCCCTCTCCTCCTATGCCACCGGCAAGTCCCCGAACATGAACGGCGCCTGTTCGCCGGCCAGCCATGTCGAATATCGCGAGGAAGGCGGGGAACTGGTCTCGCGTCTCGGCGGCTTTGCGATCAACAGCGTCGGCGCCGGCGAGGCCGCGCCTTATCCGACCTTGTGCAAGGGCTGTTTCGAGGCCGGCGACTATCGTGGCCATGTGTTTGAAGACCCGTCGAGCCTGGACGCGGCTTCGCTGATTCCGCAACTGGCGGAAGCCGGCGTCACCGCCCTGAAAATCGAGGGACGGCAGCGAAGCCGCGCCTATACCGAAGCCGTGGTGCGCAGCTTTCGCAAGGCGCTTGACGCCCATGCCGCGGGAAGGCCGATCCCCGCGGGCGAGTTGCGCGGCCTGACCGAGGGACAGCAGACCACGTCCGGCGCCTATCGCAAGACCTGGAGATAGGCAAGAGCTGGAGATGGTTTTCGAGGGCGATGCAATCATGAGCTTGAAGCCCAGCAGTTTCGCACTGACAGTAGGACCGCTGCTGTTCAACTGGTCGGCGGACGAATTTTCAGATTTTTACGCGCGCATCGCCGATGAGGCGCCCGTCGATCGGGTGACGATCGGCGAAATCGTCTGCTCCAAGCGAACGCCGTTCTACGCCGACCGCATTCCGGCGGCGATCGAACGGCTGCAACGCGGCGGGAAACAGGTTGTTCTTTCTTCGCTGGCCATGGTCACGCTCGAACGCGAAAAACGCGGGGCGCGCGAATTATTCGACCAGGATTTGCTCGAAGTCGAAATCAACGATCTGACGCTGATGAACTGGGTGAAGCCCGAAATGGCCTTCTCCATTGGCCCGCTGGTCAATGTCTACAATGAGGCGACGCTGGCCTATCTCGCCCGGCAGGGCGCGCGACGCTTTTGCCTGCCCCCGGAATTGCCTTTCGCTTCGGTCGAGGTATTGGCGGCGGCCGCCGCCGCCTCCGGCGCCGAGATCGAACTCTGGGCTTATGGACGCATTCCGCTCGCCATTTCGGGCCGCTGCACTCACGCGCGGGTGCACGGGCTGAGCAAGGATTCCTGTCAGTTCGTGTGCGCCAAGGACGCCGACGGCCTGGCCGTGCGCACCCTCGACGGCGCGAATTTTCTCGCGGTCAACGGCGTACAAACCCTGTCGCACATATCCGGCGCCCTGATCGGCGACCTCGACAGGCTGGCCAGAGCCGGCGTGACCTCGCTGCGTCTTTCGCCACACACGGGCGATTTCATCGGCGTGACCCGGGCCTTCGCAGAAGTCGCTTCAGGCGCCCTTTCGGCGAAAGAGGGACTGGCGAGGCTGCGGCAATCGGCGCCGGAAGCGGCGTTCTCCAACGGCTTCCTGTTCGGCGATTGCGGCGCGGCGGCCCTCCATGAGCGCTAACCGACTTTGGCGCCCTTCCAGAATGGAACCCGGCCTTTGATCCCGGCGGGCCGCTGGTGATCAATGCCGTCGATCATTCTGAGCCCAGGGTCTTCTCGTCCAGCACGCATCTTTTCCCGGAAGCGCCACCACAGCGTTGTTAAGATCCCGTAAACCATTTCCGTACATGGTTAACGAAACGCCAACGGGATGGATCGATGAACGCTCATGTGCGCTCTTCCGCCGCGATGAACCTGAGAACGCATTCGCTGATCGCGTTCGTTTTGCAACCGGTGGAGCCGCTGGTCGAGTGGCTTGAGTTGCTGGACGGCTGGCTCGCCCGCTCCCCGAATTTCTTTGCCAATAAGCCTATCCTCCTCGACATGGCGATGGCCGATATATCTCTCAAGGATTATCGTGATCTGCTGAGCCAGTTGATGCGCCGCCATATCCGCGTGATGGGCGTCGAAGGCGCCAGCCGGTCGCTGGTGGGACCGCACCTGCCGCCCAATGTGACGGGAGGACGGCCCGTCGATGTTTCCGAAGCCGCCGCCGGGAGCTGTGCTCCGTCTGAAAGCGAAGCTCCGCTGGCGGAACGTCCGCCTGCGGTTCATGGCCGGACGTTGATCGTCGATTCGCCGGTTCGCTCGGGACAGACGATCTCCAATCTCGAGGGCGATATCACCATCGTGGGGCGCGTCGCCTCGGGCGCCGAAATCATCGCGGGCGGCTCTGTCCATGTTTATGGATCGGTGCAGGGCCGCATCATCGCCGGGGTGTCCGGCGCGACCGACGCGCGCATTTTTTGCACTGAAGCGCGAGCCGAGTTGCTTTGCATCGGCGGCGCCTATGCAACCGCCGAAGAAATGGATCCCAAAACCGAGGGCAAAAGTCTTGAGATCCGCCTGGCCGAAGGCCAGCTGAACATCAGAATTCTGAATTGAAAGGGGAGTGCGATGAGCAAAGTCGTTGTGGTGACGTCAGGAAAAGGCGGAGTGGGCAAGACGACCTCGACGGCTTCGATCGGCGCGGCGCTGGCCAAGGGCGGCAAGCGGGTCTGTGTCGTCGATTTCGATGTCGGGCTTCGCAATCTCGATCTGGTGATGGGCGCGGAGCGCCGCGTCGTTTATGACCTGATCAATGTCGCCCAGGGCGACGCCAGGCTGGCCCAGGCGCTGATTCGCGACAAACGCATCGACACGCTGAGCCTGCTTGCCGCCTCGCAAACTCGCGACAAGGACGCCTTGACGGAACAAGGCGTCGAAAGGGTCATAGGCGAATTGCGCGGCATGTTCGACTGGATCCTCTGCGACAGTCCCGCCGGGATCGAGCGGGGCGCATTGCTGGCGATGCGCTTCGCCGACGAGGCGGTAGTGGTCACAAACCCGGAAGTGTCGTCCGTTCGCGATTCGGATCGCATCATTGGATTGCTGGATTCCAAAACGCTTCGCGCCGAACAGGGCCTGCGCATGGAAAAGCAATTATTGCTGACCCGATTTGACGCCGGGCGCGCGAGCCGTGGCGAAATGCTCAGCGTCGCCGACGTGCTCGACATCCTCTCCGTTCCCCTGCTCGGGATCATTCCCGAAAGCGAGGACATCCTGCGCGCTTCCAATCTTGGCGCTCCCATCACAATGAACGGATCGACGAGCCAGGCGGGGCGCGCCTATGAGGAGGCTTCGCGCCGCCTGATGGGCGAAACGATCCCCATGCTGATTCCCGGCGAAAAGAAGTCTTTCCTCAACCGAATTCTCGGCCGGAGGGCGGCATGAAAATTTTCGCCTTCTTCAAGAATCGCGGCACGGCGCCGGTCGCGCGCGAAAGATTGCAAATCCTGCTCGCGCATGAGCGAATCACGTTGGGGCCTCGTAATCTCATCGCTATCCTGCGGGACGAAATATTGGCGACGATCGCGAAACATATCGAGATTGCGCCAGAAGCTCTGACCGTCAAGATGGGTCAGTCAGGCTCCGTTTCGACACTTGAAATCGATGTGGAGATTCCCACCGAGAAAATCGGCGCCAAGGCCGACCGTCAGGAATCCCCGCTCGCCAACGCAGAGGCGGCGTCGCTATAGACTTGCGACCTCGCTCCCATTGATCCTTTGGCGATCTCCAACGCAATTCCGGTCTCGTTGCTCGCGCGAATGAGGTGTCGAACCGTTTTTCCGGGTGGCGCATTCAGCGCCGAGGCTCCGAACGGCAGATTCCCGCCGTTAGCAATCGGTGCTGGTCCAGGGCTTGTAGACACTTGGCCCCTCACCGGGAAGCGCGGGCGTTTTGCTCGCTTTCTTGCCGGGGCTCCCGAGGCTCGATCCGCCGCCCGATCTGGTTCGGGCGCCGTTCGTAGCGCCGATACTGCTATTCATTTTATTTTTTTGCAAATGAAGCGGCACAACACCGACAGAATGTTTGGAGTCGCTGCATGCGAAAGTTGGCGCGGGAGTGTCGAACGGGTCTTTCGGGCGAATTGCAAAACAGTTCGTGTTTTGCAAAACTGCTCGCGATTCGAGCGTTAGCGGCACGGCGACCCCACCTACCAATTTTTTGAACGTTCGCTAGCATTCTGGTCGGGCCATGGATGGAGCGGGTGTCGCTGTGAAGAATGATAGTCCTAATGATACTCATCAAGACAATCGCAATGCCAACGGGAGCTATCGCCGGATCGAGTTGATCACCGGGACGACGCGCCGGCGGCGCTGGAGCGATGACGAACGAGCGCGGATTTGGGCGGAAAGCTTCGAGCCGG
>NZ_CAIUXT010000005.1 GCF_903903185.1 uncultured Rhodoblastus sp.
CGACCTTTGTCGCGAGGCTTCCGCCCGTCCGATTGCTCGTCCAAGCCGCTCGCCAGCTACCAGATCAATCGACAACTCTCTGGGTGAAATCTTCCTCCACTGGTGATACGCGCCGTCGGGGCGCACTGAATAAGATGGGCTTCCGTAATGGCCCCCTCGGTGTCAAGTCCCTCCTATGAGCCTCTCCAATCTTTGTCGCGCCGCGTGAGCGCGCTCCCCATTGCGCCGTAGCGAGCGCGGCGCCTGTTGACTGTTTCCGATGTCGGCGCCGCCGGTCTCTTGCTTCCGTCCGTGGTCGGCACGCGGGCCGCCACATCATGCCATCAGAGGAATCGGTGAGCCTATCTAATGACGCGTGGTCCAACGATTGTCGGCCACTGCCCATCTTGCGGCTTCACCGGCTCCGTCGTCCCGGCGACGGGACTTCGGGCGAAACGGGCTTGTTCAGCTCGCTTCGAATTCACAAATCCGACTGGTTCATGCTCCGACGAGCTGCTGAGCTTTTGACGCCTCCTTGGTCCAGCGGAAGCTCGTCCCATCGATCCACATCCGATGCAAAATCACGCCGATCTTGCGCGCCAAAGCGACCTTGGCCCGTTTTAGCCCACGCCGTTTGGCGATATCCATTCCCCAGCGCTTGAGCGCTGAAAATCGCGTGACGCGCGAGAGAAGGATATTGGCCGCCTCATAGAGAGCGGTGCGCACCATGGCGTCGCCGACGCGCGAAATGCCGCCGGTCACGTCGGTCTCCCCCGATTGATATTTTTTCGGCGTCAATCCGAACAACGCGCCGACGGCCTTGGACTTCCCGATCCGGGTTGGATCGTCGACGGCGGTTTTGAACGTGATCGCCACCAGCGGGCCGACGCCCGGCGCCGTCATCAAATGACGGCAGACGTCATCCTTGCGGACGATCGCCAATATCTCCTTGTGAAGCCGCGTATATTCCGTCTGTAAAGCGCAGCGCGCCGCCAACATGGCCGCGCAAACCTTTTCCAGCATCGTCTGGCCTACGCACAGGTCTCGAACCCGCGTATCGAAACTCTTGCGCGTCACCAGGCCCATCTTCAGGCCAAACCCGCGCAAAATGCCGCGGATGCTGAACTCCACGTCCAGCAATTTGCCAAGCAGAAGCTTGCGCGCGACAAGCAGCGCCCGGACTTCCTGTGAACCAATCGATTTGCAGTGAACCGGCCGGAACCAACCCATTCGGAGCAATTGGGCGATGCCGCGCGCATCCTTGCGATCGGTCTTTACCGTCATTGCCGAGAGCGCGGCCTTCACATGCCGCGTCTCCAGAAGAGATGTCTCGAAGCCGGCTTTCGTCAATCCGGTATGCAGCCATTGCGACAGCGGCCCCGCTTCAAGTCCGACCCGCTCGATGGGTATGGCGAGCCCGCGCAGAAAGACAACCAGGGCGTCTGGCTCGCTTTCGACCTTCGCTTCTTTCATAATCTTGCCTTTGGCGTCGACAACGCAAACGCTCGACAGTTCCAAAGAGACGTCGATTCCGGCATAATATTCCATGGCTGTCCTCCGTCCCACGATGCTTGGGGCCGGCGCTAACCTGGACCCCGTTTCTCATCATACGGGGGACAGCCACCATCCTGAACCAGAGGCTCGGATCGGGGCCATTACGGCATCTA
>NZ_CAIUXT010000006.1 GCF_903903185.1 uncultured Rhodoblastus sp.
GTAAGCGGTACGCCGCAGCCACGGGCTGATTTTTGATTTCGGTTAGCGGCGGTGCGGCGAGCGCGATTTTGCAAGGCGCCGACTGGAAGCGCGCCGATCCGCGCAGTGCCGGTATAGAATGGGCACGACGTTGGCGATCGCGCCGGGAGCAGTTGTCGCGATCCGATCGAGTTCAGGTTCCGGGACATCGGGCATCATCCGGCGGCCGACCAGGTGAACCGAAAGGATTGGCGCCAGCGTCTGCCGGAACGAGGAAAGCATGATCTTGTCCCATGCTTTGGCGCGCAGTCCGACCCCCAGCATGAACCCGATTGTCCATTGCTCGGCGACGATGGCGCCCTCGTCCTGCATGAACATCGGCAGATAGGCTTCCGGCCGATGGGCCAGGATCTCGCCGACCTCATCGTGGCGACGCATAATTGATTGCGCCAGGGATTGGGTCTGGGATCCCGGAGCAGCGGCGATCGCGCGGTCGCCGATAATCTGCCGCAGCCATTCATCCCGCTCGATAAAGGCGGGGCCTGCGACGACTGCGGCGATCAGGCCGTCAATCGCGCTCATGCCGACGAAGTCGTCATCTCCCTCGCCACGCAGGATCAGATCGACTTCTTCATACGAGAACAGCGATTGCTGCGTCATGCAGCCGCCTTGACCGGCTGCGCAGGCCGGTCGGGCTTCCAATTCCACGCCAACAGCTCATGCAGCCGGTCGTTTGTCGTGCGGCCTGAGACCATCCGCTCCAACACATCGGTCAAATAACTTTCGGGATCAAGGCCATTCATTTTGGCCGTGTTCAGGAGCGAAGCTATAATCGCCCAGGTCTGGCCCCCGCCTTCGTCTCCGCAAAACAGGCTGTTCTTTTTTCCGATGGAGATCGGCCGGATCGAACGTTCGACGGTGTTGGTGTCCGGCTCCAGCCGCCCGTCCTCCAGGAACAAGGTCAGGCCGGCCCAGCGTTCGAGCGCGTAGTCGATCGCTTTGACCAGGGTCGAACCGCGCGATATCCCATCCTTGGTCTCTTCGAACCGGGCCTTCAACGCTTCCATCAGCGGCTTTGTCTCGGCCTGCCGCACGGCGCGGCGCTGGGCGGCGTCCAGGCCGCGGATCTTCTTTTCGATCGCGTAGACGGCGCCGATGCGCTCGATGACTTCCTTGGCGAAGGGCGAGTTGGTCGTCTTGTGGACTTTGACGAAATTCCGGCGCGCATGAACGAGACAAAACGCCAATTGGATCTTGCCGGCGTGCGCCTTGTCTCCCGCCAGCGCCGTGTAGGCGGCATAGCCATCGACTTGCAGCACGCCCTCGAAGCCAGCCAATTGTCCGGCGATCTCCTTCTTGCCCCGGCCGTCCGCGAAGATATAGGCGACCGCTGGCGGCGCGGGCCCTTTCCAGGAGCGATCGTCCGTGGCGTGGGCCCAGAACTGACATATCTTCGTTCGGCCTCGCCCAGGATCGAGCACTCGCACGGGAGTTTCGTCGACAAACAGGCGCGGATGCGCATGCATGGCGGCGATCTGCGCGAGATAAAGGCCCTTCAGCATCCAGGCCGTCCGTTTCATCCACCGGGCCAGCGTCTGGCGATCGATGGAGACGCCTTGGCCGGCCAGGATCAGCGCCTGACGATACAGCGTCGAGCCCCAGGCGTATTTCGCCGCGGCAACCCAGGCGACGAGCGCGGTCGAGACCATTCCGCTTTCGATCAGACGTGGCGGCGCGGGGGCCTGAACGACTGCTTCTTCACAACCGCGACAGGCGTATTTCGGCCGGATCGTGCGCAATACGCGCAGCACAGCCGCAACCCGGTCCAGGGTTTCGCTGACGGTCTCGCCGATGCGGTGAAGGCGGCCGGCGCAACACGGGCACACCGTCGTCCTGGGCTCGATCGTCTGCTCGACGCGGGGCAAATGCTCAGGCAGAGCGCCGATATTGCGTTGCGCTTTGCGGCGGACTTTCCGCGTTTGGGCGGGTTGAACGGCGGCGCCGTCGTCATTGGCGGGCGTCGGCATGGCGGCGTTCGTCTCATCGCCATCCAATCCCAGCGATAATTGTTCAGCGACGATGAGGGCGCTTCGTTCCGATCGCGGCCCGAAGACCATTGTCTTCAACGTCGCGACCTCTGTCCGCAGCGCCTCGACTTCGCCGCGTAAATCAAGGATGATTTCGATCAGCTGATCGGGGTCGCGCGGGAGTTTTTCTGGGGGAAGAACCATGAAGAAATACTAGCGCAATTCGCCTTGAATCGCCAGCATAATGAGGCGATTCAAGCCGTTTTATGCGGTCGTTTCACGGGCTTTTTGGCAACCCGGGTCCAGTCAAGTCCGGCAACCAAAACCGACAGTTGCGTCGCCGTCAGAACGATCGCGCCGTCTTGAACCGGTGGAAAAGTGAACGCCCCTTCCTCAAGCCATTTGGTCGCCAGGATTGTTCCTGACCCGTCAAAAACCAGGAGCTTCAAACGGTCCTTGCGTTTCGACCGAAAGACGAAGATATCGCCGCGATAGAAATCCCCGTTCAAAGCCTGCGCGGCCATCGCCACCAGACCATGGACGCCACGGCGAAAATCGATCGGCCGCGCGGCGACCAAAACCTTGCGTTCGTCGCCAAAGCCGATCATCCGGCGCGACGCAGCGCAGCCAGCACGACCGCCAGCGTTTCTGGGTCGACGCCCGCCGGAACGCGCACCAGCGCGCCTCTGGTCTCAATCTCAATCATCCGGCCGGACGACGGCAGCGGTCGAGGCGTCTCACCGACAGCGTCGCCGCTCGCCTTGGTGGTCGCCACTGGAATAAACAGCGGCGCATCCGCCTGCGCCGCTTCGTCAGCCCGCATCCTGGCTTTCTTGCGCCAGGAGTGCAGCAGGCCGCCATGCACGCCGTGCCGTCGGGCGACCGCCGAGATGTTCGCGCCCGGCTCGAAGCTTTCCGCCAAAATCCGCGCTCGTTCGTCATCGCTCCAGCGCCGCCGGCGCGTCGTCCCGGTGATCAACTCGATCCGGCGATAGCTCCCGTTGTCATTGCGATTGTCTTGATGAGTATCATTAGGACTATCATTCTTCACAGCGACACCCGCTCCATCCATGGCCCGACCAGAATGCTAGCGAACGTTCAAAAAATTGGTAGGTGGGGTCGCCGTGCCGCTAAC
>NZ_CAIUXT010000007.1 GCF_903903185.1 uncultured Rhodoblastus sp.
CAAAGTCGCGAGGCCGAGGGAACCCAGTCCCCGATCGAGACGTTAGACCGCGGCTGGGGTTCCTGCCGAGATCTGGCAGTGCTGTTCATGGAAGCGGCGCGTTGTCTCGGTTTCGGAGCCAGGATCGTCTCCGGTTATTGCCACAATCCAGGCCAGGGCGAGATCGGGCAGTATCATCCTGGATCAACCCACGCCTGGGCCGAGGTTTATGCGCCGGGCGCCGGATGGATCACTTTCGATCCCACGAACCGTAGCTTTGGCGGCTTCAATCTGATCCCCGTCGCCGTCGCGCGCGACATACGTCAGGCTATGCCGGTGGCCGGCAGTTTCGTCGGCGCCAGCGACGCTTTTGAGGGAATGTCGGTGGAGGTCCACGTCAAATCGAAGAGCCAGGTGAGGATGTCATGAGGCATTCGAATCCATCGGTCGCTGTCGCGGCAACTGCATGGCCGGTCAAGCAACGCGAAATCGTCCGTGGGCGCTCAACAACACAAAAGGAGGTCACATGAAAACGGATACCAGAATTCTCGCCAAAATTCTCGCGGCGCTCGTCGCTGTCGCCGCAATCGCGCCGTTGCAGGCCGAAGCAAAGGGGTGCATCAAAGGCGCCATCGTCGGGGGCATCGCCGGTCACCTGGTCGGCCACGGCAAGCTTGGCGCAGCGGCAGGCTGCGCGGTCGGTCATCACGAGGCTAACAAGCCGGCCCCAAGAACGGAAGGACAGCCAGCCCCGGCAAAATAAAGCAATTTGTCAGCGGGTGCGCGGCCAGCCAGCGAACAGGTTTGGCCGCCGCTGCTAACGCCATCGACGCCGCTTTTTTTCCGATCATTCTCAGGATCGTCCAAAGACGCCGCCGATAGTAGTCTTGAAAATGTTGCCGTCAGGATTCGGAGAAACCGTCATGCTCACACTCGCAATTGGCATTCTGATCACCGTCGTCATCGGCGCGATCCTGTTCTGGGTCATCGATAAATTCGCTCCCGAAGCGCGGCTGGCGAAGCTTCTCAAGCTGCTGGTAGTGCTGCTCTGTCTGGCGTCGATCGTGTCCCGGTTATATCCGCTGTTTGGATCGTCCTCTATTCCGTAACCGATGCCCGGAATTGCCGATGTCCATGGTGACGAGACCTGTGCGCGGGTGGTTGCTTAGGCGCGAGAGCAATGATTCCATGAAGCAAATTGATTCGGAGGGGCGTCATGGCGCGGCGGTCGATTGGTCAAGAGCGGTTTGGTTTTGATCGCGCAGCGGATCGCGTGATGGGCCTTGATGAACTTCTGTCGGCGCTGGATTTTAAGGTCCCGGCGCAGCTTCTTTCGCCTGTTTATTCTGCCGCGAAAGGAGAACCGGCCTGGCCGCCGCTGTCTATGTTCAAAGCCTTGTTGCTGGCGACCTGGTACGATCTGTCGGATGTGGCTCTTGCCGAAGCCCTGACCGATCGAGCCAGTTTCCGCCGGTTCTGCGGATTTTCACGCGATGAGGCGACGCCTGAGCGGACAGCCTTTGTTCGGTTTCGCCGGATGCTGATCGCAAACGGTCTCGACCGTTCGCTGTTCGAGACCATCACATTGCAACTTGAGGCCAAGGGCGCAGCCGTCCGCAAGGGTACGCTGATCGACGCCACGATCATCGCCTCCGCCAGCAAGGGCGATGGCGAAGCCAGATGGGCCAAACGTAAGAATAAGGCTCCGGTTCATGGCTACAAAGCCCATGTCGCAGTTGATCGCGACACCGGTCTGATCCGCGAAGTCATTGTCACGCCAGCCAACGAAGCCGATGTCAGTGTAGGGCTGGAAATCATTCCAGATGAACCGGGCGAGGTTTATGGCGACAAAGCCTACGACGCGCTATCGATTGAAAAGGCTATCTTGCGCGCTGGCGGAACGCCCAGGATTTTGCGCAATGGACAGCGCGGAAAACCTGCACAGCGGTTTGAGGAAATCAACCGCCCGCTTCGCCCTATTCGCGCCCGGGTCGAGAAAATCTTCGGCACCTGGAAGCGAAGCTACCGATTGCGTCAGATGCGATGGATCGGCCTCGCCAAGGCGGCCTTACAAATCCATCTCGCAACGATCGCCTATAACTACAAGCGCTACTGGCGCCTCCAGACAAGCTGAGCGCGCAAGGCGCCTCAAAGCCGATGCCGGCGAAGACCGGCGACGCCGGACCCCCACCCCTGTTTTGCACTCCGCCGACAAGCGCCTTCAAAGATATTCCGTCCAAAAACCAAGAAGCCCCAACCCGCGCACAGGTCTCGTGACATATGCATCCGTGTTCTTTCCAGCCCGCATTGCCGATCGCATATCCGACCATGTCGTGGCGCCTCCAGACGCCGCGTCCCATCCGACGGGGAAGATCGCATCTGCGAGGCGCCTCGCATTGATTAAACCCATTATTGTTTATAATCCCGAGAGGCCCCAAGGCAGTTCGTCTCCGCGCGGAATGCGGGCGGGTCGGAGCCATGTTTGCTCGCAGAAAGCGTCCGTTGATGAGGGGTAGAGACCACGAATGGCTTGGCGCTTCGGCTCGCAGGCTGCCCGGATTGGAAGCGGCTCGATGATCCCGGCTCCGTGGCTGAATTTCGCAGTGGCGGTCGGGATCGGCTTGTTAATTGGCTTGGAACGGGAACGTTCGAAGGGCGAGGGATTGGCCCGCCGCCCCGCAGGCATAAGGACATTCGCGCTTGTGTCGCTGCTCGGGGCTATCGCCACTCATGTTGGCGGGGTTCCGCTTCTGGCGGTTGGCGCTATTGGCGTGGCGGTGCTTGCCGCGCTGTCCTATTTCGTGGGTCACCAAGAAGACCCGGGTCTCACGACCGAAATCGGCCTTATTGTGACGCCCTTCCTCGGGGGGCTCGCTATGTCCGATACGGCGCTCGCCGCCGGACTCGGCGCAGCGGTCGCCATCCTATTCGCTGCGAAGGCGCCCCTTCATCGCTTCGTTATGCAAACGCTGACAGCCGCGGAGGTCACAGACGGCCTGGTCTTTGCTGTCGCGACGTTAGTCATCTGGCCACAGTTGCCAGACCGCTATCTGGGGCCTTTCGAGGCGCTGAACCCCAATAATATATGGTTCCTGGTTGTCCTTGTCCTTGCGCTTGGCGCTTGCGGGCATGTTGCGACACGGGCGCTGGGGACGCGCTTCGGGCTGCCCGTCGCCGGCCTCGCATCCGGCTTCGTCTCGAGCACGGCGACAATCGGCTCAATGGCCGGAAGAGCAGCGAAGGACCCTTTAAGCATGAGGGCGGCGGTCGCCGGGGCCACGTTTTCGACCGTGGCGACCTTCGTCCAACTGGCCATTCTGCTCGCGACAATCACACGACCTACCCTTTTTGCGATGGCGCCGGCGCTGACCGCCGGCGCCATCGTCGCAGCGCTTTATGGTTTCGCCTTTGCGCTGCGCGCCGGGACACCGGAGGCACGCTCCGCAGCCGATGCGGAACCAGGACGCGCCTTCAGCGTTTGGACCGCCCTCGCGCTTGCGGCGATGATGACCGTCATGCTGGTTCTCGCTGCGGCATTGAAGCAATGGCTTGGCGACACCGGCGTCGCCGTGGGGGCCGTCGTTGCGGGATTCGTCGATGCACATTCCGCCTCGATCTCGGTCGCCTCCTTGGCGGCCTCGGCGAAGATAACGCCGAAGGAAGCGGTGCTGCCGATCCTGGCGGCGATCACTAGCAATGCTTTGGCTAAGCTAGCCATGGCGTTCGGAACGGGTTCGCGGGGCTTCGCGCTCCGCATCACGCCGGGCATCGTGGCGCCAGTCGCGGCGGCTTGGGCTGTTGCCGCGTTGACCGCGCTGACATGATTAGCCCTTCGATGAGAAGTTTGGTGGGCGGTGGCGAGGTCAGCCCAAAACTTCCTGCGGCGCGAGGCGTCGTTCGCGGTCCACAGCCAATGGCTTTTTCGAGCCAACCGAGTTGTAACTTGACGTTCTATACCACACGCCGAATAGCAGTGGGCGTCGACGGCAGGTGATGACCGTTGCGAATGCAGGCGGCAGGAACTTTTATCGTTCGGTGTCCTCGTATTTCAGGACGAAACTTCTTTTACGCGCGACGCGAGGTTGCGCCAACTCCGCTGGGAGGGCGGCGGATCGAGGGTGGCATTCTTGACGCCCGGATTGGCGCGGCATTAAAGCCGCGCCGGCGAACACACCCTTGCATATCATCGGAAGCATATTCTGCAAGTAGATCGGACAAATGTTCGGAGGGCAGAGGGATCGACTCGAAGTTCTATTTCGCTTTGTCGTCCTTGTGATCAGGCGCCCCGGCCGCGCTAGGTTGCGTCAATGACGGTGGATCGCTTGCCGGGAACGAGTCTTCCAGCTCCACTTCAAGCTTTTCATCTGTCTCGTCGCGCTTCCGCTTTTCATCGGTTTCGGATTTTGGTTTCCCAATCATTCCAGTCTCCTGGCCATTACGACTTTCCAAGGATGACAATCGCGGGCGCGAGCCGTTCCCGCAGCGGGGGAAGACCCTCGAAGCAGGGTTGAGGCGCTGAGCCATCCCGTTATTTCGGCAACCCTGCATTGGCGCTATTGTCCCGCGCGCCATCCGCCAGGATAGGTTCGGAAACTGCTCAGCTTATGCGCGGCCGAGGATCAGGATACCGGACGAGGGGATGCGGTTTGTTATAAGGCGATCAGTTGCGCAATCGCACGGACGCAGGCTTTGTGTCCCCATGTCGCCAAAATGAAACAGATCGAGGGAAATTCCGGTCGCCATCGGCGATTGGCGCGGACGAAAATCAGCCTCGCTTAATTTTCGAGCCAGGCTCCGAGACCATGTTTTTAAGCCAAGCCACTTGTATTCCCCGGCTTTTGCAACGCGCCGGATGGCTTTACGCAGAGAAGTGTTAACCATGCGTCAAAACGGCTCACGGGCCAGCGCGCGGAACGCTTTAACCTGCGGCGGTGTCCGATACTTCTGCATTTAGGTATTTTCCGATTCTACCTTAATCGCCGCCTCCGAAGGATATTTGTGCGGTCGAGGCACTGCGCAAACGACAATTGTCGCCCACTAAGGATCGCATCGATCCGAACTGCCTTTTTTGGCGCTTCCGACTTGGGTGGCTTATTGCCGACGAAAGGAAGTTGAAAATGCGTACACTCGTCGAACCGATTCCGACCGGACATTGCGACCGGTGCGGTGGCGAGTTGCTGTTCAAACTGGTTGCGTCAGACGGCCACGGTTTTGGCATCGAAGCCCAAATTTACGCCTGCGCAAACTGTGGCGCTGAGTACGCGCACAGGGTGACACATGACCGCTATGCAGGACTTGCCGGAGGCAACAAGCGGTTGCAGACGCCGAGATAGGCTGCCGGTCCCGTCCCGCCCAGCACATTGACCGCCGTCCTTGCACCCTGCGGTCGAAGTCCAATCCGAAGTTCAATCGTTTCCTGAAATCGATGCCTTCGGACTTTGCCAAAAATATTGATGTCATTGCGACGGCCTCTGAATTCGATCTAGGACATGACGGAGTTCCCCGTTAGGCAATAGTCGTCAATTGAGAGCCTTAAACGGAGCTTCACAAGTACTTGAAACGTCGCGATCTTTTTTTTTATCCCCTGCCTCTTAGGCGTGGTCACTGCCTACACCCTTGGAGGGATCATTCACATACTCTTGGTTTTCTCCATCGTCGTGTTCCTGACGCGCGTTTTTCAAGGCTGCCGTGGCAAAATTCGCGTGAGTTTGGCGAACGCTTGCCCGGAAAGGCATCGACCACCCGAGCTGAACGATGAAACCGAATGGCATCGATCACGATTACGTCTCCGTAATATGGCTCGGGGCAAGGCCATGCTAAAGAATTTCAACTTTGAACGACGGAAATTCATTGAAACAGCCGCCAAGGGCGGATTCGCCAATTTGGGCCATGGCCGTGAGGCGGCGTTCAGAGATTGGCTTTTTGCGCGCCCGGCGGCTTGTCCCAGGGTCGCCAGTAGAGCTGCGCGCATTCCTCGCGCAATAGGCCGCCTTCGATGGAAATGTCCTCGCGATAGGCTTGAGCGACAAAATCAAGCGTGTCGATATGTCGGGCCTCGAAATAAAGGCTGTTCACGTCCACGCGTCCCGCGCCATAGACGATGCGTGCGACCTTCGCCCAGATCAGCGCCATGGTGCACATCCCGCAAGGTTGCAAAGTCGTGTAGACGGTGGCTCCCCGCAATTCGCCATTCTTTCGTCCCTTGCCCGCCGCACGCAAGGCTTCGATTTCGGCATGCGCGCTGACGTCGCACTTATCTTCAACATGGTTCCGCTCACGCGCGACGACCTTGCCGTCGAGGACGATGACGCAACCGATGGGCGCGAGGCTCGGATCGCCGCCGCGCTCCATCGCGACCCGCAGGGCCTCGCGCATGAAATCCGCGTCATTTTCTTTCGTCACGCGCCACCCGATCGAGGGAAGTGGACTGGGGCGACGGGGGCGAACATTCGACAAGCCCCGCCACGCCTGGAGCCTTTTCCGATCCGACAGAATCGGATCGGGGCTCTGGTTTGTTGTTTTGAAATGTTTTATTCGCTAACGCGGCCCTTCGGGTCACGCGAACCGAGTCCACGTCGCTTGAAAACGCTCCAATATAGGTTTGGTGTGCCGCGCCAGAATCGTTATGGCGTGACAAAACGCTGCCGCACGGAGCTGGCGCAAGGCGCGAAAAAGTGGACGCCGGTTTTTCGCAAAAAAATGCGAAAACAAAGCAATCCGGAGTCGATGGCGATTCAACCGAATCGCCATCGACCCAGGCGTAATCAAGCCTTGTCGACGACCTTCTTGACGGCGTCCTTGGCGTCGCCCACCGCCTTCTGGGCGTGGCCTTTGGCTTCCTGGCCGACGCCATCGGCGCGCAGCTTGCTGTCGCCCAAAGCCTTCCCTGCCGCCTGCTTGGTTTTGCCGGCGATCTCGTTGGCGATCCCTGAAATCTTGTCAGTCGTGCTCGACATATTTTATTCCCCTTAAAGGATGAGCGCCGGATTTTGGCCACATAAAGACAAATATTATCACCAGCTCACGAGTAAAACATTGAATGTGTCTTATTGTTCCAAAAAATACCAAAAAACATTTGCAATCTAAGCTTGACAGCCGCGCAGACGAGACCAAGGCGCAAAGCGCGCATTCACGCCGGGAGCCTTGATCGGCTCGCCATGCGAACGCGCTTTTTTGTCGGCCGGTCGAGTTCTTCGACGCATTATTGCCGCGAAGGATTCAAAAGCCGACGAACGCCGCCAAGG
>NZ_CAIUXT010000008.1 GCF_903903185.1 uncultured Rhodoblastus sp.
GCGATTCAACCGAATCGCAATCGACTCTAGTGCGTTTAGCCCCTCAGCTTCTTCGTCACTTCCGCCACGCGCACGCCGAGCAGTCGGGCGGTTTCGAGATCGCCCTTGCGCGGCGCTTCGTCGGGCGAGGCGTCGGAAGGCGAAATCGCCAGCGCGCCGCCAAAGCCCGCCGTCCAGTTGACGTCATTCGGGCCATGCGCCTTGGCGTTGCTCGGCATGACGCCGGTGCCGACCCAGATCTGGCTGTGCTGCATCGCCAGAGTGATGAAATAGGCGATGGTCGAGCCCTTGTCGCCATTGGTCGAGGCCGAATTGGTAAAGCCCGCGCCGACCTTGTCCTTCCACGCCTGGCCGAACCAGGGTTTTGACGAGGCGTCGGCGAATTTTTTGAACTGCCAGGCCGGACCGCCCATATAGGTGGGGCTGCCGTAAATGATGGCGTCGGCGTCGGCCAGCGCCGCGAAGTCGGCCTCGGGCAGGTCGCCGTTGGCGTCGATGCGGTAGAGCTTGGCCTCGGCGACCGAGGCGGCGCCGGCGTGGACGGCTTCCGCCTGTTTGGCGGTGTGGCCATAGCCGGAATAATAAACAATGGCGATCTTGGTCATGGGTGAAATCCTGTTATCGCGCCGCCCGACGCGGCGACGATCAAGACATAGTCCGCTTGATTTCTTTTTGAAAGTAGTTACCTAAAAGAAACTAAGAAATAGACAACGGAGACCGGCGATGGGCGAAGGCCGAAACAGCCATGACGAATGTCCGGTGGACCGCCTGCTCAACAAGATCGCCGGTCCCTGGACCACCTACATCCTCTGGCTGTTGCGCCAGAACCGCGCGCTGCGCTTTGGCGAATTGCGCGCCCACATGCCTGGCATTTCGCCAAAGGTCCTGACCGAGCGGTTGCGGCGGCTGGAAGCTGACCGGCTTATTTTCCGAAACCAGCGCCCAACCATTCCGCCGCAGGTGTTTTACGGCCTGACCGCGCGCGGCGAGGAGTTGAAGGAAATTCTCGACGCCCTCGGCGCCACGGCGCAACGCTGGGCGGAGGAAGATTCCGACGGGGTTTCGGCCCCTTCGGCCAGCGCCGAATCGCCCGCCAGCGACGAGGCTCACGCCGCGCCTTCACGCAGCGAATAGCCGGCGCCGCGCACGGTTTGCAGCAACGGGACGTCGTGGCCCTTGTCGATCTTGCCGCGCAGCCGCGACACATGGACGTCGATGACATTGGTCTGCGGATCGAAATGATAATCCCAGACATTTTCGAGCAGCATGGTGCGCGTCACCACCTGCCCGGCGTGGCGCATCAGATATTCAAGCAGGCGGAATTCACGCGGTTGCAGCACGATTTCCTTGCCGGCGCGAAACACCTTGTGTTTGAGGCGGTCCAGCTCCAGATCGGCGACGCGGTAAAAGGCCTCCTCGCCCAGGCCGCCGGGCCGGCGCCGCGCCAGAATTTCGACGCGGGCGAGCAGTTCGGCGAAGGAATAGGGTTTGGGCAGGTAATCGTCGCCGCCCGCGCGCAGCCCCTTGACGCGGTCGTCCACCTGGCCGAGAGCCGAGAGGATCAGCACCGGCGTCTCGATCTTCTGCGCCCGCAAGCCGCCGATCAGCGACAGGCCGTCGAGCTTGGGCAGCATCCGGTCGACGATCAGCACATCATAGCCTCCGCCCTCGGCAAGGGCGTAGCCGGACAGACCGTCGGCGGCGGAATCGGCGACATGGCCCGCCTCGCGGAACGCTTTGACAAGATAGGCGCTGGCCTGCGAATCGTCTTCGATGATGAGAATGCGCATGCTTTCATTTTAGCGCAGAGCCATCGGATTGCGAAAGCTCAAAAAAGAACGGCAGACCGGGGGGGGTGTCCCGGTCTGCCGCCAGTCACGGCGCAATAATTTGCGCCGACCCCCTCACGACGGATCGGAGGAGATAGCCAGAAAGTGGGTGTTGTCGCCGGACTTCACACGCAAGAGCACCGCGTGACGGCCTTCCTTCTTGGCGACATCGAGCGCCTTGACGACATCGTCCGGCCCGGTCACCGGCTTGCCGCCGGCGTCGAGGATGACGTCGCCGGGACGCAGACCCTTCTGCGCGGCCGCGCCTTCGGGATCGAGTTCGGTCACCACCGCGCCCTCCTTGCCGGCGCCGGCCACCTGGCTCGCCGGCGACAGGCTGAGGCCGAAGCCGGCCAGAGCGGTCTTGGCGGCCTTTTCCGGGGTCGCTTCGGCCTTGGCTACCTTGTCGGGCGGCAATTGACCGAGTTTGAGGCTGGCGGTCTTGTCGGCGCCATTGTGAATATAGGTCAGGTTCACCTTGGCGTCGGGGCCGAGCGCCGCGATCTTGCGCGACAATTCCCGCGGGCCTTCGATCTTCTCGCCATTGACTCCGGTGATGACGTCGCCCGCCGCAATGCCCGCGCTCGCCGCCGGCGTATTGGGCTGGGCCTGCGCCACCAGCGCGCCATTGGTCGATTTCAGGCCGAGGCTTTCGGCGATTTCCTGCGTCACCGGCTGGATCTGCACGCCGATATAGCCGCGCGTCACCGTGCCCTTGGTCTTGAGCGCCTCGACGACATCCTTGGCCACTTCCGACGGAATGGCGAAGCCGATGCCGACGCTGCCGCCGGAAGGCGAATAGATCGCGGTGTTGACGCCGACCACATCGCCCTTGGCGTTGAAAGTCGGGCCGCCGGAATTGCCGCGATTGACCGCCGCATCGATCTGCAGGAAGTCGTCATAGGGGCCGGAGCCGATGTCGCGGCCGCGCGCCGAAACGATGCCCGCCGTCACCGTGCCGCCGAGGCCGAACGGATTGCCGACCGCGATCACCCAGTCGCCGACGCGCGGCATGTTGTCGGAAAACTGCACGTAAGGATAAGGACCGCCTTCGGCGATCTTGAGCAGCGCCAGATCGGTCTTCTTGTCGACGCCGATGATTTTCGCCGCAACCGACTTGCCGCCGTCGATCGTCACCGTGACTTCGGTGGCGCCGTCCACGACATGGTTGTTGGTGACGACATAGCCGTCGCTCGAAATGATGAAGCCGGAGCCGAGCGCCTGGCCCTTGTGGGGATGCTGAGGACCGGGGGCGCCATTGGGGCCGCCGAAGCGCTTGAAGAAGCGAAACAGCGGATCGTCGGGGGACAGCTGCGGCGCGCCGGGAGGCAGGCCTTCGCCTGGACCGTCGGCGTCGGCTTTTTCGGTCACATTGACCTTGACGGCGACGACCGCGCCCTTGACGTGATCGACCATGTCGGCGAACGACGGCGGGCTGGCGAAAGCCGTCCCTTGAGTCACCGGCGCTTCGGCATGGGCCGGCGCCAGAGCAAGGCTGGCGGCGGCGCCGGCCAGCGCCGCGGCGCCGACGGCGCCGAGCATCAACACACGGATGGGAGACGGGCGCCTTTCGCGGAAGGGAGAAAGTTCACGGCGGGTTTGGCGCGGGGACCAATTCAGCATCTGGGGCTCCATGGCAACAATTCGAAATCTGCGGCGACGGCCCGAACCACGATCCGGCAGGACCACGGTTCGGGCTTTTTGCAGGAAAGTTTTCGTCACTCGGCGCGGGGCGTCGCTTCGCTGGAAACCGATTCTGCAGTCGCTTCGTTGAGCAATATGGCGGGAAGCGACTTACGCCTCTGTTTCTGCGCCATGAATATTTGGTAATTTTGGGGGCGGCGCCGAAGCGGAACGCGCGTTTTCCCGCAAGACTATTCCGGCGGCGGCACGAATGGATCAAGGACCATACTCACCCAACGGGGTCGGGTCGCGGGCGGGCAGTTCGGCGTCGTCGAGTGGCGCCGCCGCAAGAAGTTGGCCGAAGCTCGGCACGTTCGATAGCCGACGCCATGTTTCCCACGAAATAACAACCGCCTGCTTGCAGCCGTGGCGCGTATTGGCGAATTCTTCGCCGCGCAGGGCGTCGTCCAGGAGGGAAGAAAGCGTCGCCTTGGCGTCTTCAAGCTGGATTTCATGCGTGAGCCGATCCTGATATGACTGCAGGGGTCATACAAGGCGGTTTCTGAGCCATGTCCATGCCGGCATGGCTAATGCCCGTCGCCGCCAGAAGCGCCCAGCAGCGATTTGAGCTTCTCGCTTTCATCCGCCGACAGCGGCGCGGCGGGTTTTTCGGAACGTTTTCTGCGGCTGTGGCTCAGGATGGCGGCGCCGCCGAGCGCCAGCAGCACGAAAGGTGAAAGCCACAGCAGAGCCGTATCCCAGGCGAAGGGCGGCTTGAGCAGGATGAAATTGCCATAGCGTGCGACCAGATATTTGCGAATCTGTTCGTCGCTGTCGCCGGCCTGCAAATGTTCGCGCACCAGCACCCGCAGGTCCTTGGCGAGCGTCGCGTCGGAATCGTCGATCGACTGGTTCTGGCAGACGAGGCAGCGCAGCCCGGCGGAAATGTTCCGCGCCCTTTGTTCGAGCTGCGAGTCGGCCAAAATTTCGTCCGGTTGCACCGCGAATGCCGGCGCCAGGGCGCCGGGCGCCAAAACGAGCAGGACGAGCAGAAAAAAGGCTCTCAAACCCATGGCTCAGCCCGCCGCCGGCGCCGAGGCGCCCGAAATTCTGGCGGCGCGCCGCGCGACGCCCACCCGCAACCGGCGGTCGGCGAGCGACAGGCCGCCGCCAAACGCCATCGCCAGCGCGCCGAGCCAGATCAGCGACACCAGCGGCTTCCAGTAAAGCCTTGCGTCCACCGCGCCATTGTCGTTCTGCTCGGCGATGCTGACATAGATCTGGCCGAAATTGAGCGTGACGATGCCCGCCTGCGACACGCCCATTCGGCGGGTGGTGAAAAAGCGTTTCGACGGCTCGATCATGGCGACGACGGCGCCGTTGCGGCTGACGCTCATATGGGCGATCGCCTCCCTGTAGTTCGGCCCCGGCGCCGCCGTCATCGCGACGACCGACAATTGATAGGGACCGACGTCATAAGCCTCGCCGGTTTTCATCGACACGATCTTTTCCGCGCCCCAGCCGCTCGCCGCCAGACCGAGCAGGGTGACGCCAAGCCCGGCATGGGCGATCGCCGTGCCCCAGGCCGACAAAGGCAGGCCGCTTGCGCGGGAAGCCACGTTTTTCGACGCGCGCAGCCCGGCGGGGAAAATGCGGTTGAAAATTTCGACGAAGGCGCCCACGATCAAATAGATCGCCACGCCGGCGCCCACATATGCCGTGACCGGCGCGCCCTGCGCGGCATAAAACGCCAGCATGGCGGCAAGGCCGCAGGCTGCGGCGAACCACAGCCTTTGCAGCGCGGCAAGGAGATCGCCTCGTTTCCACGCGAGATTCTGCCCGATCGGCATCAGCAGCGCCAGCGGCGCGAACAGCGGCCCGAAGGTCAGGTTGAAGAATGGCGCGCCGACCGAAATCTTGTCACCGTTCCAGGCCTCCAGCGCCAGCGGATAAAGCGTGCCGACGAAGACGGCGGCGCAGGAGGCGGTAAGCAGCAGATTATTGACCACCAGCGCGCCTTCCCGCGAAATCGGCGCGAACAACCCGCCCTGCGACAGGGTTGGGGCGCGCAGCATGAACAGGAACAGCGAACCGCCGATGAACAGCACCAGAATGCCGAGAATGAACAGGCCGCGCTGCGGATCGCTGGCGAAAGAGTGCACCGAGGTCAACACGCCCGAGCGCACCAGAAACGTGCCGAGCAACGACAGCGAAAAGGTCAGGATGGCGAGAAAGATCGTCCAGATTTTGAGCGCGTCGCGCTTTTCCATCACGGCGGCGCAATGAAGCAAAGCCGTGCCCGAGAGCCAGGGCAAAAGCGAGGCGTTTTCGACCGGGTCCCAGAACCAGAACCCGCCCCAGCCGAGCGTGTAATAGGCCCAATAGGAGCCCATCGCGATGCCGAGCGTCAAAAAGCACCAGGCGGCAAGCGTCCACGGGCGGATGAACCGCGCGAAGGCGGCGTCGATGCGCCCGCCGATCAGCGCCCCGGCGGCCAGCGAAAACACGATGGAAAAGCCGACATAGCCGAGATAGAGCAAGGGCGGATGAATCGCGAGGCCGGGGTCCTGCAGGATCGGATTGAGATCATTACCTTCCATCGGCGCCGGAGATAGCCGCGCGAAAGGATTCGAGGTCAACAGGATGAACAGCAGGAAGGCGACGCCGAGGCAGCCCTGCACCGACAACGCGTCGGCGAGCAGACGCGGCGGAATGGCGCGCGAGAACGCCGCCATCGCGGCGCCGCTCAGCGTCAGGATCAGCGCCCACAGCATCATCGAGCCTTCGTGATTGCCCCAGACTCCGGAGATCTTGTAGATCAAGGGCTTGGTCGAATGGGAATTCTCCACCACATTGGCGAGCGAGAAATCCGAGACCACATGGGCATAGGTCAGCGCCGCATAGGACAGCGCGACAAAGGCGAATTGCGCCAGCGCCGCCGGCCGCGCCAGCGCCATCAGCCGGGCGTCGCGCGCCCGCGCCCCCCAGAACGGCAGGATCATCTGCATGACGGCGAGCGCCAGCGCCAGCACCAGCGCGTAATGTCCGACCTCATCGATCATTTGTTGGCTCCCGAACCGGCCTTGCCGCCCTCCTCCTGCCAGACGCCCTGTTTTTTCAAGGCGTCGGCGACTTCGCGCGGCATATAGCGCTCGTCGTGCTTGGCGAGGACGGAGTCGGCCCTGAACACATGCGCCTTGTCGAGCGCGCCTTCGGCCACCACGCCCTGCCCTTCCTTGAACAGGTCCGGCAGCAGGCCGGTATAGGAGACCGGAACCTCGTTGCGACCGTCGGTGACCGAGAAAGTAATGCGCTTGCCTTCGAGATGCACCAGCGTCCCGGGCTTGACGAGGCCGCCGATGCGCAGGCGCTGGCCGGGGCCGACCTGCTTTTCCGTCATTTCGGTCGGGCCGTAGAAAAACACCACATTGTCGCGCAACGCGAACAGCACGATGCCGACCGCTGCGCCGAGCAGGCCGAGCGCCGAAAAGATAAGGGTCAGCCTTTTCTGCTTGCGCGTCATTATTGCTTCAACCCCAGTTCCTGCGCCAAAAGCCCGAGCTTCGCCTGCGACGCCGCGTCGCCTTTCAATGCCGTTTGCGCATCGGCCAGGGCGGTCTGCGCCTTGTCCGGTTCATTCAACACTTTATAGGCGCGAATGAGGCGCATCCATTCCTCCGCGCCGCCGCCCTGCGCCGCGAGGCGTTGCGCCAGCCGCTCGACCATGGCGCGAATGGTTTTCTGCTGTTCGTCCCGGGGTTGAGCGGCGACCGCCGCCGCGGCGGCGGCCGAGGGCGCCGAAACCCCGCCTGGGCTTTCCGCGCCCGGCGCCATCGGCCCGCGCTGTCCCGGCGAGTCGAGCAGGGCGAGCTTTTCGGCAATGGCCTTTGCGGCCGGAGAATCGGCCGGAAGCTCGGAAATCATATCGCTCCAGATTTTTCGCGCGGCCTCGACGTCCTCGCGCTGCGCGGCGGCCAACCCCAGAAAGTAACGCGCCTCCAAGTATTTCGGATCAATTTCCAGGGCGCGACGAATCTGCTCCTCGGCCTCCGGCGTAACCACGCCATCGGCGGCAAAGGCCAGAGCCTCGGCATAGCGCACCCGTCGCTCGGGCGTATCGCCCAGAAGCGCGATCGCCCTTTCCCGTGCCGACACGGCGTCGTCGAACCGTCCCATCCGCAGATAGACCGGGGCGACCAGTTCATAGGCGCGGCCATCTTCGGGATGGCCCGCCAGATGCGCCTCGATTTTGGCGACGGCGGCGCCGATATCCATGCCGGCCTCGGTAGCGCGCCGCGCGTCGCGCGGCAGGTCCGGCAGGTCGGGACGCCCAATCCGGCCATAGAGGCCGAGCGCCACGGCGGGAATGACGACAATGGCGAGAACCGCGGCGATTCGTTTGGTCCGCGTCGATTCGACGACGACGACGTTTTCTTCGGGCGCCGCCGCCAGCAGCCTGCGCGCGGCGAGCGCCTTGGCGGCTTCGGCCTGCTCCTTGTCGATCGCGCCGCGCAGCAATTCGGCGTCGATCTCGGCGATCTGGGCGCGATAAAACGCGACGTCGGCCGCGTCCTGGCGCGGTTGGGGCGCGGGGCGGGACAAGGGCCAGAGCAGGGATAGGACCGCGACGCCGGTCAGGAGGGCCAGGACAAACCAGATCATGCGGCGAGCATTAGCTTTTTCTGCAGGTCAATGAAAGCGCCGACTCGCCGCCCGAAGTTTTTGCCTCGGCGACCTCGCCGTCCATGGTCGCGGTCAAGGCTTTCGGGATCAGCCACAGGATCGGCAGGATGGCGGCATAGACCAGCATGGTCATCGCCACGCAGACTTCAAAGCCCCCGAAATTCTCGTAAAGCCTCGTACCCCAGACGTCGCCGACGCGCGTCGCCAGATAATAGAGCGCGGTGGACATCATCAGCACCGTGCCCTGCAATCCCGGCGGACAGGAGCGGATCAGGAGGTCGAGATAGGCGGCGTTGGCCATGCCGCCCATGAGCCCGATCGGAACCGCCGCGATCATCGCGTCATTGACCGAGTGCACGAACAGCAGGGGCGCGAATTGCGGCACGGCGACGACCGTGCCCCAGAACAAAAGCTTGCCGAGCGCGAAGCGGCGGCAGAGCAGCCCATAGAGCAGGAAGGTCGGAATATAGCAGCCCCAGTAGAGGGCGTTCCACACGCCCCAGTCGCCGTCCGTGCCATGCAGCTGGTTTTGAAGATGATATTGCAGCGGCGTCGAGGCGCCGGGATTGAAATTCCAGAGCATCCAGATGACGAGGGCCGGATAGATCGGCCAATGTTTCGCCAGCCGGGCGAGATCGGCGCGGGGACGATGAATGTCCGGGTCTTCGTGGTGGACATTGTCATAAACCACGCCGGGCCGCCACAAGGCGTAAAGCAGCATCAGGCCGGTCATCGCCGCTCCGGCGAGAAACATCGTCCGCGCCGCCAGATCGGGGTCGTTGTCCTCGAGCCAGTCGCTGAATTTGCCGCCCAGCGCGAAGGCGCTCACGCTCGGCAGCATGCCGAAGATCGACCAGACCACGCTGACCCGGCCGGTCATCGCATGCTGCTGGCCCAGCGTCGAGGACAGGCCATTCTGGGCGCTGGAGACGAACAGGAAGGCGATGGAAAGGCTCAACAGCGCCGCGAGCAGCGAAGCGGTCGAGACCGGGGTGAAGGCGAAGACCAGATTGAGCGCGCAGCCGATCAGGCTGAACACGATCATGTAGCCGCGATCCCTCATGCCAAACGGATGCCAGGAGTCGCGGATGAAGCCGAACACGGCGGCGAAATAGAAAGGCAGCGCCGAGATCAGCCGGAAATCGGCCATTTCATGCGCCGGAAGCTGCAATTTGTTCTTGAGCAGAAAGGAGACCGGCAGGTTGAGCAGGCCCTCGTTGGGGTCGCCGAGGCCGATGATGGCGATGAGCGCCGACAGATAGGCGAAAATGCGCCAGCGCGCGGCAAGCGCCAGAAGGCTCGGCTTGACGTCGCGCGGCTCAAGCGCGGCAGATGCGTCGGTCATGGCGCCAAACAGTCTCCGGCAAGCTTGCTGACCCTGCGCGCAAGACCTCGCCGGACGAAAAGCTCGCCAGAAAGACCCGCACGCATTATTCTTGCCATATTCAAGCCGAAAGAGCGATTCCCTCCATGTCCGACGACCCGCAAAATATCCCCGGCAAGCTTCTCGTCGGCAAGAGCGAAGACTACGATTACCTGCTGCTGCGCTACGCCAATCGCCACGGCCTCGTCGCCGGCGCGACCGGAACCGGCAAGACGGTGACGCTGCAAAGGCTCGCCGAAGGATTTTGCGCGGCGGGCGTCAGCGTTTTCGCCGCCGATATCAAGGGCGACCTCTCCGGCATCGCCATGCCCGGCGACGCCGCAAAACCCTTCGTCGCTCGCGCGAAAGAGATCGGCGTCAAATATCAGCCCGACCAGTTCCGCTGCGTGTTCTGGGACATATTTGGGGAAAACGGCCACCCCGTGCGCGCCACCGTCGCCGAGATGGGGCCGCTGCTGCTGTCGCGAATCCTCGAACTCAACGACACCCAGGAAGGCGTGCTCAACATCGCCTTCCGCGTCGCCGACGAACAGGGCCTCGCCCTGCTCGACATGAAGGATCTGCGCGCCATTCTGGGCTTCGTCTCGGAAAACGCCGCCAGCCTGCAGGCCCGCTATGGCAATGTCGCGCCGGCCAGCGTCGGCGCGATCCAGCGGCGCCTGCTGGTGCTGGAAAACCAGGGCGCCGAAAAATTCTTCGGCGAGCCGGCGCTCGATATCAACGATCTGCTGCTCAAGGACGTCGACGGGCGGGGCTTCATCCATGTGCTCAAGGCCGAAAAGCTGATCCGCAGCCCGAATCTCTATGCGACCTTCCTGTTCTGGCTGTTGTCCGAGCTTTTCGCCCGGCTGCCGGAAGTCGGCGACCTCGACAGGCCGAAACTGGTGTTCTTTTTCGACGAGGCGCATTTCCTGTTCGACGACGCGCCCAAACCCCTGCTGCGCGCCATCGAACAGGTGGTGCGGCTGATCCGCAGCAAGGGCGTCGGCGTCTATTTCGTCACCCAGAGTCCGCTCGACGTGCCCGACCTCGTGCTCGGGCAACTGGGCAATCGCGTCCAGCACGCTTTGCGCGCCTTCACCCCGCGCGACCAGAAGGCAGTCAATGTCGCCGCCGAGACTTTTCGGCAGAATCCCGCCTTCGACACTGCCGACGTCATCACCAAACTCAAGGTCGGCGAGGCGCTGGTTTCGATGATGGAGGAGAGCGGCGCCCCGGCGATGGTGACGCGCGACCTGATCGCGCCGCCCGCGACCCGCGTCGGCCCGATCACGGACCTGGAACTCCGGCAAGTCCAGGCGTCGAGCCCGTTCAAGGGCAAGTACGACCTCGCCGTGGATCGCGAATCGGCCTTCGAAATTTTACAGGCGCGGGCGCAGGGCCGAACCTCCGGCGCGCCGGTCGGGCAAAGCGACGAGGGCGGGTTTCTGTCGCAGATCGGTTCGTCGCTGGAAGGCCTGTTCCAGTCCAGGGGACGCCAGAAATCGGTCGGCCAGAAGGTCGTCCAGTCGGCGACGAATACGGTCGCGCGCTCGGTCGGCAACGCCATCGCCCGCGCCATCGTGCGCGGCGTGACCGGCGGGATGAAGTGATCTTGGTTTTTCGGTCGGGGGGACGCCTCGGCTCGAACGCCGCCGACGGCGAAGCGTTTCAACCCGCTGCGCGTCGCCCGCTTCTCCCTGAACCTTGCGAAATCGCTATCTGACCGGCGCCGCGGCATCAACAGGCGCGGCTGCGGTTTGCGCCGCCGCCGCATCCGGCGGCGGCAGGGCTTCGCTCGTAATCGCGCCGGGCGGCGGGCGGACGCTGCGGTCGGCGCCGGCGTCAATCACCGCCTGTTCGCCGCTTTCGGCGGCGCGCGGCGCGTTGATCGTCGCGCCGATCTGGCGCAGGGCCTGCGGCGTGTCGGCGTAATTGTCATGGCCGATCAGCCCGACAGAAAGATCGGACAGATCGTAAACCTTGACCCCGAGCTTTTCGATCATGTCGCGGTCCTTCTCGGAGCTTGGGTCGATGGCGCCGAGGCGGCGGTCGCCCTGAAGGCCCGCCGAAACCTGCAAAGCGCGGTCGCCCCTGGAGACGAAAATCGAGAAATGCGACGGGTCGAGCCTCGCCAGCTGCGCCTTGAACACCGTCAGGTCGATGTCGGGCGAGGCCAGCAAGACGTCGCCGAGTTTGCCGCGCAGATCGGGAGAACCGGCGAGCGCCGACTCGCGCAAAGTCTCCATGGTCAGCCAGGTGCCCATCGAATGGGCGAGAATATGCACGCGTCCGACGCCGGGCGTCCTGCTCAATTCGTCGAGCAGTTTCAGATAGGCGTCGCGCGAGGCGGTGGCGCTTTCCTTGTCGGCGCCATAGGCGAGCAGCGCCGATTTCGACGGCCAGGTGAACAAAACCGGGACGCCGCCGAACTCCCCGTCCACCACAATTTGCGCGAGCCGGTTGCGCGCCTCCTCCATCGAGGTGTTGAAGCCGTGGACATAGACCAGCACGTCGCGATTGACGCCGATTCGACCCGAGACATGGGCGGCGATCTGGGCGCGAAACTCCTCGTCGTCAAGCAGGCTGTGGCCGACCAGAGCGAAATGACGGTCCGCGTTCGGCGCGCCGAAATTCGGCTTTTCGATGGTCCCGGCCTTGTGGCCGGGCGGCACGGAAACGAAGTCGAGCGAGGTCCGCGCCTGCGCGCCGGGCGTCAGTTCGGTCGAATGCGAACCGCCCTTGCGCGTCGAGACGACGAAAATCGGCGTCGAAAGCGCCGAAGCATCGGACGGGGCGCCAAATAGCCCGCCGACGCCGCGCGCCGCGCCATCGGTCACGGTAGAAGCGACATCGGAGCCCGCCGCCGCCATGCCCAAAGTAGTGCATCCCGACAGGGCGGGGAGCAGAGACAGGCCGAGCAGAGATAGGCCGGTCCGCCATTTGTTGAACGCCACACGCATTTCCTCGCTGTTCATTCGCTGACGCGAAAACGACGCCGAAACACTTAACAATGGATTAAGCTGTCGGTTTTAAACGATGAATGGTCTTCCGCCGCGCTTCCGACATGCGCGAAAAAGGCGGCGATAATGCGACGGGGGGATTTTCGCGTGCCGTGATGGCGCCACTCGCCGGATCGGCTAAAATCCTCCCGGACAAGGCGGAAACTTCCAACTGAGGATGCCATGGACGAGAGCCTTTATTACGTCGGCGTCGCCCTGGCGGTGTGGTTTGTGCTGGCCTATCTGGCGCTGCCGACCATCTGGCGGCGCGCGGAGCGGCAAAAAATGCTCGCCGGATTTGAAATGGTCACCCGCACCAAACAGGGAATCGCCGGCGACCCGATCAATTTTGGCCTCGTCGGCGACGAGGCGCAGGTCTTATGGGCCTTTCAAACGGCGGGCTGGACGCTGGCCGATTCGGTCACCCTGCGTTCCAGCATCAAGATCGCCGGCAGCGTGGCGCTGCGCCGGCCCGATCCGGCGGCGCCGGTCAGCCCATTGTTTTACGACAAGCGCGTCGAGGATCTGGCTTTCGAACTGCCCGACGGCGTTTCCGCCGCCCATCGCCACCATATCCGGCTCTGGCGCGTCGGCGACAATCTGTTCCAGAACCGCCCGCTCTGGCTGGCCTCGGCGAGCTATGACCGCAGCGTCGGCCTGAGCCATCTGACCTTGCAGGTGACGCATCATATTGGCGCCGATCTCGACGCCGAGCGCGATTTCGTCGGAAAATCGCTCGGCAAGGCCGGGGTGATCGAGTCGTTTTTCCAGATTCAGGGCGTCGGCCCGACCCTTCGGGGCCGCAACGGCGGCGGCGACCGTTATTTCACCGATGGCGACGCGCTGATCGGCGTCGTGCCGGAAAATGGCCTTTTGCGCGCCGAACCGGTCGCGCCGCCCGACAATCCGCCCCATATCGACTTGCAAAGCGCGATCGTTCATGCGCTCGGCGGACGCTGAGGCTTTCGCCTCAGTGGCGGCGCCATTCGCGGTGATGCGGCCGCGCATGGGGATGATGATGGCGGGGCGAATGGTCGATATGGCGGTGATTGGCCAGCACGACGGAGGGCGCGGCCAGCGAGGCGCCATAGGCAATAAGCGCGGCGAGAAAGATTTTCAGCATAGGCTCCAGACCTTTTCGGCATCGTTGTGGAACGCCGCCCTACTCATAAAAGTTTATCGCGCCGATGCAAAAGAATTTCCCACGAGCCCCGGCGATGCGCGTCGCCTTCTCCCGACTTCGACAAAGGACGTCTGGCGCAAAGCTTCGCAAAATGTCAAAAAGGGGGCAGACAGCCAATCAGGAGATTTGACCCATGGCGGCAACCGAGCATGCAGCGCCCTTCGCCGACGTCTTTTCTTCCACCACCGAGGAGCAATGGCGCCAGCGCGTGGAAGTCGCCCTGAAAGGCGCGCCGCTGCAAAAACTCGTCGCCAAGACCTATGACGGGTTCGACATCCAGCCGCTCTACCCGCGCGCCGCCGGCAAGCCGCGCGCCTTCCGCGCCGCCGGGGAATGGGCGGTCGTCGCCCGCGTCGATCATCCCGACGCGGAGGCCGCCAACGCCCTTGCGCTGACCGATCTCGAAAACGGCGCCAATGGCCTCAATCTCGTCTTTGCCGGCTCGGTCGGCGCCTATGGCTTCGGCCTCCCCGGCGCCAGTGCGCTCGCCCCGGCGCTGAAGGACATCCACCTCGACGCCGGCCTGAAACTGGTGTTCGACCTGCCCGTCGACGCCGACGCACTCGTTCAGGGCTGGCTCGACCTCGTGGCGGCCAAGAACCTTGATCCCGCCAAAATCGACCTGTCCTTCGGTCTCGATCCGATCGGCCCGGCCATCGTGCGGGGCGAGGTTCCAGACTGGGCAGCCGCCGGCCCGAAACTCGCGCAACAGGCTTTGCTGCTCTCATCGAAAGGATTCACCCGCGATCTCGTCGTCGCCGATGGCCGCGTCGTCCATGCGGCGGGCGGCTCCGCCGCGCAGGAACTGGCCTTTGCGCTGGCCGCCGGCGTGGCCTATCTGCGCGCGTTTGAGGCCGCCGGGATCGACCTCGACGCGGCGCGAAAGCTCGTCTCGTTCCGGCTCGCCGCCGACGCCGACGAATTCTTGACGCTCGCCAAATTCCGCGCCCTGCGGCGTCTGTGGGCGGGCATCGAGAGCGCCAGCGGCCTCGACCCGAAACCGGTCCGCCTGCATGGCGAGACCGCATGGCGGATGCTGACGCGGCGCGACCCATGGGTCAACCTGCTGCGCTCGACGGTAGCGGTGTTTTCCGCCGGCCTCGGCGGCGCCGATTCGATCGCCGTGCTGCCCTTCACCCAGGCGCTCGGTCTGCCAGACGCCTTTGCGCGCCGCATCGCCCGCAACACGCAGGCCGTGCTGCTCGAAGAATCCAATCTCGGCAAGGTCGCCGATCCGGCGGCGGGTTCCGGCGGTTTCGAGGCCCTGACCGACGCGCTGGTCGAGCGCGGCTACGCTTTATTCCAGCAGACCGAACAGGCCGGCGGTGTGGTCAAGTCGCTGGCGAGCGGCGCCTTTCAGGCGGAAGTGGCGAAAGTCGCGGCGGAGCGGGCGAAAAATGTCGCGCGCCGCAAGGATCCGCTCACCGGGTCCAGCGAATTCCCCGATATCAACGGCAAGCCGGTCGCGGTGCTGGTCCCGGCGCCGGCCGCGCCCGCGCCGGGCGACAAGGCTCTGGCGCCGGGCCGCCTGTCCGCGCCGTTCGAGGCCCTGCGCGATCGCGCCGAAGCGGCGCCCACGCCGCCGAAAGTGTTTCTGGCCAATCTCGGCCCCATCGCCGCCTTCACCGCGCGCGCCACTTTCGCCAAGAACTTCTTCGAGGCCGGCGGCGTAGAGGCGCTCGGCAACGACGGTTTCGCCGATTCCACCGCGCTGGTCGAAGCCTTCAAGGCCAGCGGCGCCAAACTCGCCGTGATCTGCTCCTCCGACGCGGTCTATGCCGAACAGGCGGTCGAGGCCGCCAAGGCGCTCGCCGCCGCCGGCGCGAAACTCTATCTGGCGGGCAGGCCCGGCGACCTGGAGGCGCCCTTGCGCGAGGCGGGGGTCGGCGATTTCATCTTCCTCGGCGGCGACCTGCTGGCGCAATTGAGCGACGCCCTGAACACGTGAGATTTTTGTTGCAGTGCAAGAAAATCTTCGCGTCCAGCGCCGCAAGCGGAGGCATGGCGCTTTGCAACCGCCTTTAAATCGTGCAGGCCATGAGCGACGCTGGCGCCCCTGCGGGGCGAGGCCGTTAGAGGGAGGCTGCTGATTGCGCGCGGGACGATTAATGGCATGGCTGATTCTGGCGTCGGGCTTTCCCGTCGCAACTTTGGCGGCGGGCAAGGCGCATGACGGCCATTGGCAGGTCCAGCTCCAGACCGCCGTCGGCGCTTGCGCCGCCAGCGCCGAGACGGTCGTCGCCATCAAGCAGGGCCGCGTGGTTTCGATTTCCGCCGCCGGCGTGACGCCTTGGGGCTATGTGGATGAAAACAACACGTTCGTCGGGCATTTTTCGAACGGTCAAAGGGTCATGCGCGCCCATGGCGACGTCCGGGGCAGTTCGGCCCATGGCCCGTGGTCGTCGCAGACCGACTATTGCGGCGGCACATGGGCGGCGCGCAAGATCGATTGACGGTCGGGGCGCTGGCGCATGAACCACACACTCGGAACTGACGGATTGTCGAACGCCGCATCCGAGGCGGTCGCCGACGAGGAGCCGCGTTTCGAGCGCGCCTTCGACGCGCCTCCCGGCCGTCTCCAGCGCGTGTCGCCACTGGTGCGCCGGCTGGTCGCGCCCAATCCCGGCCCCTTCACCTTCACCGGAACCTGCGCCTATATCGTCGGCGAGGGCGAAGTCGCGGTGATCGACCCCGGCCCCGACATCGACAGCCATGTCGAAAGCCTGCTCGCCGCCCTGCCCGGCGAAACCATCGCCCGGATTTTCGTCACCCATACCCATCGCGACCATTCGCCTGCCGCGCGCCGGCTGCAGGCCGCGACGGGCGCGGAAATCTGGGGCTGCGCACCGCATTTTTCCGCCCGCGACCTCGCGCTCGGCGAGACCAACAAGCTCGATGCCGCCAACGATCTCGACCATCGCCCGGACCGCGCGCTCGCCGACGGCGAAACATTCGCCGGCCCCGGCTACACCATACGCGCCGTGACGACGCCCGGCCATACGATGAACCATGTCTGTTTCGAACTGGCTGAGGAAAAGGCGCTGTTCACCGGCGACCACATCATGGGCTGGTCGACGAGCATCGTCGCGCCGCCGGACGGCGCGATGCGGCCTTATCTTCAATCGCTGGAAAAACTGCGCGGCATCGATCACGCGCTCTACTGGCCCGGCCATGGCGGCCCGGTGACGCAGCCGCAGCGTTTCTTGCGGGCGCTTCTCCACCATCGCCGCGTCCGCGAAATCTCCATTCTCGCCGCCCTCGCACAGGGACCGACGACCGTGCCGGAGATCGTCGCAAAGGTTTATGAAAAGCTCGATCCGCGGCTGAAAAACGCCGCCGGGCTGACGAGTTTCGCCCATCTCGAAGATTTGTGCGCGCGGGGGCTCGCCGCGACCGATGGCTTGCCGCAGCTCGACGGAATCTTCATCCGCGCCTGATCATTGGCTGTCGTCTTTTTCTTCGAGCGCATCGCTCAATTTGCCGATCAGCGCCGCGCCGCCGCCCAGATCGTTGGGCAGATAGCGGGTTACGGCGCGCATGTCGACGCGGGTCTCGCCATTGCCGGGCCGGACCCGGATGACGATGGCCACGGGCAGTTTGAGCGCCGGCGAATAGGCCAGCGCCTCGATATGGCCTTCCGGCCGCGCCGGACCGCCGGGGCGGATCGCCTCCAGAACGATCCAACGCAATTGCCCCGCCGCTTCGAGCGCCGCGTTGAAGGCTTCCTCGGTCTCCATGTCGAGCACCATCGGCCTGACCTCGGGATAGGCGGCCGCCTGCGCCTCGCGCTGCGCGCGTTCAAGCGGCGGAGGCGTCCAGCCGTCGCGCCCGGCGCGCGCCGCGGGAGATTCGGAAAACGCCGGCGCATCGTCGAGGTCGGTGGAAATATCGGCGAGAAAGGGTGGATCGCCGGCCGAATAGGCCAGCCATGCCGGATAGGGCAGAAACAGCGCGAGCAGCGCCAGCGTGGCGAAAATGCGCTCGAGGCCGCGACGCCCGCGCGCCCAGATCGACACGGCCGCGCCGAAGGCCAGCGCCAGCGCCAAAGCCGCCACCGCCAAAGCCGCGAGCAGCAGGAACAGGCCAAGGCCCGGATCGGGCAAAGGTCCGGGACGCAACGTGAGCACGGCGAAAAAGCGCGCCAGGCCGCCGCGCGCATGGGCGGCGACGATGGCGACCAGCGCCAGCGAGAGCGCGAGTTTTGCCAGAGCCTTCGCCGCGATCGCCAGCCGCGACACCGGCTCGTCGAAAGCCAGCCGCCGCTCGGCGTTTCCCATCAACCGCATGATTAGCCGTTTCAAAGTTGAAATGTTCGGGCCGAGGTGAATCAGGTAGCCCGTGACGCGGCGCGAGGCAAGCAGGCGCAATTCGAGGCCAGCAGGCGCCGGCATTTGGCCTTTTGCGGCTTTCATGGTTAGAAGGCGCGGATTTTCATGAAAAACCCCTGGCCGGCATGTCGCACAACACATTCGGACATCTTTTCCGCGTGACCACCTTTGGCGAGAGCCACGGTCCGGCGCTCGGCTGCGTGGTCGATGGCTGTCCGGCGGGAATTGCGATCGAAGAAGCGGAAATCCAGGCCTTGCTCGATCTGCGCCGTCCCGGCCAGTCGCGCTTCACCACCCAGCGGCAGGAGCCCGACGCGGTCAAAATCCTGTCCGGCGTGATGGCCGACGCGGGCGGCGCGCAAAGGACGACGGGAACGCCGATCGCGCTGCTGATCGAAAATACCGACCAGCGCTCGAAGGACTATGGCGAGATCAAGGAAGCCTATCGTCCCGGCCATGCCGATTACGTTTATGACGTCAAATATGGCTTGCGCGACTATCGCGGAGGCGGCCGCTCCTCGGCGCGCGAAACGGCGGCGCGCGTCGCCGCCGGCGCCATCGCACGCAAAATCATCCCCGGCGTGACCATCCGCGCCGCGATGATCCAGATGGGGCCCCATAAAATCGACCGCGCGCGCTGGGACTGGGACGAGGTTTCGCGCAATGCGCTATTCTGCCCGGACGCCGCCGCCGCCATTTTATGGGCGGATTATCTCGACGACATCCGCAAGCAGGGCTCGTCGATCGGCGCGGTGCTGGAAGTCGTGGCGGAAGGCGCGCCGGCGGGCTGGGGCGCTCCGGTCTACGGCAAGCTCGATGCCGATCTGGCCGCAGGGCTGATGTCGATCAACGCCGTCAAGGGCGTCGAGATCGGCGACGGTTTCGGCGCCGCCGAACGCACCGGCGAGGAAAACGCCGACGAAATGCGCGCCGGCAATGACGGGCCGGTATTTCTGGCCAATCACGCCGGCGGCATATTGGGCGGCATTTCCACCGGCCAGCCGATTGTCGCGCGTTTCGCGGTAAAGCCGACCTCGTCGATCCTCACCTTGCGCCGCACGGTCAACCGTTTCGGCGAAGAAGCGGAATTGCGCACCAAGGGGCGCCACGACCCCTGCGTCGGCGTGCGCGCCGCGCCCATCGCCGAAGCCATGGTCGCCTGTATTCTGGCCGACCATTTTCTGCGCCATCGCGGCCAGCAGGGCGACAGCGCGAAATGGCCGTTCGAGAGATAGGAGCCGAAACCCTGTATCAGGCAGGCGCCCCCCAGCATACGGCGGGAAATGTGAAGGGTTTCGGTCCGTCCTGCCCAGCCTTGGCAATGGCAAGGATGCGCAAGAATCCGACGTGACAGGCTTTGCGTATAATCCCGACAGACCCTGGGTCGGCAGATCGCCTTACGATTCGCGGTTGCTTCGCAGGGTTTTTTCGGTTCGTCTCCTGGGTTCACTTGCGCGTTCAGTCAGCGAGGCGATCACCTCGCGGCCGGCGCTTGTGAACTTCTCTCCGGGTTCGTCGCAAATGTACAATATGCCGCAGTCAATCGAGACACAAGGCGCTCGATTTGCCGTTGCTCTTGGTGCAAACTGTCAATTGACGTGGGCGCCATGTCGAATCATTGGGCCTGCGCATCGCAGGAAAAGCCTAAGCGGCGACATCGTGATCGCGCTTGGCGCAATCGTCGCGAGTTGACGGGCAAGCCGCAAGACGGTCTTGCAATGGTGATGACGTGTAACTTCGCTCAGAAGGGCGAAGGTGTTTTGTGTTCGACGACCGGAACGACGAAGCTTCCGCACCTTCGTCGCCTCCGAAATCGCGCCGGAGCGGAGCAGCAAGGCTGGAAGCAGCCTTTCGATAAACAGGAGGTAATGATGGCCTATTACAAACCGGGGCGGCCGCCGCTCGTACGCGACAGGGATCCGAAGACGGGCGAGTACAAATCCTATTCGGGTTATCCGCTGCTGGTGAACGACAAGGATCCGAAGACGGGCCAGTACAAGTCCTATTCGGGTTATCCGCTGCTGGTGAATGACAAGGATCCGAAGACGGGCGAGTACAAGTCTTATTCGGGTTATCCGCTGCTGAAAAAAGACTAGATCAGCCGTTGAAGGACTCAGACTGAGACGGCGGCGTTCGTCGGCAAGGGAGCAATCGGCGGTCTCGGCAGCGGTGAGCGCGGAGCACATGGCGGTCAGGCTCGTATCAGGCCGTGTCCGGCGCTGCGACCTTCGCAAGCTTGAACCGCCGGCCGAGACCTGCTCCAGCGAGCGTTAGCTCGCGTTTACGACCTCGTCGTTACATCGTGTACGACCTGGTCGTTGCATTGCGAGTGCGCCCGCAGAAGCCCCGTTCCTGACCCGGACAGCGCTATCGGCGGCCGCTGCTGCGGAGACGTCGCAGTTGCCGGTCGAGAACGCTGCCTGACGCGGTTGGCTGAGCCTCCGCTGCCTGGCTCGCAATTTTGGCCTCGAAAAGTTCAATTTTATCGAAGTCGAGGGTGAGTAGGCCGAGGGAGTTTCACCCTCGGCCCCTCGCAGAACCGGACGTGAACCTCTCGGTTCATCCGGCTCCCATCATCCAATCTACGACATGAAGCCCAGCGACCAATGAATGAATGCGCGGGGTTGGTGTTGCGC
>NZ_CAIUXT010000009.1 GCF_903903185.1 uncultured Rhodoblastus sp.
GAGCGCGACATTCATGACGCCCCCCAATCCGGAAGGTTCGAAGCGGCAGCCGCATCGGCAAAAAGCCACAATTCGCCGACCGGGCGCAGACCTGCCGCGGGCAAGGCGGCATCGCCCCGACAAAGCCGCCGGAACATTGCGCTCTTCTCCCTTCCCGAGACGAGAAAGGCCGTTTGCCGGCTGCTCTCGATTGCCGGATAGGTCAGGGTGATCCGTGTGCCGCCTTCGGGATCGGTGGCGGCGGCGACCCAAAGGTTTCGCTCCGCAAGCGCGGCCGCTCCGGGGAACAGCGACGCGGTATGCCCATCCAGCCCCAGCCCCAAAAGCATCGCGTCGAACAGCGGACGCTTGGCGTCGAGTTGTTTCGCGCCAAGGAAGGTCATCAGTTCGCTCTCATAAGCGGCGGCGGCGGCGCCAGGGCCGACGCCTTCTGTCGGGATTGGATGGATGTTGACGGCGGGGATCGGAGCGCGCGAGAGCAGCGCCTCCCGCGCCATGCGGAAATTGCTCCGCGGATCGTCGTGCGGCACGAACCGCTCGTCGCCCCAGAACCAGTGCGTTCGAGACCAGGGGAATTGCTCGCGATAGGGCGGTCCTGCCAGACGCTCATAGACCGCGCGCGGCGTCGAGCCGCCCGAGAGGGCGACGGCGAAGACGCCGACTTTCGCCGTGGCGGCGGTGAACAGCCAATTCGCCGCCCTGCGCGCAAGAGCTTCGGGATCGGCGAGGATTTCCAGTTTTGGCTCGCCGCTGGTCATGCCGCCGCCGCCCTGGCGCGCGCTGTCAGCTTCCTGTCGGCGGTCACCAATGTGCCGTCGACATCGGACACGAGGCCGGTGATTTTCGTTGCGGGAGCCCGGCGGTCCGGGGTCATGACGATTTTTCGCCGTCGGCGTCGACCGGGAGCCAGGAACGGCCATCGCGCGCCAAAAGGGCGTCGGCTTCGTCCGGTCCGGCGCCACCCGACGGGTAGACCGGCAGTTCCGCGCTCTTGTCGGCCCAGGCGTCGAGCACCGGCTGCACGATGCGCCAGGTCTGCTCAACCATGTCGGCGCGCATGAACAAGGTGGGATCGCCGATCATCACGTCGTACATCAGCGTCTCGTAGCCGACATTGGCCTCCTTGGGGAACCAGTCGTCGTAGTGAAAGTCCATCTTCACGGAGGCGAGGTCCATAGTGGAGCCGGGACGCTTGACCTGAAATTCCAGGGAAATCCCTTCGTCCGGCGCGATGCGGAGCATCAGCCAGTTCGGCCGCAAACTTTCGACGGGCGTACCCTGAAACGCGATGTAAGGGGCCTGTTTGAAACGGATGGCGATTTCGGTATTGCGTTTCGACAGGTGCTTGCCGGTGCGGACATAGAATGGCACCCCGGCCCATCGCCAATTGTCGATTTCAAGCCTCATCGCGACATAGGTTTCGACGTTCGAATCGGGCGCCACATTGGCTTCCTGCCGATAGGCTTTCACCGGCTTGCCCAACACGTCGCCCGGACCGTACTGGCCGCGAACCGAGCGCTCCGGTCTGGCGGCGGGCATGGCGCAGAGCACGTCGGCCCTTTTCGAGCGGATCGCGGCGGCGTTGAAGCCGACGGGCGGCTCCATGGCCACCATCGAGAGCAATGTCAGCAGATGATTGGGCGCCATGTCGCGCAGGGCGCCGGTGGCCTCATAGAATTTTCCGCGAGCTTCGGCTCCGACCGTTTCCGCCACGGTAATCTGGACATGGTCAATTCGGTCGCGGTTCCAGATCGGTTCGAACAAGCCATTGCCGAAACGAAACGCCATGATGCTCTGGACCGTGTCCTTTCCAAGAAAGTGGTCGATACGGAAAATCTGTTCCTCATGCAGCGTTCGCTGGACGCGGGCGTTGAGTTCGCGCGCCGAATCCAGACTGTGGCCGAACGGCTTTTCGATCACCACGCGGCGCCAGAATTTGGGTCTACCGTTCTGGTCCGGCGCCTGATCGGTGAGCCCGGACTTGCCGAGTTGCTCCACTACCGCGCCGAACAATTGATCGGCGATCGCCAGATAGAAGATGGCGTTGCCTTCGGTCCCGTTGGCCTTTTCCGCCTGACCAAGGGCCTCGCGCAGCGTCTCGTAGAGTTTGGAATTGGTCAGATC
>NZ_CAIUXT010000010.1 GCF_903903185.1 uncultured Rhodoblastus sp.
TGTCGATGGAAAAGCTGCGCGAGATCGCCATGCGGATGCAGCGCGGCGGCGTCGGCTATTATCCCAACGCCAATACGCCTTTCGTGCATATCGACGTCGGCGGCGTCCGCCATTGGCCGCGCATGAGCTACGACCAGCTGGTGCGGCTGTTTCCCGACGGCAAGACCGTGCATCTGCCGTCGAACGGTCACCCGCTGGCCGGCTATGAAGAGGCCCGCGCCGAAATTCTCGCCCGGGGCGGCGAGGCCATTTCCGTGGCCGACGCCAACAGAGGCGGCATTGGCGGCTTTTTCGCCCGGCTGTTCGGCCTGAACGGCGGCGAAGACGCGGAGGAGGAGATTCGCGACGCCGCTCCGGTGGCGAAGCCGACCCGCGTCGCCCGGGCCAGCATCGCCGAGCAGCGCCGCAACGAAGCCGCGGCCGCCGCTGCGGCCGCCGCAGCCGAAGCCGAGCAGCGGCGGATGCTCGCCAGCGCCGAAACCAACCTGCCGCGCGGCGAAACCTATCTCGCAGCACCCGAACCCGCCACGCGCCAGCCGGCCGCCGCGCCGCAGCCGCAACCCGCGCCGCTGCCGACAATGGCCGAGCCCGCCGCCAGACCGGCGCCAGCCGCCAGACCCGAACCCGCGCCCGTTCCGCCTCCGGCGCCGGTCGCCGAGAGCGAAAAGCCGCGCGTCGAGGATGAAGCGAAAACCGACGCGCCGCCGGCCGATGTTCCCTTGCCGCCGCGCCGTCCTGCCCAGCTGGCGGCGCTTGAGCCGCCGCTGCCGCCGCAGCGCCCCGCCGAACTGGCAAGCCTGCCGGAAGTCATCACACATGGGTCGCGCCTCGACCCGCGTCCCCCCGCCTCCGCGCCGCTGACGCTCGCCTATGCGGCGCCGTCGCCGGATTTGGCGCCGCCGCCGCTGCCGCCCCCGCGCCCCGCCGCCGCCCCGTTGCGCGCTGCTGCCCTGGGCAAGGCCGAGGAAGCCCGCGCCGCCAGAACCGCCGCGAGCCAGATGGCGCCGGCGCGCGTCGATCGCGCGGCGCTCCATTCCATGGTTGCAGCGACGCCGCAATCGCAGGCGCGCCCGTCCGTCTCCGGCGGCCTCGCCCCCGCCCTGCGCGCCGCCGCCAAGCCCGATCTGCTCGCCGCCAGTCCGCCGCCGCGCAACCTGCGCGCCCAGTTCGGCCGGCAGCCGACGCAGCCGGACCCCGACGCCTTCTCCAAATAAAACTTTCCTTAAAAAAAACAGCAGATGCGCCGCAGAAAATCACCGCGCGGCGGCGGTTGGTTAATGCCGGCTTAACCATTGGCTCCTAACCTGTCTCCAAGCCCAATTTCGGGCGAAGCTCCTGACAAGTTGGGAGACATTCCATGACGATGGCGCCCATTTACGGTCGGGAATTCGCTGAAACCTGCCGCCGCCGCCACAAAAGTCCCGCTCCGTGCCACTGGCCGCAATTGCTGCGCGTGCTGGCGCTGGCCGCCTTGGCGGGAAGTTGCATTTTCGCGGCGCTGGCCCCCGAAAAGGCCAAAGGCTCGACGCCTGCGCTGTTCGCCGCCATCGCGCCGTTCTGACCGCGCCTCGGTCTTGCTCGCGCGCCCGCCTGAAACCGGCCCGAACAAATTCCAAAAAAGTTGCAGCGCTTTTGGATCGGAAACTGCGGCTGAATGAAAGTAAGCGTCCACCCGGTGCCATTCTGGCGGCGCGGGGCGCGTGTTTGGTAATGGTTGGACATGGATAGCAACATCTATGTCTAGGCCTATGCGCAGAACCAACA
>NZ_CAIUXT010000011.1 GCF_903903185.1 uncultured Rhodoblastus sp.
CGAAAGCGAAGGCCGCTTGGGCCATGCGCGATTTCGGCGCGCTCGACAAGGCGAACATCGGAACGAGCACATGGCTGAAGCCCAGCGCCAGCATGCCCATGAAGCCGAAAGCGCCGAGGAGCATGTGAGCGAGCGCGACCGCCCCATGATCGTTAAAAAAGCCGATCCTGTCGTCCAGCGACAAGGCGAGTCCGAGCGCCAGCAGCAGGATCAGCGACACCAACGCCGCCCATCCGTAGGCCCGGACCAGGGGCATGCTCCCGGCCCGGCGCAGATTGTCGGCGAACAGGCCGGCAAACAGCAGCAGACCCGCCGCGCAAGCCGCCGCGCCGCCGATCATCAGGCCGACATGGGCGGCGTACATGCCCGCGACCAGCGCGATGACGCCGGGGGTCAGCAACCAGTATACGGCCTTGACCGGCCACACCGCCGCGAGCGGCCGCGCCGTCGCCACCGGCAGCAACTGAACGGCGGCGCCGATCGCGGTCATGACCAGAACGCCGACCGTCAGCAGATGGACCGCCGCGAGCGATGGTCCGGCCCCGCCGCGAAATTCCGTGAAGTCTTCGTCCGCGGCGAACATCAGGGCGATCCAGAGCGCGACATGCAGCACGGCGGCGGCAGCGAAGAACCGGAATGGTATGGACGCCGGCAACAGCCGGCTTTTGGCCGAGCCAAGAAACGCGCCGGCGTTGGTCATGGACGGGGCCGAACGATTTCGAGGACGACAGGACCATCGTCCCGCGACTCGCCAGAGGGCGGGATCAAACGATGCCGCCATCCTCTTTCGTCCAACTCGGCATAGAGCAGCAGCGGCTCCTGGCTCAAGTACGCTGTCAGCCTGTCGCCGGCCTCGCCGCCGTCGATCCATCTCAGCACGGTCACCAGCGGTTCGGGACAGGGAAGCCCCCGCACGTCGACATGAAGCCCATCCTCCGCCTGCCACACGCGGGAGCCGTCGGGCGCTCCAGCGGCTTTTGTCATGAAGTCCCGGCTCCTTTGCCGCGCCGCCATGCGGGCGGACGCCTCCATTCATGCCGATCATCGACGAGGGCTACTTTGCGCCAGCGCAACCAATGAACCGGTTCTTGTTCTGGGATTGCCCGGCGTTTACTGACGCGGCAGTCCGCGCCCTCGCACCGCCATTTTGTAGATATCGACGGAAATTCGAGCTTCCGACATTTCGTCGCCTCGCCCCTGCGCCGATCGTTTCCGGCGGCGGCCGGCGCCGGGTGGGTTTCGTCGCCACTGGCGCTGGAAAGTTCAAAACAGTCGAGAAGGCGGCGCGGTGTTTTGTGTCTTCAGCGCGCCGCTTGCGCCCAGCGCAAAAGTGTCCGCCGCTCGTCTTCATCAAGAGGCGGCGCCGCGCCAGGCGGCGGCGTGGCGCTGGAAAAAAACGGCGACGCGCAGAATTTCGGCGCGATGTTTCGTTAGCTGGGCCGCGGTCGAAAAATCCAGCCCCGCCGCCGCTCGAAAAAGATCGGGATGAAGCGGCGCCGCCGCGTGGCAGGCTGCGCAATGCTGTTCGACAATGGTTTGCGCCGCCTGATTGCCCGGATGCAGCATCGACACGATCGCCTCGCCGGCCGAGCGCGCCGCTGCCTTTTCGGGCGATGGCTCGAACGGCGCCGAGAGCAGCAGGCCAAGGACGGAACATTCCGCGGCGGTAGGGGCAAGTTTCCAGTCCGGGCCCAACCCGCGCGCCCGCTTGAGAAAGAACCGCCGGACCAGAAAGCCCGCCGCCAGAAACAGAGCTGCGGCGGCGCCATTGTGCGGACCGCGGCGAAAAGCAGCATCGCATGGCTGGACAGCATGAAGAATACCACCGGCAAAGCCCGATATTGATTATGCAGCGCCCGCGTCGCAGCGTTGCTGGCGTCGTCAGGATAGCCCGGTTGGCCGGCGCGCAATGTGGCGAGCCGTCTCTTTTGCGCCGGGACGATGACAAGGGCGATATTGGCCGTCATGATCGTCGCCAGCAGCGCGCCGAGCAGCGGATAAGCGGCGCGACCGGCGAAAAGATCGGTGAGCAGAAACCCCAAAGCCGCAGTAAATACAAAGAGCGCGATGAGCAAGAAATCGCCGGCCAACCCGCTTTTTTTGCAACCGAGATCGTAGGCCAGCCAGACCGCCGGCAACAGCCCGAGGACAACGACGACCGCCGCCCAGGACGACGCGTCCCAAAGCGCGGGATCGATCAGATAGAGTTGCGGCGCGGCGCAGAAAGCCAGGCACAATTGCGCGAAGCCGATGGCCCAGGTCGCATAGGCCTCCTATTTGAAGTTCAAGGCCCGCTCGGCGGCGTCGGCCTCTTCGGCGCGACAGAATCGAAAGCCGCCGCCAGCATGGAGCAGCAGGCTCTGCGGACGCGGATCCGCATCGCGCGGACGCATGGCCAGATCGAGCCGCGCCAGCGCGAAGGCGGCGCCAACCCAGACCATGGCTGCGACCACGTGCAGCCAGCGCGGCGGGATCGCGGCGTCGTCCGTCAGCAGCGAAATCAGCGCCATCGCGTTCCCTCCATGGCCGCCTCGGTCCGGGAAGATAGCAGCGATGGAGAATCGGCACGATGAGATAAGGTGAACAGCGCCGCACCTTGTACCGAAATCTCACCCGCGAAATTGTGAAGGCTGTTCCCCAACAACGTTGCGCGGACGCAACGAACGATTTCGCGATCCCGTTATATTTTTGCCGGACGGTTTGCAACGAATGAAAGAGCAAGAACGTCGAACCGGCGAATTCGCGATCGGCAAGCAGCGGCGACGCTTTCGTCATCAAGGTGTCGACGCCCAAGACCAAAGCGGGGCATCCGAATGGAGCGCGGGATTTGACAACCAACCTTCGTCTCGCTGGCGTTCGAGTCCGGAACGAAACGTCGATCGGAGTCGAAGTGATTCTTGTCGCCAAGGTCAGCGAAAACTCTTGGTGCGCGCGCATCAATCCCTCGGACAGGGTCAATGCTGGCGATCGCCTGCGTTTTGGCGATACG
>NZ_CAIUXT010000012.1 GCF_903903185.1 uncultured Rhodoblastus sp.
CCGATCCATCCCCCCGATCTCTCCAGCGCGTTCATCAAAGTAAAGTTCATCAGGCGGTGAAAAAGCTGGTCGATGACGTGCGCCCCAAGACCGACGGCATCGAAAAGGCGCGAAAAAGCGAACCATCGTGAATTGAACGGGATAGTTCGGCTCGGAAGGATGGACATTGCCCGCGCCCGATGGGCTCCCGGCCGTTTGTGGCGGCACGTTGGTATAATTGCTGGCGTAGGATACATTTACCGCATTCGGATTGCCCGCGGTGATCAGGCTGTTGATGAAGGGCGCGGCGGGATTGCCGAAAATTTGTTGCGTGGAATGATAGGTCGAGGGCTGGGTGAAGTTGTGGTTTTCCAGCGCAATGACGAAAACATCGCCGATTTGTCCAGCCTGAGCGGCGGAAGCGGCGGCGACAAGCGCCAAAAATGAAAGCGAAGCGGATTTGAACATGAGCGAACCCTGATTAAGGACGGGACGCCGGAAGCTTGGCCGCTAACGATGACAAGAAATTGATGTTTTCTTAATATTTAAGTGAAGCCCCAATGGAACGGCGTCGGAAAATGAATTCGCCGAACAAATCGCGATGATGGTATTTATATATCTGTATTATTAAGGTCTTCTGGTTTTTGGAGCCGGATCGAATGCTTCAGCAGGACGACGGCGACGACCAGCAAGGTCGCGGCGAGCGCGAACCAGGTCAGGGCGTAGGACAGGTGGTTATTGGGGATTTTGAGCACCGTTGCGCCGCCTTTCGGCCAGCCGCCGGGGTTTGGCGCCGCGTCGGCGTCAATCGAAAAAGGCGCGACGCCGGCAAGGCCCCAATGCGCGGCCAAAGCGGTGGGATCGCGGGTGAACCAGAGATTCTTGTCGGGCTCGTCGGCGGGCGTGAACCAGTTGCGCGCCTCGGGTCGGCGCATCAGCCCGGTGAGGGTCGTCTCTCCGGCGATCTGGCCGGCTGTGCGGCGCTCGGGGTCCCGCAGTTCGGCGGGAACGAAGCCGCGATTGACGATGACTGCCGAGCCATCCGCCAGTCTGAGCGGGGTCAGGATTTCGTAGCCCGGCCCATCGCCCGCCGCGCCGGTGGCGGAGGCGCGGAACAGATAGGATTCTATGGCGTGATCGAAGGTTCCGGTCAGGCGGACGCGGCGGTAATCGTAATCATCGGGATCGAGCCGCTCCCAGTTCTCGCGATCGGGCGGCGCGGTTGCGGGCGCGTCGAGACGGGCGGCGATTTGCGCCAGCACCGCTTCCTTCCAGTGCAGTCGCTGCAATTGCCAGATCCCGAGGCCGCACAGCAAAGCGACGCCGAGCAGGGTCGAAAGCAACAGCGCCCAGTGGCGGCGCAAAGTCGCGCCAAAACTCATTTCTCCAGCCGGCCCTCTTCGGCCTTGTGGTGATATTGCAAAGCCACCATGAAACTTTTGAGCGGGCGTAGCAGGCCGAGGCAGACGATGACGGTGAGCGGCAGGAAAATCGCCAGATGGACCCAGAACGGCGGCTCATAGGCCAGTTCGACCCACAGCGCGAGGCCGAGCACGAGGAAGCCGGCCAGCAGGATGACGAAAACCGCGGGGCCGTCGGCGGAATCGGCGAACCCATAATCTAGCCCGCATCGGTCGCAGGCCGGGGCGAGGGTCAGGAAGCCGTCGAACAGCTTGCCGTCGCCGCATCGTGGACATTTGCCGAGCAAGGCGGCGCGGGTGGGGAAGGGCGGCGCGGTCATTGGGTGTGCCTTCCTCCTCTCCCCGCCCTGCGGGGAGAGGGAATCGAGATCGAAACCTCACTTCTCGGCCATCACCGCGCCCCAGGAGCCCCAGACATAGATCGCCGAGAACAGGAACAGCCAGACCACATCGACGAAATGCCAGTACCAGGCGGCGAATTCGAAGCCGAGATGCTGGGTCGGCGTGAACTGGCCGGCTTTGGCGCGGATCAGGCAGACGATCAGGAAAATCGTGCCGACGATGACGTGAAAACCGTGAAAACCCGTCGCCATGAAGAAGGTCGCGCCGAAGATCGAATCCTTGAAGGCGAAGGGCGCGTGATAATATTCATAGGCTTGGATGCTGGTGAACAGCAGGCCGAGCAGGATGGTCAGCGTCAGGCCTTTCTTCAGCCCCTCGCGGTCGTTTTCGAGCAGCGCGTGATGCGCCCAGGTGACGGTCGTGCCCGAGGTCAGCAGGATCAGGGTGTTGATCAGCGGAAAATGCCACGGATCGATCGCCTCAATGCCCTTGGGCGGCCAATGGCCGCCGGTGAAGGCGACGCGCGCATATTGCTTGGCCTCGCCGGTAAACAGGCTGGCGTCGAAAAACGCCCAGAACCAGGCGACAAAGAACATTACTTCCGAGGCGATGAACAGGATCATTCCATAGCGCAGGCTGATCTGGACCACCGGCGTATGGTCGCCGGTTTCGCCCTCATGGATCACATCGGTCCACCAGAAGCCGAAAATGGCGAGCAGCGCGATGAAGCCGAAGCCGAAGATCAGGCCGCCGAGCTTCAAGCCGCCGATATCGATATGCTTCATCCAGAAAATCGCGCCGATGGCGGTGATGAGCGCGAACAGCGAGCCGAGGAACGGCCAGGGACTGGGCGCCACCAGATGGTAATCGTGATTGGGCTTGGCGTGACCGTCGGCCATGTTCATTCTCCCCTTACGCCCGATCTGGCGGGCGTATGATCAAAATTTCGCGTTCAGCTCTTGCCCGGCGGGCCGGGCGAAATCTCCGCCGCGCCGGAGTCTGCCGCCTTTGGCGGCGCAAAAAAAGTGTAGGACAGCGTGATGGCCTCGATCGACGCCATGGATTCGTCCTGTTCGAGCTTCGGATCGAGGAAGAACACCACCGGCCATTCCGCCGACTCGTGCGGTCCGAGTTTTTGTTGCGTGAAGCAGAAACAGGAAATCTTGTCGAACCAGGCGCCGGCCTGATCGGGCGTGACGTTGAACCGCGCCAGCCCGGAACTGGCGTGGCTTGAGAGATTTTCCGCCTTGAAGAACACCGTCACGGTCTCGCCGGGGCGCACCCGCACCTCGGCGGTTTCCGGAGTAAAGCGCCAGTCGAGGCCGGGCGCGACATTGGCGTCGAAACGCACCGAAATCAGGCGCAGGCCCCGCGTTGGCGGCGCGCTTTCGGCGGTCCGGGTCGCGCCGCCATAACCGGTGGCGGCGCAAAACAGCCGGTAGAGTGGAACCGAGGCAAAGGAGGCGGCGAGCATGACCAGCGCGAGCGCGCCAAGCGCGGCGGCGGTTTTCCGCGGCGCGCTGGATGGGTTGTTTGGACCGGGCTCGCGCTTCATGAGGGTCAGTCCGGCCGGATGAAGACGTTGGGGCCGAGCTTGACGATGGTCATGGCGTAGAAAATGGCGATCAGCGCCGCCAGCGTCACGGCGATGGCGATGTTGCGCTGGCGGCGGCGCTTCTCCTGCTCGGGCGTCAGCGGCTTGACGATAAATTCGGTCGGCATCACCAGACGACTCCGGTCCAGATCGCCACAATCCGCTCGAGCACCAGCACGGCGAACAGCGCGAAAAGATAGAGGATCGAAAAGCTGAAATTGCGCAGGGCGATCTTCTTCGCCCGATCGCCGTCCCGGACCCGGAACACCATGAAGCTGCCGAAAATCATGCCGGCGCCGCCAAGGGCCGCGACCGCGCCATAGGCCGATCCGGCGAAGCCGAGCATCCAGGGCAGCAGACCGACCGGCGCCAGCGCCAGCGCATAAAGCAGGATCTGCGTGCGGGTGGCGTTCGGGCCCCAGACGTTGGGCGCCATGGGTACGCCGGCGCGGCCGTAATCGCGCGACTTGACGAGGGCCAGCGACCAGAAATGCGGCGGCGTCCAGACGAAGATGATGGCGAACAGCACGAGGCTCGACAGGCTCAAGGAACCCGTCGCCGCCGCATAGCCGACCATTGGCGGCAGCGCGCCGGCCGCGCCGCCGACCACGATGTTCTGTGGCGTCGCGCGCTTGAGCCAGATTGTATAGACGACGAGATAGTAGAAAATGGTCAGGGCGAGAAGGCCGGCGGCCAGCCAGTTGGCGCAAAGGCCCAAAGTCAGCACCGAGAAAAACGACAGCACCAGTCCGAAGGCGAGCGCCTCGCCGCCGGCGAGCCGCCCGGAGGGGACCGGACGGCCGGCGGTGCGCGCCATCAGCCGGTCGATGTCGGCGTCATACCACATGTTGAGGGCGCCGCAGGCCCCGGCGCCGACCGCGATCGCCAGCAGCGAAATCAGCCCGAGCACAGGATGGACCGGTTGGGGCGCCATCAACAGCCCGGCCAGCGCGGTGAAGACCGCCAGCGACATCACGCGCGGCTTGAGCAGGGCCAGATAATCGGAGGGGCTGGCGCCGGAGGAGGCGAGGCCGACATCGCTTTCGGTAACGAGACTCATTTAACTTTCGCTCCGTTGGCGAAGGACGCGAAGTGGCCTTTTGCCGCTTGCGAAAACTTAATGGGCCGCGTCTTCGGCGATGCGCGGCAGGTCGCTGAACTGATGGAAGGGCGGCGGCGAAGACAGTGTCCACTCCAGAGTCGTCGCGCCGACGCCCCAGGGATTGTCGCCGGCCGGGACCTTGCGTTTGAAGGCGTCGTAGACGCAATAGAAGAAGATCAGCATCGAGCCGCCGGAAATAAAGGAGCCGATTGAGGAGACCTCGTTCCACAGGTGGTAGGCGTCGGGATAGTCGATATAGCGGCGCGGCATTCCGGCGAGGCCAAGGAAATGCTGGGGAAAGAAGGTCAGGTTGATGCCGATGAACAGCACCCAGAAATGCCATTTCGACAGCGACTCGTTATACATGTAGCCGGACATTTTCGGGAACCAGTAGTAAAAGCCCGCGAAAATGGCGAACACCGCGCCGAGCGACATCGTGTAGTGGAAATGCGCGACGACATAATAGGTCTCGTGCAGCGCGCGATCGACGCCGGCGTTGGACAGGACCACGCCGGTGACGCCGCCGACGGTGAACAGGAAGATGAAGCCGATGGCCCAGATCATCGGCGGGCGCAGGCTGATCGAGCCGCCCCACATGGTGGCGATCCAGGAAAAGATCTTGATGCCGGTCGGCACCGCGATGACCATGGTGGCGAAGACGAAATAGCGCTGGGTGTTGAGCGACAGGCCCACCGTATACATGTGATGCGCCCAGACGATGAAGCCGACGAAGCCGATCGCCACCATGGCGTAGGCCATGCCGAGATAGCCGAAGATCGGCTTGCGCGAAAAGGTCGAGATGATGTGCGAGATGATGCCGAAGCCCGGCAGGATCAGAATATAGACTTCCGGGTGACCGAAAAACCAGAACAGGTGCTGGAACAGAATCGGGTCGCCGCCGCCGGCCGGATCGAAGAAAGTGGTGCCGAAATTGCGGTCGGTGAGCAGCATGGTGATGGCGCCGGCGAGAACGGGCAGCGACAGCACCAGAAGGAAGGCGGTGACCAGCACCGACCAGGCGAACAGCGGCATTTTATGCAGGGTCATGCCCGGCGCGCGCATGTTGAAAATGGTGGTGATGAAATTGATCGCGCCGAGAATCGACGAGGCGCCGGCGAGATGCAGCGACAGGATGATGAAGTCCATCGCCGGGCCTGGCGCGCCGGCGTTGGAGGAAAACGGCGGGTAGATCACCCAGCCGCCGCCAAAACCCTTCATGCCGGGCGAACCCTCGAAGAACAGCGACAGGAACAGCAGCGTGAACGACGCGGGCAACAGCCAGAACGACACATTGTTCATGCGCGGAAAGGCCATGTCCGGCGCCCCGATCATGATCGGCACGAACCAGTTGCCGAAACCGCCGATCAGCGCCGGCATGACCATGAAGAAGATCATGATGACGCCATGGGCGGTGATGAAGACATTGTAGAGATTCTTGCCCGCGTCGACCGCCATGGACGGATCGGCGCCCTGCAGAAGGTGCGCGAGCGCCGGGAAAATCTGGATGCCGGGGTTCAACAGTTCGGCGCGAATGGCCATCGACATGGCCCCGCCGATGACGCCGGCGATCACCGCGAAAATCAGATAAAGTGTGCCGATATCCTTGTGATTGGTCGAATAGACGTAACGCCGCCAGCCGGTCGGATGGTCGGGCGCGGCGTGGGCGTGCAGGTTCAGGCCGTCGTGCAGGGAGTCGAATTGGGCCGACATGGTGGATTACCTCGAATTCGGTTCTCGGACGGCGCGCGCGCGGGCGCCGGCCCATTCAATGTGGGCGCGTTCAGTTGCCGCTCTGCAAGGCTTCGGCCACTTGCCCCGGCGCGGGCATGGAGTTGGGGACCTGGGCGAATTTCTTCTGCGCCTGCGCCAGCCAGAGGGCATAGGCCTGTTCGCTGACCACCCGGACGGCGATGGGCATGAAGGCGTGGTCCTTGCCGCAGATTTTGGAGCATTGGCCGTAATAGACGCCTTCGCGCTCGGCGCGGAACCAGGCGGTGTTCAGGCGTCCGGGGACCGCGTCGATGCGCACGCCGAAAGCCGGAACGGTGAAGGAATGGATGACGTCGGAAGCGGTCATCTGGATCAATACATTCTTGCCGACCGGCACGACGGCCTCGTTGTCCACCGACAACAGCCAGATGTCGCCTTTCGACGGGTCGATCTGGTCTTCGGGCTTGAGGAAGGAATCGAAGCCGAAACCGCCGCCCTGGTCCTTGGGATAGGCATAGGACCAGTACCATTGATTTCCGGTGACCTTGATCGTCACGTCGGGTTGCGGAATCACCAGCTGATGGGTCAAAAGGCGGAAGGAGGGGATGGCGATCACCACCAGAATCATCACCGGAATGATGGTCCAGGCCACTTCGAGCAAAGCGTGGTGGGTGGTGCGCGATGGCGTCGGATTGGTCTTTTCGTTGAAACGCAGCACCACATAGACCAGCAGCGCCAGCACGAACAGGCTGATGATGGTGATGATCGGCATCAGGATGTCATTGTGCAGGAACTGGATTTCCTCGGCGATCGGCGAATTGGGCGTCTGCATCCCGAGTTGGCCGGGGGCTGGAAACCCGTCGCCGGGCGCCTGCACAATGACTTTTTGGGCGTTTTGGGCTTGTTGCGCCAGCGCCGCAAAGGGCGAGCAGGTCGCCAGACTGAAAAGGCCGAACCCGGCGGCGAGGGAGTAGCGCCTGAGCGCGGACATCGCCGAATGAGCGCCGGAAACCGGACTTTTATTGCGCATTGCCATTTCCGTTCCGCTGGCGCGCGCCGCTGTGGCCGCGTGATCCCGCCGCCCGACGGCGGACTTTAAGACTTTCAGCCTTCCTCGACCCAACCACAAACTTTGATCTGGATCAATATGCCTTGCGGAGGAAGGCAGGGCGCCGAAGTCAGGTTGACAACGCCGTCACGCCCTTGTGCGCTGCCTGCATCCGCGCCAAGCGGCGGCGATGCCGGGCCTCGTCGCGCAAAACCGACCTGACTTTCGAGCCCTGCGGCAAAAGGTCGCGCCTGTCGTTGCGGGGCGCACGCCAATTCTCTCTCAAATCTCCCGAATCCATTCGCGGCGCTTGACAGGCGCGGCTCTTTTGATAGGCGTGTGGCCTCGGTCGCAGGAGCCTGAATCGCCAAGGGTCTGGCCGGTGCGGAAAATCGGAGGAATTATGGCGTTCGATCGCAACGGTCGCGGATCGGTCTTGAGATCTGTTTACGCGGCTCTGTTGGCGCCGGGTCCTTTTCCCGGTCCCTTTTTGCGTCCGATTTTCGGTCTCGCTTTCGGCATGGCTTTGGCCTTGGCCGCCTCGGCGGCCGACGCCCAGGGCGTGGTCAAGGGCAAATATGGCGATTGGGAAATGCGCTGCGAAACGCCGCCCGGCGCCGCGAAGGACCAATGCGCCTTGATGCAGAGCGTCGCCGCCGATGACAAGCCCAACGTCAATCTGGTGGTGATCGTGCTCAAGACCGCCGACGGCAAGAGCCGTCTGCTGCGCGTCATCGCGCCGCTCGGCGTCCTGCTCCCGTCGGGCCTCGGCCTCAAGGTCGATCAGGCCGATATCGGCCGCGCCGGTTTCGTCCGCTGCCTTCCCTCCGGTTGCGTCGCCGAAGTGGTGATGGAAGACAAATTGCTCGACCAGTTGCGCGCCGGCGCCAGCGCCACTTTCATCATTTTCCAGACCCCTGAAGAGGGAATCGGCATTCCGCTGGCGCTCAAAGGTTTCAAGGAAGGTTTCGACAAGCTGCCGTGACTGGAGCCGGCGCGGCCGAAATGGGGCTCGACCGGAAACCTGGGCTCGATAGAAACCCGGCTTGACTTGCGTGCGGCGCTCCTCAATGGTGGCCGCGTCAGATCAAGACCCTCCGCGGAAGAGTCCGCCGTAAATCGCCAGCAGGCGAAACCGGCGGCGCCGAAGGCGCAACCGCCCCGGAAACGCTCAGGCCCAAGGACCGCGAAGGGGTGACGCTCTGGAAAGCGGCGCCATGACAGGCGCCCACCGACGGGGGTAACCCGGTCGCCCGTTCAGGCGCGCCCGGGGAAATCTTTCAGGTCTCGAGACAGAGGGGGCGACTCGCTCCGCCGGTTTCGCCGGCGGCGACTCGCTCTGTGCCGGAGACCGCATGACCCATCCAGAAAATGAAAAGCCCGCGCGCACGCCGCTTTATGCCCGCCATCTCGCCCTTGGCGGCCGCATGACGCCTTTCGCTGGCTATGAACTGCCGGTCAATTACGTCGGCGGCATCCTTGGCGAGCATCTTTTCACGCGAGACAGCGCCGGCCTGTTCGACGTGTCCCACATGGGCCAGGCGATTCTCAAAGGGCCGGACGCGGCGCGGAAATTCGAGCGCCTCGTTCCCGGCGATATTCTGGGGCTTGCGCAGGGCCGAATCCGCTACACCCAGTTCACCAACGCGGAAGGAGGCATTCTGGACGACCTGATGGTGACCAGGCTCGCGCCGGACGCGCTGGGAGAACGCCTGTTTCTGGTGGTCAACGCCGCCTGCAAGGCGCAGGATTTTGACCGTCTGCGGGAAAGCCTGCCCGACCTCGCTCTCGAAATCCTCGACCAGCGCGCCCTTCTGGCCCTTCAGGGGCCGCTCGCCGCGCGGGCGCTGGAGCGTCTCGTTCCCGGCGTCGCGGCAATGGATTTCATGTCGGGAGAAAATTTCGCCTGGAACGGCGCCGACCTGTTCATCACCCGCTCGGGCTATACCGGCGAGGACGGCTATGAAATCTCGGTCCCGGCGGAACAGGCCGACGTGCTCGCGGGCGCCCTGCTGGCCGACGAAACGGTGCGCGCCATCGGCCTCGGCGCCCGTGATTCGCTTCGGCTCGAAGCCGGGCTCTGTCTCTATGGCCATGACATCGATCCGACTACGAGCCCGGTCGAGGCGGCGCTGGCCTGGTCGATTTCGCGCCGCCGCCGCGAGGAGGGCGGATTCCCGGGTGACGCGCGCATCAAGCGCGAGTTGGCGGAGGGCGTGACGCGCCGGCGCGTCGGCCTCGCGCTCGACGGCAAGGCCCCGGCGCGCGAAGGCGCGGAGATCGCCAATGCGCGCGGCGAGATCGTCGGCATCGTCACCTCGGGCGGCTTTTCGCCTTCGCTCGGCCGCCCGATCGCCATGGGCTATGTCCCGCCGACTTTTTCCGCGCCGGGAACGGCGCTGGCGCTGATGGTGCGCGGCCGGCCGCTGGCGGCCCATGTCGTCGCCCTGCCCTTCGTTCCCAACCGCTTTCACCGCGCCCCGAAAAACCTTTGAGTCCCCAAAACTTCAGATCCTGGAGGCCCCGATGTCCAAAACCTATTACAGCAAGGATCACGAATATATCCGCGTCGATGGCGACATCGGCGCGGTCGGCATTACCGATTTCGCGCAAGGCCAGCTCGGCGACGTGGTCTTCGTCGAATTGCCGCAGATCGGCGCCCGTCCGAAAAAGGGCGAACATGCGGCGGTGGTCGAAAGCGTCAAGGCGGCGAGCGAGGTTTATGCGCCGGTCGGCGGCGAAGTGGTCGAGGTCAATGGCGAGCTGGAGGATAATCCGGCGCTGGTCAATGAAGAGGCTCTGGGCAAGGGCTGGTTCTTCAAGATCCGAATCGCCGACGCCGCCGAGTTCGACGACCTGCTCGACGAGGAGGGCTACAAGGCGCTGATCGCCTCGCAGGCGTGAGGAGGTTCGGCGGGCCACCCTTCTTTCTCCCCGCCTTACCCCTTCATGGTGGGAGCGCGCCGTTTTGGCGCGCGGCTCGAACCAGGGGCCAACGCGTAATCCTGAAGCGCACGAAGCGCCATAGTCGCTGCCAACGATCCCCTCGCCCTCCAGACAGCCGCCCATAGACCGTCGTGAGACGGGCGTCTTTCGACGCCCTATGGGTCGCCTTCCTGAGGGCGCGGGGCATCAGGGTGGCGGGGCCGTTCAAGGCGAGGGGGTTACTGGCGCGACGTCGCCGCGCCTGGCGAGCAGGTCGCGGATTTCTTCGAGCAGCACGACCTCGCGCGGCGGTGGCGGCGGCTCGGCGGGCTTGGCGGCGACCAGCCTGTTGACGGCGCGGATCAGCAGAAACAGGGCGGCGGCGACAATCAGGAAATTGAGGGCGGCGGTCAAAAACGAGCCGAAGCCGAACACCGCGCCGAGTTTTTTGGCGTCGGCATAGGCCGGATGGCCGTCGATATGGCTGAGCGGGAGGTAGTAATTGGAGAAGTCGAGCCCGCCGAAGACGGCGCCGATCACCGGCATGATCAGGTCGCTGACGATGGAATCGACGATCTTGCCGAAGGCGGCGCCGACGATCGCGCCGACGGCGAGTTCGAGCACATTACCGCGCATGGCGATTTTTTTAAAAAACTTCTAACATGTGGCGCCTTCCCCCCGGGGCGGAGCGCCAAAACAGGGCGGTCGGCGAAAATTAATCTGTGGGCGAACGTCGGGTCAATCGCCTGAACCGTCCATCGTTCCCGTGGGAGAAAGGCGCAATCGACGCGGGACGCGCGCGTTATAAGGAGGCTTATGCTCGCGATCTGGATCAGCGTTTCGGCGACCTTGCTGTATTTCGGGTGTCTTCTGGCCCTCGCCTTCTATGGCGACCGCCACGCCGCGCGGTTCCAGCGCGGACCCGCGCGCAAGGTCGTTTATGCGCTCGGTCTTTGCGTCTATTGCACGTCCTGGACCTTTTTCGGCTCGGTTGGCCTCGCTTCGTCGAACGGCCTGGATTTCCTGCCGATCTATATAGGCCCGATGCTGGTGTTCGGCTTCGGCTGGCCGCTGGTGGCGCGGGTGGCGCGGCTCGCCCATGCCCAGAATTCCACTTCCATCGCCGATTTCCTTGCCTCGCGCTACGGCAAGTCGGAGTCGGTCGCCTCGGTGACGGCGCTGATCTGCGTGATCGGCGTCGTGCCCTATATCGCCTTGCAGCTCAAGGCCATCGCCGCGACCCTGAGCAATGGCTTCGGCCTTGTCGACCCCCTGGCCTCGGTCTCGGCCCAGGGGCCGGAGCGGCTGGCGTTCGGCGTCGCGATCCTGCTCGCCGGTTTCGCCATGGCCTTCGGCACACGCCGCGTCGACGCCGGCGAACACCAGAACGGGCTGATGCTGACCATCGCCGCCGAATCGATGATCAAGCTGTTCGCCTTTCTCGTCGTCGGCGTCTTTGTTGTCTGGTGGATGTTCGACGGTCTGGGCGATATTTTCCACCGCGCCGTGTCCATCCCGCGCATTCGCGCGGTTTTCGCGGCGCCGCCGGATTTTTCCGTCTGGTTCACGCTCACCCTGTTGTCCAGCGGCGCCATTCTGTTTCTGCCGCGCCAGTTCCATGTCGCGGTGGTGGAGAACCGCGACGAGGCCGACATTCGCGCGGCGGCGCTGACCTTTCCGCTTTATCTGGCGGCGACGGTGTTCTTCGTCGCGCCGCTGGCCATCGCCGGCCTGGTGATGTTTCCGCAGGCCATCGACCGCGACATCAGCGTCATGGCCTTGCCGATCCACGCCGGAAACGGCGTGGTGACGCTGATCGCCATGCTCGGCGGCCTTTCCGCGGCGACCGCCATGGTGATCGTCGAATCCGTCGCCCTGTCGATCATGGTGTCGAACGATCTGGTCATTCCGCTGCTGCTGCGGCTCGGCCGCTGGCGCACCGGCGCGGCGTCGGGCGAGGCGGGCCTGCGCATCCTGATCGTGCGCCGGCTGGCGATTCTGGTCGTGCTGCTGCTGGCCTATGGCTATTACCGGCTGTCGGGGGACACCCTGCTCGCCTCGATCGGCATATTGTCCTTCTCCTGCGTCGCCCAGCTGGGGCCGGCCTTCGTCGGGGCGCTGGCCTGGCGGCGCGGCACGGCGCTCGGCGCCATAGCCGGCCTGTTGACGGGCGTGACCATCTGGGCCTTCACCATGCTCGCGCCGTCGATCGACGCCGGCATGATGCGCGCGATCGTCGCTGCGGCGCAAATTCCGCCGCGCCCCGAGCTGTCGCCGCCCGATTTTTACAATTTGCAGATGTCAACCCTGACCCATAGCGTGTTCTGGAGCCTGCTCGGCAACACGCTCGCCTATGTGGTGTTTTCGCTGGTGCGCCGCCCGACGCCGCTGGAGCGGCTGCAGGCCGATATTTTCGTCAACCGCAATGCGGCGCCGATGGCGCAGGCGTTCAGGCTGTGGCGCTCCGCCGTGCCGGCCTCGGAAGTCGAGGCCGCCGTCGCCCGTTATCTCGGGGCCCAGCGCACGCGCGAGGCCTTCGAGACCTTTTTCGCCGGCCGGGGATTGAGTTACGACCCGCGCGCCGAAGCCGATATTCATCTGTTGCGCATCGCCGAGCATCTGCTCGCCTCGGCGATCGGCGCGGCCTCGTCGCGGCTGGTTCTGTCGCTGTTGTTGCGCCGTCGCAATGTCTCGAGCGCGGCGGCGCTGCGCCTCGTCGACGATGCTTCCGCCGCCCTGCTCTATAACCGCGATATGCTGCAACATGCGCTGGATTTCGCGCGCCAGGGCATTTCGGTGTTCGACGCCGACTTGCGGCTGACCTGCTGGAACCGCGAATTCCGCGACATGTTCGAACTGCCGTCGAGTTTCACCCGCGTCGGGGTGGCGATCGACGATATTTTGCGCTTCAACGCCAGGCGCGGCCTTTACGGACTCGGTCCCTCCGACGAATTGGTGGCGGGCCGGCTGGAGCGGCTGACCCATGCCGAGCCGTTCCGCGTTCCGCTGCCCTCTTCCGGCAAGGTGATCGAGACGCGCTCGGCGCGGATGCCCGACGGCGGCCTCGTCGTCACCTATACCGACGTCACGGAACAATTTGCCGCCGAACAGGCGCTGGAGGCGGCCAACGAGACGCTGGAGCGCCGGGTGCGCGAACGCACCGAGCAATTGACCCGGCTCAACCTCGAACTCGGCCGCGCCAAGGGCGAGGCCGAGGAAGCCAATATTTCCAAGACGCGCTTTCTGGCGGCGGCGGGCCACGACATCTTGCAGCCGCTCAACGCGGCGCGGCTCTACACCGCCTCGCTGCTGCAAAGGACCGAGGCCGGCGCCGGGAATGCCGAGACCGGGTCGCTGGCGCGAAATGTCGATTCCGCGCTCGAAGCGGTCGAGGATATTTTTACCGCCCTGCTGGAAATGTCGCAACTCGACGCCGGGGCGATGAAAGTGGAGTTTTCGAGTTTCCGCATCGACGAATTGTTCCGCCAGCTCCAGATCGAGTTCACGCCGCTCGCCGAGAAGAAGGGGCTCAAGCTGACCTTCGCGCCCTCGTCGCTGGCGGTGCGCTCGGACCGGCGGCTGTTGCGGCGGCTGTTGCAGAATCTGATCTCCAACGCCCTAAAATATACCCCGCGGGGCCGCGTGCTGGTCGGCCTGCGGCGAACCGCGCGCGGCAAGGCGCGGCTCGAAGTCTGGGACACTGGCATCGGCATTCCCGCCGACAAGCAGAAAGCGGTGTTCCGCGAATTCGAGCGGCTCGATTCCGGCGCCGGCGCCGCCCCCGGCCTCGGTCTCGGCCTGTCCATCGTCGAGCGCATGGCGCGGGTGCTCGGCCATGCCATCTCGCTGCGCTCGACGCCCGGCAAGGGCTCGGTTTTCACCGTCGCCGCGCCGATCGCCGCGCCGACGCCGGAAACGCCGCGTCGCAACGCCTCGCCGGCTCCGGCGCCGCGACTCTCCCCGCTGGTCGGGATGGTGGTGGTGGCGATCGACAACGATCCGCGTATTGTCGAGGGCATGAAATCGCTGCTCACGGCCTGGGGCTGCGTGCCGATCGTCGCGCAGGGGCAGCGCGAGGCGCTGACCGAACTGGCGCGCGAAAAATGCGTTCCGGACGCCGTGCTCGCCGATTATCATCTCGACGAAGGCGACGGCGTCGATGCGATCGTCGCCCTGCGCTGGAAATTCGGACCGCAATTGCCGGCGGCGCTGATCACCGCCGACCGCTCCGACGACATGCGGCTGCGGGCCTATGAAAAGGACGTGATGGTGATCAACAAGCCGGTGAAGCCGGCCATCCTGCGGGCGATGCTCGCGCAATGGCGCGCCTCGGCGCCAGTGGGCTCCTGAAGCAGGTTTTGGCGAGAACCGTGTTCCCCTTTTCGGCAATCCTGCTCTGGCGACCGTGCAAAAATTCCACCGATTTTCTTGCGCAATGTGCGAAGACGTGGACGCTGGTTTTTCACAAAAAACATTGCGAAAACAAAGCAATCTAGCGTCTATTGCGATTCGAGCGAATCGCAATAGACGCCAGAGCAGACGGCGGCGGTCCAACGGCGCGTTCAGACCGCTCCCGTTGCGTTAGCGTGTTGCGCCACCAAGCTGATTGACCGTTCATTCAAAAAAATAAACGAAATCATGGAATTAGTATTGATCGAAGATACTCCAGCTAATCCTGAAGCGGCGCCGTAATCGACACAACCCGTCTTCCCAAGGCTCCGTAATTTCCGCAAATACTTATTGCCAAGTTTGCATGACGCTGCGTGAATATGTAGCATTTTCCTTCTAGCGTGAGGTTACTGCCTAAGCGCTTGAAATACTTAAATTTCTCGCTCAAGGGGGGCGAAATGAAAAAGTTTCTGATTGGCTGCGCTTCATTTATTGCGATCGCGGCCGGGTCTTCGATCGGCGCGAACGCTGCGAACGTGACCGTTACCGATGTCGGATTCACGGGCGCCTCGGTGACGGTGTCCGGATCGATCAATGGTAATCCCATCAACAAGAGCGAGAATTCGGGGCTGATTACCCTGACCACCTCGGGTGGCCCCATTATCCCGGTGTTCTGCATCGACCTGTTCCACAATATCGGAATCGGCAGTCAAAACCCGGCGCTTCCCTATACTTTCGGGACGATCGTCGCGGACTCGTCCATCAATCCGGCCGGCTTGGGCGGCAATCCGCTCGTTGCGCCGATCCCGGGACAGATCCAGACCTTGGCCAATATAGGCTATTACGATTACGTGCATAACCTGGGGTCGAACGACATCTACGCCGCCTTGCAGGGCGCGATCTGGACAATCGAGTATAATACGAACGGCAATAATCTGACGGTCGTTGGCAGCCCGACAATCAACACCCTGATCGCCACCTACCAGGCTTACGCCGTGGCGCATCCCGCGCCTTACAGCGTCAGCCTGTTCCCGGGCGCGGATGGCCAGGCCTTCGGTTCCGGCCAGGCCTTCTCGCCTGGTGTGCCCGAACCGGCCACCTGGGCGATGATGTTGCTTGGCTTTGCCGGTCTCGGATTTGCCGGCTATCGCCGCAACCAGGGCGATCGGGTCAAGCTCTCCGCCTGACCATTGTTAATTCCAATATTCAAAAGGCCGCCGTAAGGCGGCCTTTTTTGTGCTCGTTTGTTCCGGCAAGATGCGACGGCGCTTGTCAAAACGCCGTCCAGACCCGTTCTGGCCCGTCCGTCCTTTGGCGGCGCAAACCGGCGCCAGACGCTTTCTGGCAGACGGGGACGGCCCGAAAACCGTCCCTCAATCGTCCCGGAAGGCCTCGACCCTGGCGTGGAAGTCGCAGACGCGCGGCGCGATTTCCTTGCGGAAGCGCGAGCCGTTGAACACGCCATAATGGCCGACGTCGCTTTGCACATAATGCAGGCGCAGTTCCTGCGGAATATTGATACAGAGTTCCTGCGCCGCCTCGGTCTGGCCGAGCCCGGTAATATCGTCCTTCTCGCCTTCCACCGTCATCAGTCCGACCCGGCGGATCGCGGTCGGGTCGACGGGGTGGCCGCGATGCTTCATTTCGCCCTTCGGCAGCGCATGATGGACGAAAACCGTATCGACGGTTTGCAGATAGAATTCGGCGGTCAAATCCATTACCGCCAGATATTCGTCATAGAAGTCGCGGTGCTTTTCCGCCGAATCGCCGTCGTTCTCGACGAGATGGTTGAACATTTCGAGATGGGCGTTGACATGGCGGTCCAGATTCATCGCCATGAATCCGGAAAGCTGGAGAAAGCCCGGATAGACTTGGCGTCCCATGCCGGGAAAGGGGAAGGGCGCGGTATGGATGCAATTCTTGCGGAACCAGTTCGGCCCGCGCTTTTCCGCCAGCTTGTTGACCGCCGTCGGGCTGCGGCGGGTGTCGATCGGGCCGCCCTTCAGGGTCATCGAGGCGGGCACATGCGGGCTGTTCTCGGCCTCCATCCGCGCGACCGCCGCCAGAACCGGGACCGAAGGCTGGCAGACCGCGAGCAGATGGAACGGTTGGCCGCCCGCCTCGCTCAGATGCTCGCACATGGCTTTGACATAGTCGATGAAATCGTCGAGATCGAACGGACCGAAGCTCATCGGCACCTGGCGGGCGTCGATCCAGTCGGTGATGTATACGTCATGGGTCTGGACGAAGGCCTCCACCGTCCCGCGCAGCAGCGTCGCGTAATGGCCCGACATCGGCGCGACGATGAGCAGGCGCGGCTGGCCGACCGCTTCAGGCGGCAGGAAATGGCGCTTGAAATGCAGCATATGGCAGAAGGGCCGCTGCCAGACCACTTCCTCTTCGATCTCGATTCCCTGTCCTTCGACGAAAGCGGTTTCGATGCCGAAGGCCGGCTTGCCGTAGCGGCGCGTCAAACGTTCGAACAATTCGGCGGAAGCCGCGAGATTGCGGCCGACCGCCGTGTAGGTCAGCGGATTGACCGGATTCTTGAAGGTCAGCCGGGTGACATCCGAAAGGGCTCGCGACGGCGCCATCGCCAATTGAGCCAACTCAAAGAAATGATAGGCGTAACGGTTCATTATGGGAGCCTCATACCGACGGACGTCCGGACTCGATTCGTCTTCGCGCGAAATTTTTCCGCCCATCCCCCGGACAAGGTCCCAAGGAGCAGGCAAAACAATGCTAATGGAGAAAAATCCGTCGTGCAATTGAGCCTTTCGACGCGGTGCAGCAAATGGCCTAACCTTGACCTTGACTGGCGCTCGGCGAAAGGCTTCGTCGAATAGTCAGGCTTGCGTTTTATCGCCGCCAGCCTGCAAAAACGAAAAATGCGCGTATTTTCTAGGCGCCGCGCGCGGCGCCCGCTATCATGGTCTTGTCGAGGAGTGCGCCATGTCGCAGATCAAGGTAGCCATTGTTCCGGTGACGCCTTTCCAACAGAATTGCACGATCCTGATGTGTACGGCGACCAACAGGGCCGCCGTGGTCGATCCGGGCGGCGATGTGCCGCTGATCCGTCGCGCCATCGACCAGATCGGCGCGAAAGTCGAAAAGATTTTTCTCACCCACGGCCATGCCGACCATGCCGGCGGCGCGGCGGAACTGCGCGAGATTTTCGGCGCGCCGATCGAGGGGCCGCATGTCGGCGACAAATTCCTGCTCGATGGCCTGGAAGCGGCCTCGTCGATGTTCGGTTTCGCCTGCCGCAACGTTGCGCCGGACCGCTGGCTCGTCGAGGGCGATGCGGTGACCTTCGGCGAGGCGAGGCTCGACGTGCGCTTTTGTCCCGGCCACACCCCCGGCAGCGTGGTTTTGATCAACGAACCGATGCAATTCTGTCTGGTGGGCGACGTGCTGTTCGAGGGCTCGATCGGCCGCACCGACCTGCCGGGCGGCGATCATGCGGCGCTGCTCCGCTCGATCGAGAACAAGCTGATGACTCTAAACGACAACATGACTTTCATCAGCGGCCATGGCCCGCTGAGCACCATCGGCGCCGAGCGGGCGCATAATCCGTTTCTCCAGCGACAGGCCTGATCGCGCGGCCCGCGCGGTCCAGAGAAAGTGTGTTACAATCATGGCTCTTTGCAACTTACTGGTCCACCTGACCGGCGACGAGAAATCCGACATCCGGCTGCGGTTCGCGGTCGATCTGGCGCGCAGCCGGGGCGCGCAACTGACCGGACTATTCGCCCGTATCGCGGCGCCGCATGCGGTGGGGCTGGTGAACGAATGGCCGAGCGCCGACTATAGCGCCGCCGCCGCCGCGAACGCCTTGGCTTTCGCCGCCGCGACGCAGGGAATCAAAGCCGAATGGCGGGATCTCAATCGCGGCGACGAGGCGGAATTCCTCCCGCAATTCGTCGATTTCAGCCGCCATTTCGACCTGATCGTGCTGGGCCAGCCGCGCGGCGACGACCCGCTGACGCCGGTCGCTCTCGCCGAGGAAGCCATCGTCCAGTCGGGTCGGCCGGTTCTGGTCCTGCCTTTCGCCGGGCAATTCGACCGGGTGGGAACGAGGCCGATTTTCGGCTGGTCGGATTCGCGCTCGTCGGCGCGCGGCTTTTACGACGGCATGACCCTTGCCCTGGACGGGGCCGAGGCCCTCGTCGTCGGCCTGTCGACCCCCGGCGATGATCAGGCTATCGCCTATCAGAAGGAGTCCCTGCGTCTCGCCGCCGCCCACCTCGCCTCCCACGGCATCGCGGCGCGGCCCGAGCAATTGGCGCTGAGCGAAATCGGCCTGATGGACGCTCTGCTCAACCTCGCCGCCGACCACGGCGCCGACCTCCTGTCGATGGGCGGCTTCGGCGGCTGGCGCTATCCGCTGTTCGCGCGCGGCAGCGGCTCGCGCTACATGCTCAAGCACATGACCCTGCCGGTCCTGTTCTCGCATTAATTGTATTTTTCCAGCCGCGACAAGCGTCGGCGGACGCGTTTCCCGCGTCAGCCGAAAGGACTTCTCTCGGAGTTCGTCTTCCGACGGGCCTGCGGCCGCGTTCGCTCCCGGGCGTTCCTGCGCGACGGCAAGACGACCCGGCGCAAGCGGGGCCTTGTTCAAATGGCGCTGAAAGGTCACTCGCAGACGCGGATGCGGCGGCGGCCAATGTAATCGCCATTTTCGTCGAACACCGCCCGGCGCTCCAACCAGCAGGCGGGGCCGGGTTCGGGACCGTAATAGGGGCCCTGGGCGGCGGAGGCCGCCGCCGCGCCGAGCGCCAGGCCGCCGAGCACGCCAGCCGCTGCGGCGGCGCCAGGGTTCCAGCCGCCGCCGCCGGCGCCATGGCCCCAACCGCCGGGACCAGGGCCGGGGCCGGGGCCGCGACCGGGGCCAGGCCCGGGACCGCGTCCCTGCTGCCAGCCGCCGCCATATTGCGCCTGGGCCGGTTCGGCGAAAGACAGGCCGAGGGTCAGCGCCACCAGCGCGCCCGCACAGCCGTTTTTCCAGAAAACCTTCATCTCTCTCTCCTGCGAAACCTTGCGTCCCGGCTTGAAACCAGCTTGATGCGCAGCATGATGCGATCCGCCTGAACAATGTCTGAACGCATGACGCCGCATATTGGTCCTTTCAAGACCGAATCGGTTCTTTTCAAGCAAAGCCCGGTCCGCCCATGACGCTCGAACAATCCTCCGGCGATCTCGCCGCCGACCGCCGCTTTCAATGGGGACTTGGCGCCGCCGGGCAGGGCGACTTCGAAGCCGCGCGCGATCTTTTCGCGCAGACTCTCGAACGCGTTCCGATGTGGGCGCCCGGCTGGTTCGCCATGGCGCAGGCGCTCGAATCGCTGGGTCGCCGCGCGGAGGCGGCGGGCGCCTATGAACAGGCGTTGGCGCTCGATGAGGACGACGCCCAAGGCGCCGCTTTGTGCCTCGCCCACCTTGGCGCCCGCGCGGCCCCGCCAGTTGCGCCGCGCGCCTTCGTCAAAATCCTGTTCGATCAATATGCGCAGAATTTCGATCGGCATCTCGTCGGCGCGCTCGGCTATCGCGGCCCGGAAATCCTGTGCCAGGCGGTCGAGCGCGCGGCGCCGGGCAAAATTTTCGCCCATGCGCTCGATCTGGGCTGCGGCGCCGGCCTGTTCGGCGCGGCGTTTCGCGACCGGGCGCGCGTCTTGACAGGCGTGGACCTGTCGCCGGCGATGATTTTTGAGGCCCGCGAAAAAAATCTCTACGATCGGCTGGCGGCGGCTGAAATCGTCGAATTTCTGCAAGCCGAGCCGGGCTCAAGCGCCGATTTCGCCGCCGCCGCCGATGTCTTCGTCTATTTCGGCGATCTCGCCCCGGTTTTCGCCGCCGCCGCGCGCGTGCTCGCGCCGGGCGGGCTTCTCGCCTTCACCGTCCAGAATGGCAAGCGCGAGGGTTTTTCCATTGGCCCCGACCGGCGTTTTTGGCATGGACGCGGCTACGTCGCCGCCTGCGCGCAAGCGAACGGGTTCGAGGTCGTGGAAATTTCCGCCGCCTCGACGCGCAAGGATGGCGGCGTCGATGTCCCCGGCTGGGTCGCGGTTCTAAGTCGAGTCTAGACCGGAACGAATCGCGGCTTTATTATCGTTCTCCTCGATCGCGTCGCGATCAAGGAGAGTCCCTCGCATCAGCTCGGCGGCGCGTTCGCGTCTAACCAAATCCCGCAGGTTTTCACCTGCGGGATTTGGTATATGGTGGCCGGGCAAAAATTTCCTGGAATAGGGATGAAGACATGAAGAAAGTTTTTCCGGACGCCAGTTCCGCGCTCTCAGGGCTGGTGAAGGACGGGATGGTGCTGATGGCCGGCGGTTTCGGCCTTTGCGGCATTCCTGAAGCCCTGATCGAGGCGGTGAAGGAATCGGGCGCGAAAAACCTCACCGTCATCGCCAATAACGCCGGCATCGATGGGGTCGGCCTCGGCGTGTTGCTGGAGACGCGGCAGGTCAAGAAGATGATCTCGTCCTATGTCGGCGAGAACAAGCTGTTCGCCCAGCAATTTCTCGGCGGAGAGCTGGAAATCGAATTCAATCCGCAGGGCACGCTGGCCGAGCGCATTCGCGCCGGCGGCGCCGGCATTCCCGCCTTCTTCACCAAGACCGGCTATGGCACGATCATCGCCGAAGGCAAGGAAATCCGGGTTTTCAACGACGAACATTATGTCATGGAGACAGGCCTCGTCGCCGATATATCGATCATCCACGCCTGGAAGGGCGACACCGAAGGCAATCTGGTGTTCCGCAAGACCGCGCGCAATTTCAATCCGATGATGGCGACGGCGGGAAAGATCACCGTCGCCGAGGTCGAGCATCTGTTCAGGGCCGGCGAGTTGAACCCGGACGAGATCCACACGCCCGGCATCTTCGTCAAGCGCATCGTGCATGTGCCGAACCCGACCAAACATATCGAGCAGCGCACCACGCGCAAGCACACCAGCCCGGCCGCCGCCGCCGGAGGAGACATCTGATGGCCTGGACACGCGAACAAATGGCCGCCCGCGCGGCGCAGGAGCTGCGCGACGGTTTTTACGTCAATCTCGGCATCGGCATTCCGACGCTGGTTTCCAATTTCATCCCCGCCGGGGTGAGCGTGCAATTGCAGAGCGAGAACGGCATGCTGGGCATGGGTCCCTTCCCCTATGATGGCGAGGAGGACGCCGACCTGATCAACGCCGGCAAGCAGACCATCACCGAACTGCCGACGACGAGCTATTTCTCCTCCGCCGACAGTTTTGCGATGATCCGCGGCGGCCATATCGACCTGTCGATTCTCGGGGCGATGCAGGTGGCGGAAAACGGCGATCTCGCCAACTGGATGATTCCCGGCAAGATGGTCAAGGGCATGGGCGGCGCGATGGACCTCGTCGCCGGGGTGAAGAAGGTCGTGGTGGTGATGGAGCATGTCGCCAAGGACGGGCCGAAATTCCTGCAGAAATGCAACCTGCCCTTGACCGGTTCGCATGTGGTGGACCTGCTGATCACCGATCTTGGCGTCTTTTCGATCGACAAGCACGGCAAGGGCGGCGCGAAACTGATCGAACTGGCCGATGGGGTCACGGTCGACCAGATCAAGGCCAATACCGAGGCGAAGTTCGCGGTGGCCCTCTGACGCATTACGGCGGGGTTTTCGCCCCGCCGCATTCCTGGAGCCGCTCTTGCGGCGATGATTTCTTGGATTTCTTGAGGATTTTCAGGCAAGACCGCTCCAGCATCGGCGTTGCAAGAGATGATCACGCGGCTCGCGATTTCCGGCTATCGTTCGCTGCGCAACGTCCTTCTGGAACTGTCCCAACTCAATGTCGTTTGCGGCGGCAATGGCGTCGGCAAATCCAGCCTCTACCGCTCGATCCGCCTGCTGGCCGACTGCGCGCAGGGGCGCGCCGTCCGCTCGCTCGCCCTCGAAGGCGGCCTGCAATCGACGTTATGGGCCGGACCGGAAGTTTTCTCGCGCGGCATGAAGCAGGGGAGCATCCCGGTTCAAGGCGTCGTGCGCAAAACTCCGGTCAGCCTGCGGCTCGGCTTCTCCTCCGATCTGTGGGGCTACGCCATCGATCTCGGCCTGCCCACGCCCGATGGGCGCTCCATGTTCAACGCCGATCCGCAGATCAAGGCGGAGGCCATGTGGACGGGCGAAAAGCTGACCCGCGCCAGCCAGTTCGCCCATCGGCGCGGTCCGTCGGTGCGTTTGCGCGATCCCGCCGGCGCCTGGCGGCAGGCCTATACGCAACTGGCGGGTTTCGACAGCATGATGACCCATTGCGCCGACCCTTCCGACGCGCTCGACCTATTGCTTCTGCGCGAACACATGCGCGCGTGGCGGTTCTACGACCATTTTCGCACCGACGCCGAGGCGCCCGCGCGCCGCCCCCAGGTGGGCACGCATACGCCCATCCTCGCCTCCGACGGCGCCGATCTGGCGGCGGCGATTCAGACCATATGCGAAGTCGGGCGCGGCGATTGGCTCGCCGAGGCGGTGGAGGACGCCTTTCCCGGCTCGAAGCTCGGCGTTGAAACCGAACGCGGCCTGTTCGCCTTGACCATGTTCCAGCGCGGCCTGTTGCGGCCTTTGCAGGCGGCGGAGCTTTCGGACGGAACCTTGCGCTATCTCCTGCTGGTCGCCGCGCTGCTGACGCCGCGCCCGCCGCAATTGATGGTGTTGAACGAACCCGAAACCAGCCTCCATCCCGATCTGCTGCCCTCGCTCGCCCGCCTGATCGCGCAAGCCGCGCGAGAGACCCAGTTCATCGTCGTCACCCATTCGCCGGCATTGACGCGGGCTTTGCTGTCCGGCGCGGCGGCGCGAGAGATTCGGCTGGAAAAGGAACTTGGCGAAACCATCGTCAGGGATCAAGACGCCGCGCCGTGGCATTGGCCGGAGCGATAAGGAGGCTGCAATGCTGTTTCCGCTCTATGTTTTCGACGCCTACGGCACTTTGTTCGACGTGCATTCCGCCGTCGCGCGCCACCGGGATTTTTTAGGGCCTTCGGCGGAGCGCCTGTCGCAACTCTGGCGCGCCAAACAGCTCGAATATAGCTGGACGCGTTCGCTGATGGGGGCCTATCGCGATTTCGACGCCTTGACCCGCGACGCGCTCGATTTCGCCGCCGCGAGTCTTGGCGGCATCCCTGCCGGGGCTCGGGAAAAACTGCTTGGCGCCTATGAAACGCTCGACGCCTATGCCGACGCCGCGCCGGTTCTCGCGGCGCTGCGGGCGAAGGGCGCAAAATGCGCGATTCTGTCGAACGGAACGCCGAGAGCGCTGGAACGCGCCGTCCGCTCGGCGGGGCTGGCGGATTTTCTCGACGATTCGCTTTCGGTCGATGCGCTGAAAATTTTCAAGACCGCGCCTGCGGTCTATGAAATGGCTTGCGCGCGGTATGGCTTGCCGCCCGAAAAAATTTCCTTTCAGTCGTCCAACCGCTGGGATGTCGCCGGCGCGACCAAATTCGGCTTTCGGACCTGCTGGATCAACCGGACCGGCGCTCCCGACGAATATGCCGATCTGCCGCCAGCGCGGGTCGCCGCGAGCCTGTCGGCATTGGTCGAGGAATAAAAAGAGGCCGCCGGAGTTACCCAGCGGCCCAAGTCTAGGGAGGAAACGCCCAAGGAGGGCATGCGGAACGGGCAAAACCCGTTCCACAAGTCAATGTTTATGCTGCGACGCACAAAACGTCAAGCGCTTTGCTGCAATGCACCATAAAATTTTAGGCGCGCCTTAGAGTGTTTGAATAAGTAGCTTATAAATCAAAAAGCTACAAGGAGGCGGCCCGCGACCGGCCCGCGCCCGGATGGGCGTCCTCTCGCCGCGCTTGTCGCCATGCGGCGGACGATGGACGCCTATTGCTGGGAAATCACCCGATATTCCTCGTCATTATAGCCGCGCTGGATCATGATCGCATGTTCGGCGCCTTTGCTGTCGCGCCATTTCGCCTTGCACAATTGTGGGCCGCATAAAACTTCGGGAAAGCGGTAGAGCGGCTTGCCGGAATTGATCATTTTGAGGCCATAATTGACATCCGGCTTCCAGCCCTGCGCCAGCAGGGATTCGCGCAATTCGCGATAGCTCTGCCCGGCGGCCTGTTGTGCGGCGCAGGCGAAGGCGACGAGCGCCAGTGAAAGACCGCAGGCCAGAGCCGCCCCAGTTTGCCGATTCGTCTTCATGCTGTCTCCCGATGCAGGTTTCATTTCAGTGAAGCACAAAAATCCTGGATTTTCGCGCAGGCTTTTTCGAGCGCCGCATTGGAGGTGGCGTAGCTGACGCGGAAATTCGGCCCCATGCCGAAGGCCGAGCCCTGCACGACCGCCACGCCCTGTTCTTCGAGCAAGGCCGTGACGAAATCGACATCGCTGGCGATTTTCCTGCCACCGGCGGACGTCCGGCCGATGGTTTCCGCACAGGAGGGATAGACGTAAAAAGCGCCTTCCGGGCGATGAACGGACAGATGGCTGGCCTGGTTGAGCATGGAGACGACGAGATCGCGCCTTTCCTCGAAGATTTTGCGGCTCGATGCGATGAAATCCTGCGGTCCATTAAGGGCCTCGACCGCCGCCCATTGCGCAATCGAACAGGCGCCCGAGGTCTGCTGGCCCTGGATCATGTCCATCGCCTTGATCAGCTGTTCCGGCCCGCCCGCATAGCCGATGCGCCAACCGGTCATGGCATAGGCCTTGGAGACGCCATTCATCGTCAGCGTGCGCTCGTAAAGGGCCGGCTCGACCTGTGCCAAGGTTTTGTAGACGAAATCGCCGTAGACGAGATGTTCGTAAATGTCGTCCGTCAAAATCCACACCTGCGGATGGCGCAGCAGCACATCGGTCAGCGCCTTGAGTTCGGCCTCGCTATAGGCGGCGCCCGAAGGGTTCGAAGGCGAATTGAGAATCAGCCATTTGGTGCGCGGCGTGATCGCCCGTTCCAGCGCTTCCGGTTGCAGCTTGTAGGCCTGTTCGGCGCGTGTCGCGACGATGACCGTCTCGCCGCCGCACAGCGCGACGATTTCCGGATAGGACACCCAATAAGGCGCCGAGACGATGACTTCATCGCCGGGATTGAGGCTGGCCATCAGGGCGTTGAACAATATCTGCTTGCCGCCCGTGCCGACAATGCATTGCGCGGGCTTGTAATCGAGCCCGTTCTCGCGCCGGAATTTCCTGGCGATGGCCTCGCGCAGCGGCGCTATGCCGGCGACCGGGCCATATTTGGTCTCGCCGCGCCGGATGGCGTCGATCGCCGCCTCCTTGATATTGTCCGGCGTGTCGAAATCTGGCTCGCCGACCGACAGGCTGACGATCTCGCGCCCCTGCGCCTTCAACTCGCGCGCCTTCTGCGTCACGGCAATGGTGGCGGAAGGTTTTACCCGGGAAAGCGCGTCGGCGATGAAAGCCATTTCTTGTCCTGAACAGCGGCAATTTTCCGCGCGACCTTAATGCGGGGAGGGAAAAAGGGAAGGTGGAATTTTCAGGCTCTGAACGCAGCTAAACAACGCCGTCATGCCCGCGCTTGTCTGGAGGAAGGAGCAAACGCCGAAGTCGGCGGCTTCGCGCTATTGGTATTGGCGGGAATCGGCTCATTTGAGACGCTCGGTCGTTGCCGTGATCGGCTCGTCATAAGGCAGAAGCAGTCGTTCCCGTGATGCGGCGAGCGGAGGCCCTCCAAAGGAAACCGTGGCCCGTAACGATAATTCCCTCTTGCAAAAGACCCACGGCGGAAAGAAGCTCACTCACGGACAATCGCGGTTAATAGATTTTATTGCGGTCCTCAATCCTGGCGCTGATCTGATCAGCCGCACTGCAAGCGCTGCTCTGCGTTCGCCTGCGAGTGCGGCCCGAAGCAATGGTCGGGCGGATCGCGGTGGACAAATTGTCCGATGCGTCCCGTCCCGGCGCCCGCAGTCGCCCGGGGCTCCCTATCGATCAGCAACACGGGAACCACCTGCGCGGCGACGGGCTTCGGCGCTGCGACCTTGGCCGGCGGGGCCGGCTGATAAGCAAGCATCGCCAGGCCGCCCAACAGGCCAGTGACCAGGAATAAACGATTCAACGGCGCTGATTGCCTCATGTCTTTTCCTCCATCCTCAAGTCGGGCGCCGTAGATGCGTCCACATGTAATTGCTCTGGATTGCTACAGCAACGTCATGGAAAGCAGCATCACGCCGCCATCCGAAGTGCGCCGGCCGCCGTCTAAATCGGCTGTGACTTTCTTGCGTTTTTCCTGATCTCGGCCACGCCAACCACTTGACCTGTTTGCGCCGCCGTTATTCGTTTGATAGCACTGACGGCGCTCGCGCAGGTGTGACATCGATCACAGCGTCGGCGCCGTGATCGGACCTGCGGCGGATGCCGTCTTGTTCCGGCGATAGCCGAGGAAACCGAGACCAGCGAAGCCGAGCCCCATCATCGCCCAGGTCGCGGGTTCCGGAACTCCGGCGACCGTGCTGATTTGGAAGTTCGAAACGGTTTCGACGGAAGTCCAGGCGCCCGAGCCACCAGTAAAACCGATGAAGACCTCCGGTCCAAGCTTTCCGATGTCAAAGATGCTGTTGCCCTTGACGGATTGCCCCGTGGTGCTGTTGAGCGCCGAATAGCTCAATTTGTCGTTGGCATAATTGAATTCTACATGCACCCTGTCGACGGATTGCGAGCCTAGATTGAAATTGCCGAGAGGTTGCGTTCCAGCATAGGGGCTATTGCTCGACGAAAAAATCGTCGCATGATTATTGATATAGCTCTGGAACCCGATGCCGACTGCATTCTGGATTCCGTAGGTTCCGATCGATCCGCCGCCGTTGCTGGTATTGCCTCCGGCTTCGGCGCCATGCGGATCGTTCTGAATCATGAACGAAAGACCATCAGATGGGGTAGAATACCATTTGTACTGGCTCAGCGTGAAGTCGAACGAGCCCGAAAACTGGCTGGGCGTAGGAACAGCCGCCATGAAGGCGCTGCTTGCCATATTGGTCTGGCCATCGATCAAAGTCAGTTCGTTGGCTGTCGCCGTGGCGCCCCCATTAAGAGTCAGCCGTGACAGGTCGATTGCCGCCGCTTGGGCCGTCAGCGGCGACAGAAGCGCTGTTGCAGCCGCAAAAATTAGACGTTTCATTTCAAGCCGCCAATCGTTTGATTTTGTCTGAGAGGTTCCCGCGATCAAGGAGTCCACTGCGGTGTTGATGATGTTCCGCAAGGTCGGCGCCATGCGCGGCGATTGGCTCGGAAATTTATAAATATATGATTTTATTAGGATTTTTTGTGGCTTGGCTCCCGGAAGAGTTTGTGCAATCCAAAATCGTTCGTGCGCGAATTGCATTTTGCAAACGCCTTGCCTCGAATTTGCGAATACATGAAAAATACGGTCGGCAATGTTGACCGACGTCGCCTCGGGAACCCTGCCGTCCTGTCCCGGTCCGTTCTCCGTCCCGAACCAGACCTTCAGCCTATGCCCGCAATCCGAAGTAACTCGCCATCCTTTGGCGCTTCTTCCGTAACCTCACGCCACCAGCCCCGCGATCGGTTTCACCGCAGCGCTGTCGGGAAAAATCGTCGTTCCCAGGAGCCCCGCCGGCGCCTCGAAATGTTCGGCCAGAATGCCCTTGAGCACGGCGCGCAGATCGGTGGTCGGCGCGAGGTCGCGGTTCTGGTAGAGTTTGGAATCCGCCAGCCCCGGCCAGTCGTAAATCCCGCGTCCGCCCTTGACCGCGCCGCCCGCCAGTAAAGCCACGGTTCCGACGCCGTGATCGGCCCCCGCCGTGCCGTTGATGCGCACGGTGCGGCCGAATTCGGTGATCATGACCACGACCGTCGAATCCCAGATGTCGCCGAGCCCGGCGCGCAACTCGTCCAGCGCGCCGTCGAGTCCGCCGAGCAGTTGCGCCAGCCTGCCGCCGGACGGACCTTCATTGGCGTGGGTATCCCATCCGTCGAAGTACATTGCAGCGATTCGCGGTCCCTCCGGCTGGCGCATGAGCCGCCACGCGCCTTGCACCATCTGCCGCATGGCGGGCGGCAAAGCGGCGGCGCCCTTCACCTGCCGGTCGCCGTTCCTGCCTCCCATGCGCGCCAGCGCCTCGACGCGCAGGCTCTCCGCCAGCGCCTTTTGCAGGGCCGCATCGCGTTGGCCATAAAGGTCCATCAGGCGATTGACGAGATCGTCCGAGGCCGGGCCGATGTTTTGCGGCCACCAGCCGAGCACGGGCGCGGCGCCGCGCATAATCAGCGGCGTTGTCGGCGCGATGCTTAGCCCTTCGCCGGAGGCGCGGTCGCCTCTTCCGGGCAGGGAGGCCAAAAAGCGGTTGAGCCAACCGTCGTTGACGCGGCCGGGAGCCGGCTGGCCGCTTTCCAGCACGTCCTGTCCGTCGAAATGCGAACGGTCGCGATAGGGTATGCAGACGGCCTGGACGAACAGGGCCTGTTTTGCGTCATAGAGCGTCTTGAAGGTCGGCATGGCCGGGTTCAGCGCGAACAGCGAGTCGAGGGGGAGAGCCGGCCTGTCGCCGCTGATTTTCAACGCAAGCCCGCCGCGCTGGCGCTCGAAATCGGGATCGCCGACCGGCGCGACAGTGGCCAGCCCATCGAGCCCCCCGCGCAGGAGGATGACGATCAGGCGCGGGTCGCGCGTCGCCGCGCTCGCCCATGTGGGGATCGTCGCGGCGAAGGCGAGACTGGCGGAGCCGGCGAGGAGGCGGCGGCGATTGACCGAAAAGCTCATCTTCTTTGCGCCTCCGGCGACATGAGGAGCAGCGCGAGGCCCTGGGCCCTGGTTTCGGCGCGCGATACGGTCAGCCGCGTTTCCGGGGAGGCGGCGGCGCCGAAGGCGACGTCGAGCAATTCGCGCGGGTCGGGCGGGTCCTTCAGGCGTTTGGTCCATTGCGCCGCGAGGTCGAGGCGCAGTTTCAAGCCTTGCGAAGAGATCCAGGCGGCGGCCTCGTCGGGGAAGCCGTTGGGGCCGGGCGGGTTCCACAGCGGCTGACCGAGCAGGTTCAAGGAACTAGTCACCTGGCGGATATCGATGGGCGCGCGGGCGAAAAGTCGGGCGCTGCCGATGCTGAACTCCCAGGGCGTGCGCATTTTTGTCGCCGGGGCGGCAAAGGCTTCGGGCGAATCGATCAAGGCGATGGTCATGGCGCGGAGATCGCCCTTCGTCTTGATAAAAGTCTGGCTCAAGCGATCGACCAGGGCCGGCGGCGGCTGGTCGGCGATGAAATGCCGCGCCAGTTTGAACGCGATATGGCGCGCGGTCTCCGGACGGCGGGCGAGAGCGAGCAGGGCGTCCTTCGCCTGGTTCTCTCCCCCTTGCGGATATTCGACGCCGAGTAATAGTTGCGGGGCGGGTTCGTGGACGCCGACGTCGAACATGAAAGAGCCGAGCGGGCTTTGAAGGCCGTTGCGGTCGGCGTAACGCCAGCCGGTGAGCATGTTCGAAAGGGCGATGACGTCGTCCTGACGATAGCCGCCATTGACGCCGAGCGTGTGCAGCTCAAGGATTTCGCGACCGAGATTCTCGTTGAGGCCACGCCTTTGTCTGACGCCCATCCATGAATTCCGCCCGATGCTTTGCTGATTGTCGAGGTAAAATATCATCGCCGGGTGGCTTTCCACAGCGACCAGCATGTCGGCGAATTTGCCGAACACATGAGGACGGATCGTCTCGCGCTCGAAAGCGCCGACCATGTGATAGAAATAGCCGCCCTTGGCCGTGGCGATGGCGAAATGGTTGGACCAGAAGGCGACCAGCCGTTCGACGAGCCCGGCGCGGGCGTTACAGGCGCGCTTGACCCTCGCTTCCACGTCGGCGCCCAGGAAGTCAAACGTCGGACCGGGTCTAAGCGACGCGTTGCGGGCGGCGCGCACCGCCTCCATCGCGTTCTGGGGCGCCGCCGGCGCCATCATGTTCGGGGGCGCCGTGGGCGCCATCGTGTTTTGGGGCGCCATGGGCGCCGTGGCGGCGGCATTGGCTATCTGGGCGGCCATCTGCTGCTGCTGCGCCTGTTTCGCGATATCGTTCACCTTCTTCTGTTCGATCTGCGCCTGATAGACGGAGCCGCTGTCGGGCAGGTCGAACTCGGCGACCAGGGCGGCGCCGGGCTGCTCCAGTTCGGCGAGGAGGAAGCCGCGCGGGTCGGATGACGCGTCGGCGAGGCCGCCATCTCCGCGTGGACCGAGTCCGAAACGGGTCAGGGCGACGAAGCCGGATTTTTCATCTTTCGGCGGCATCGGATTTATTTCGCTGTTTTTGTAGAAGCGACGACTGGATCATGCTCCATATTAACACGGTCCCAACAAAATGCGGCGGAATGGCGACTCCAGCGGTTCGCCGATCGTCCTTGCAAATCTTTTTGAACCACTCGCTGGCAAAATGACGGCATGAACGGAAAACTTCCTTTCGGCCGCCGTGGCCGGCCCGCGAAAATTTCGGCGCCCTCGGCGCGCGCGCCAAATTTGGCGCCGAGCCTGACGCCGGCGCAGCGCGCCCTGCTGTTCGAGGCGGGCGAGGCGCCTGCCGTCGAAACAGCGGCGATTTCATCGACCGAAATCGCACCCTGGTCGCGGCCCGCCGCCCTCGTCGCCAGCCTTGCGGTCACCGGCGTCGTCGCCGCCTTCGCTTTGGCCGGCGAGTCGCGCGAGCCGCTCGAGCTGGCCGGGTCGATTCTTTCCGTCGGCTCCAATCTCGCCGCCAATCTTTGGCTGACGCAAAAATTCTGCGCGCTCGCGCGCCTGCACGGCTTCGCCGCCTTCGCCCTGACCGGAGCGCTGCTCGGCCTCGGCCTGTCCTTTGCCGCCGCGCGGATCGGTCTGGGCGACACCGAACTTGGCTATGAAGTTGACGCCCTTTCCGGCGCCGGCGCGGCGCTGCTTTACCGGCTGCTGGCCGGACGCCAGAGCGTTTGCAAGCGAAGCGGAACCCGGTTCGCGTGAAGAAAACGTGTAAAAACAAGAACCTGGAGCCCCGATCCGATTCAATCGGATCGGAACAGGCTCCAGGCGGTTTCGCCCTTTCCTTGACGGCTTCGCCGTCCCATATTGCCGCCATGGCGAAAAAACCTTCTTCACGCGGCGGCAAGGCCGCCAGACCCGAAGTGCTGCCGCTCGGCGATCACCTGGCCGCGCTGCTCAATCCGGCCCTCGTCGGTCAGGGCTTTGAAGAGGCCGCCTCGCCCTTTCTCCCCGAGTCCTTGGACGACCGGGAGGCCTTGCGGCTCGGCCTCGGCCAGGAGCCGCCGATGCAGCGCGAAAAGCCGCGCCGCCGCGCTCCGCAGCGCGAAAACATGACGCTGGGCTCCGGCGCGACGGCGGAAATCCTGGAAAAATTGCTCGAAACCGGCGATCCCAATTTCCGCGCCGCGCAGGTCTGGAGGCCGCATCGCCCGGAACGGCCGGAAAAATCGGAAGGCGGCGTCCGTTTCGAACTGGTTTCCGAATACCAGCCGGAAGGCGACCAACCCCACGCCATCGACGAACTGGTCGCGGGCGTCGCGGCGGGCGAACGCGATCAGGTGCTGCTCGGCGTCACCGGCTCCGGCAAGACTTTTACGATGGCGCAGGTCATTGCCCGCACCCAGCGACCGGCGCTGATTCTGGCGCCCAACAAGACGCTGGCCGCCCAGCTCTACGGCGAATTCAAGAGCTTTTTTCCGCATAACGCGGTGGAATATTTCGTCTCCTATTACGATTACTACCAGCCGGAAGCCTATGTGCCGCGCACGGACACGTTCATCGAGAAGGAATCCTCGATCAACGAACAGATCGACCGGATGCGCCATGCCGCCACCCGCGCGCTCTTGGAGCGCGACGACGTCATCATCGTCGCTTCGGTGTCCTGCATCTATGGCATAGGCTCGGTCGAAACCTATACCGCCATGACCTTTTCGGTAAATCTCGGCGAAAAGCTCGACCAGCGGCAATTGCTCAAGGATCTCGTCGATCTGCAATACAAGCGCACCCCGGATTTTGCGCGCGGCGCCTTCCGGGTTCGCGGCGATACGGTCGAAGTCTTTCCCGCCCATTACGAGGACCGCGCGTGGCGCATAAGCTTTTTCGGCGACGAAGTGGAATCGCTCGCCGAGTTCGATCCGCTGACCGGCAAGAAGACGCAGGACCTCGAACTCATCAAGATCTACGCCAATTCGCATTATGTCACGCCGCGTCCAACGTTGTTGCAGGCGACATCGAGCATCAAAGCCGAATTGCGCCAGCGGCTCGAAGAGTTCAACGCCTCCGGGCGGCTGCTCGAAGCCCAGAGGCTGGAGCAGCGCACCTTGTTCGATCTCGAAATGTTGCAGGCTACGGGTTCCTGCGCCGGCATCGAGAATTATTCGCGCTATCTGACCGGACGGCGCCCCGGCGAGCCGCCGCCGACCCTGTTCGAATATCTGCCCGACAACGCCCTCGTCTTCACCGACGAAAGCCATGTCACCGTGCCGCAGATCGGCGGCATGTATAAGGGCGATTTTCGCCGCAAGGCGACGCTCGCCGAATACGGCTTCCGGCTGCCCTCCTGTCTCGACAACCGCCCGCTGCGCTTCGAGGAATGGGAGGCGATGCGGCCGCAGACGGTGAATGTTTCGGCGACGCCGGGTTCGTGGGAAATGAACCAGACCGGTGGCGTCTTCGTCGAACAGGTGATCCGCCCGACCGGCCTGATCGACCCGCCGGTCGAAGTACGCCCGGCGCGCAGCCAGGTGGACGACCTGCTCGGCGAGGCGCGCGAAATGGCGCAAAAAGGCTATCGTTCGCTGGTGACGGTGCTGACCAAGCGCATGGCCGAAGATCTGACCGAATATCTGCACGAGAACGGCGTGCGCGTGCGCTACATGCATTCCGACATCGACACGATCGAGCGCATCGAAATCATCCGCGACCTGCGCCTTGGCGCTTTCGACGTGCTGGTCGGCATCAATCTTCTGCGCGAAGGACTCGATATTCCCGAATGCGCGCTGGTCGCCATTCTCGACGCCGACAAGGAAGGTTTTCTGCGCAGCGAGACCTCTCTGGTGCAGACCATCGGCCGCGCCGCGCGCAATATCGATGGCAAGGTCATCCTCTACGCCGACAAGATCACCGGCTCGATGGAGCGCGCGATGGGCGAGACCAGGCGCCGTCGCGAAAAGCAGGTGGCGTGGAACGCGGAACACGGCATCACACCGGCCAGCATCAAGCGCGGCATCCAGGATATTTTAGGCTCGGTTTACGAGCAGGATCATGTGACAGTGGACGCCGGGCTGGCGGCGCCGGGCATTGGGCATAATTTTCAGGCTAATGTCGCCGATCTCGAAAAGAAGATGCGCGCGGCGGCGGCCGACCTCGATTTTGAGACGGCGGCGCGGATGCGCGACGAGATCCGGCGGTTGCAGTCGGTCGAACTGACGCTGTCGGACGATCCGCTGGCGCGCCAGAGCGATGTCGAGGCCGGCGGCGGCGGCTTTCGCGGCGAGAAGAAATATGGCGACGCCGCCAATCTGCCGACGCGCGTGCGGAAGCCAACCGACGCCGACATGGGGCCGCATAATCTCGGCGGCGGCGAGGCGCGGCCCAAAGGCGCAAGCTGGCGGCACAAGGGGCGCAGGAGGTAGGGCGTCGAGGACCGGTCTTGAAATGACGAAAGCCGCCCGGGGGGCGGCTTTCGAACGCGCGGAACGGTCAAGCCGGATCGGACCAAGTCGCGGGCAGCGGGGCGGCGCCCGCGGCCGGCGAAACTTCCTCCGAAACTTCCCTCAAGACACCCTCAAGACGCCCCCAAAAACCCCCAACCCCCAAAGAGCGTCTCAAGGGCGTCTCAAGGTCCGCGCGAGAACCGCAATTACAACCCGAAGGTTGCATTTGCGCCCGCGCGAAACCCGCCTTGAACCCAAGGACGGAAACCCTGCGTCACCCATGATGTTCAACATTAGTTCGTTGCCTTGACCGGCGGCAACGTCAGGAAGACCAGAAAGCTTGGCCGAACAGCGCCGTTCACCATGCGGTGGCGCAATAATGGCTTATAAATTCCGATTGATGCGGGTGTCAAAAAAATTTCTTCAGTAGTTTCCGCTATTGACAGGCTTTTTTCGTGAAAGAAAGCTTAAGCGTTGGCTTTAATATTTGTTTTTTACAGATATAAAATGTTGATTTAAATAGATTTTTAGATTTACTGGGGCGCGCCGCCAAAAATGTTCTCGAAGATATTCGCCGGCCTTGGCGGCGGCGGCGGGGCGGCGGCGACGGCTTCGGCCTTCACCGGCGGCGACTCGGCGTTGCGCATCAGGCCCAGCATGCCCTTGCTCTTCGCCGTATAGTAATAGCCCGAGGCGTAAAGCCGCACCGCGCGGTCCATGTCGCCCCCGGCCAGCGCCCAGGCGTTGGCGAGATAGGGCGAGGCGAAGGCGAGGTTGGTCTCGGGATCGAGCAGGCCGCTCGGCGCGCCGTGATAGCCCATCGAGCGCGCCGTCGCCGGGGTGATCTGCATCAGGCCATAATAGGACCGATTGACCAGATGGGGATGATAGCGGCTTTCGCGCATGATGATGCGATGGAGCAGGGCCAGCGGCACGCCGTGCTTGCGCGCATATTTGCGGGTGAGTTCGGCCAGTCCGGCCTGTTCGGCCAGCACGAAGCCGGGAACCTGCTCCTGTTCCAGATAGGCCCGCGCGGTGGGAGCGGCGGCGGCGGGCGGGCGTTCGGCGACTTCGCGGGCGTCGTCCAGCCGGGCGACGGGCGACTGCGCTTGCGGCTGGACCGAATCGGGCGCTGTCCCGGCTGCGTCGCGCGCCAGAATTTCGTCGTCGGGAAAGACCGGCCGCGCCGGCGGCAAGGGCGGGTGCTTCGGCGGATGTTTCGCCGCCGCCGCCTGGGCCGGGACGAGGTTGGCCCAGATCAGGGCGACGAACATGAGGCGCTGCGAAGGGTTGCTCATGTCGCGTTTTTGCCGCGAAAAAACGGTTTTGGCAAGGCGGGGGCAAGCCGCTCGCCTCTGGCCGCTCACCTTTGCGCCATGATGAACAGGCGCGGGTAGTGCAGAAGCACCTTGCCGTCGTCCTGCGGCGTATAGGCCATTTCCAGTTCCCGCCGGTATTGCGCGAGAAAACCGGCGCTCTCCTGCTCGGTCAGCTTTTCCAGAAACGGCCGCAGCGCCGAGCCTTCGAACCAGTCGACGATCGCCTCCGGCCCGTCGAGCGGATGGACATAGGTCGTCTGCCACAATTCGACCATGCGGGCGAAGGGCGAGGTCCAGGCGTAATAATCGTCGAGCGAACCTATCAGGGCGCGGCTTTTCGCCACCGGCGCCAGCTTGTCCGCCCAGGGCCCGTCCACCGACACCATACGCATCAGCGCATGCGCGGCATCCTGCAGCACATTGGGCATTTGCACCGCCAGAACCCCGCCCGGCGAGAGAAAGCCCATCAGCCGCGCCAGCAGTTTTTCGTGATCCGGCGCGAAATGCAAAGCCGCATTGGCGAAGATCAGATCGACCGGTTCGGCCGGCGCCCAAACGGCGAGGTCCTGGTGGATGAAATGCGCGGCTGGCAGGCGCTGGCGCGCCGCCGCCAGCATGTTTTCCGACGTGTCCACGCCGAAAATCTCGGCGCCGCGAAAATAAAGCGCCAGCATCGCCGCGCTATTGCCCGGCCCGCAGCCGAGATCGACGATCTTGCGCGGCGCGAGCGGGGGTATCCGCGACAACAGATCGCGCGCCGCTTGTCCGCGCTCGCGCTCGAATTTGAGATAAAGTTCGCTGTTCCAGTCGGACATGGTCGATTCTTAGCCGCTCCACCCATCCTTGCCGCCGGCGGATGATTTGTCTAGTAATTTAATCAACTATTCCACGCACGAAGAAAAACCTCCTCACGCCCGGGCGCCGGGCGCGCCGCGCAGCGCCATCAGCCCGCGCGACGGGTCATAGGCGATAATCGCGGCCAGCATGAACAGGCTTGCGCAGCCCGCCGTCACCGCCAGGGCCAGTCCGTTCAACTGTCCGTAAAGGGCGAAGCGGATCAGTTCGACCGCATGGGTGAAGGGGTTGAACTGGCAGACCAGGTAAAGCCAGGGGCTCCCCTCCCTGACCCGCCACAGCGGATAAAGCGCCGATGAGGCGAAGAACATCGGGAAGATGACGAAATTCATCACCCCGGCGAAATTCTCGAGTTGCCGGATCAGCGACGACAGCAGCATGCCGAGCGCGCCGAGCATCAGCCCGACAAGGATCAGCGCCGGCAGCACGGTAAGATAGCCGAGCGGCGGCGGCCGGATGTCCCAGAACCAGGCGATGGCGAGATAGGCGTAGACCTGAAGCACCGAGACGAAGGTTCCGGCGATCAGCTTGCCGAACAGCAGGAACCAGCGCGGGAAGGGGCTCAGCAGCAGCACCCGCATATTGCCCATTTCGCGGTCGTAGACCATCGACAGCGAGGATTGCATGCCGTTGAACAGCTGGATCATCGCCATCAGGCCGGGGGTGATGTAGACGTCGTACAAGATATAGGTGTCGTAGGGCGGAATGATCGAAATGCCGAGCACCTGGCGAAAGCCGGCGGCGAAGATGAACAGCCAGACCAGCGGCCGCACCAGCGCCGAGACGAAGCGTTCGCGCTGATGCAGGAAGCGCAGGCTCTCGCGCCAGACAATGCCCTTGAGGCAGATCAACCAGGCTTTGGGAGTCAGGCGCCGGGGCGGGGGGAAGGTTGCGGTCACGCGGCGATCCCCGGCGAAGGCTCGGCGGTCAGGGCGAGAAAGGCCGATTTGACGTCCGATGCGCCCGTCTGGGCCAGAAGATCGACCAGCGCGCCCGCCGCGCGCAACACGCCCTTGTGCAGCACGACGACATCGTCGCCGCTGTCCACCTCGTCGGTCAGATGGGTCGCCCACAGCACGCTCATGCCCTCGCTCGCGATCAAGCCGCGCACCAGCCGCAAAATGCCGGCGCGCGCGCCAATGTCGAGGCCCACCGTCGGCTCATCCAGCACCAGCAGGCGCGGGCGATGCAGCAGCGCGCGGGCGATTTCGACGCGCCGCATCTGGCCGCCGGAAAGATCGCGCGCCTTGTCGTTGGCGCGGTCGGACAATTCGACCGCCGCCAGAAGCTCCTTCGCGCGCGCCGTCGCCTCGGCCTTGCCGATGCCGTGCAGGGCGGCGTGGTAGTAGAAATTCTGCGCCAGCGACAGGTCGAGATCGAGCGTGCGCGCCTGGAACACCACGCCGAGTTGCGCCAGCGCCGCGCCCGGATGGTGCGACAGGTCGCGGCCGAACAGGCTTATCGACCCCTGTTGCAGCGCGAACAGCCGGGTGATCAGCGAGAATAAAGTGCTTTTGCCGGCGCCATTGAGGCCGAGCAGCACGCTGAAGGCGCCGGGCGCGACGGTGAAGCCGACGTCGTCGAGGGCTTTGCGGGGGCCATAGCTGTGGCTGACATGGCGGATTTCGAGCGCCGGGGTCATGGCTTCGTCGCTCCGCGCAAGATGACCAAATCCCAGGGCGCCTCGCCGACCTGCACCGATTTGACTACTTTCAGCGCCGCGACGTCGATCACCGAGACGTCGTTGGAAACGCCATTGGTCGTCAGCAGAAATTTGTCGTCGGGCGTGAATGCGGCGTGCCAGACGCGCTGGCCGACCAGCAGGATTTTCAGCACTTGTCGGGTTTTAACATCGACCGCCGCCACGCGATTGGCCGGGCCGAGTGCGACGAAGGCGAGCTTGCCGTCGCGTGAAATATTGATCCCCACCGGCTGAATGTTTTCAGCTTTGAGGCCGGGAACCTCGAACCTGACCCTGTCGATGATCTTGCGCGTCGCCGCATCGAGGATGACGACATTGCCGCCGATCTCCGCCGAGACCCATACTTCCCTGCCGTCCGGGGTGAAGGCGGCCATGCGCGGCCGCGCGTCCACCAGCACATTGGCCAAGACTTTACGTTTTTCGACATCGACGAAATGCGCCATGTTGGTGGTCTCGGTCGTGGCGACGACGAGTTTGCCGTCCGGGCTGACGGCGAGGCCTTCCGGCTCGACGCCGACCCGCACGGAGCCTAGCGGGTTCTTCGTCGCCAGATCGATGAAGCTCAGGTAATTGCTGTCCTCATTGGTGACGAACAGGGTCTTGCCGTCGGGCGAAATGTCGATCCGCTCGGGGTCGCGCCCGGCGGGAAAATCACCGGTGACGGTCAGGCTTTGCGGGTCGATCGTCGCGATCTTGTCGTCGTCGCCGAGCGCCACATAAAGGGTCCCGCCGTCCGGGCTGGCGACGAGGCCGCGCGGGCGCTGGCCGACGGCAATGGTTTTCTTCACGCTCAGCGTTTCGGTGTCGAGCACGGTGACGCTATTGCCCTTTTCGTTGGTGATGAAGGCCAGATCGGCGCGCGCCGGGGCGGCGGACAGCGCCGCAAGCAGGAGTGCGCGCCAGAGGATTGAACGAAAATTTATTTCAGACGGCATTTCGACTCCGGTCGATCGGTTCCGAGCGTGTCCAGTTCGGAGAATTGATGCATGAATCCATCCTGCGGCGAAAGCGAAACCACATTGCGCCCGTCCGACAGCAGGATGGGCTGGCGCAATTGCAGGTTCCAGTCGCGCAGGGTCAGTTTCCGGCCCTTGAAGGCGGCCAGAGCGAAATCGGGCGACAGCAGATGGGCGCGCAAGCTGGCCGGGTCGCTCGCCGCGCCATGCGAGGCGGCCTCGCCGATCATGCGCGCCGCCGTCCAGCCGTTCATGTCGAGCGGGCTCATCGGGCGAAAGAACCTGCGCTCGAAGCGCTGCTGCAACTGGGTCGCGCCCCAATTCTCGTTGGAGGCGTCCCAACTCGCCGGGACAAGGCCGGCGGAACCGGCGACGGGGCGCGGGTCCCAGTTCCGATAGGGCAGATATTCGGCGAACACCGCGCTCTCATCCGCCGCGACCAGAACGTCATGGGCCGGCGCGCCTTGGGTGAAGGCGGGCATTTCCCTCTGCACCTGGGTGACGCCGCTGTCCGAGCGCCGCGCGCCGCCGCGATCCTCGTAAACCCGCTCCTCGACGATTTTGGCCCCCAGACGCGCCGCCGAGCGTTGGAGCGCTTCGGCCCACAGGCGGTCGCGCGGATGCGAGCCCACGACCAGAAACCATTTGCGCCATTGTCTCCACACCAGATATTGCGCGAGGGCGTCGGCCAACATCGAACGCGTCGGCGCGACGTGGACGATATTGAGTCGGCAGGATTCCTCGCGCAAGAAGTCGTCGGGAGCGCCGATGTTGAAGATCAGCGCCTTCGCGCCCGCCGGGCTGTCGGCGGCCTTGAGCAAGGCTTCGGCCGGCAGGTCGGCGAGAATGAAGCTGGCGCCCTGTCCGGCCAGGTCGGCCAGTGCGGCGGCGGCGTCCTCGCCTGTTTTCAGCCGGCGCGAGACCAGCGCATAGGACTGGCCCAGAAATTCCCCGGTGACGGCGTCGTCGTCCACGCCGATCTGCGCCCCGGCCTCGCCGTCGTTTTCGGCGGGGACGAGCAGGCGCGAAATGGCCGAGCCTTTTTCCGCGCGGCGCAGATAGCCGATGACGATTTTCTGTTGCGCGGCGGATTCCGCCAAAGGCGTTTCGGCCACGGGCGATTGCGCCGCGCGCGACGGCGCGGCCCCATTGGCAAGTGCGAACAGCAGGCCGATTGCCAGACAGCGCCCGGAAAACCGTCGTCCATTCACCAAGGCGCCTCCCCGGCGGCTCTGCCGCTTGCCGTTCCATGATTTAGCCCTAGCGACAGGAAAGTCTAGCCGTTCCGGCGCCTCCGCCGCAATCTTTCCATCCCGGCGCCTTATAACAATTGTGTTTCGATCAATGCGCGGAGGTTGCGGAAGGGATAGGCTCAAATCCTCATCAGCCTTTCCAAGACGTCCTTTGGGGTGAAACTGGCCGATGGCCCAAAAAACCGATTTCGACGCCGAGTGGATGAAACTTCTTTGGCCCGGTCTGTTGGCCGCCGAAGCCGGCGCCGCCGTGGCCCGGCGGATGCTCGGCGCCTTTTCGCCGCCTGCCGCCGCGCCGGCGCCGCCGCCCGAACCGGTCTGGGCCACGCCAAACAACATCGTGCTGGAGCTTGCCGCGGCCAGATTGCGGCGATTTTCCGTCGCGGCGGTCCAAAGCGGGCGGCGGCCGGTGGTGGTCTGCGCGCCCTTCGCGCTGCATGATGCGCGGATTGCGGATCTTTGCGAGGGCCACAGCCTGATGGCGACGCTTGGTGCGGGCGCGGCGCCGCTCTATCTGGTGGACTGGCTTTCGGCCAAACCGGCGCAAAGCCAGCGGGGCATCGACGATTTTCTTTCCGATCTCAATATATTCGTCGATGAGATCGGCGGCGCGGCGGATTTCGTCGGCCTTTGCCAGGGCGGCTGGCTCAGCCTGATCTATGCCGCGCGTTTCCCTGAAAAAGCCGGCAAACTGGTTCTCGCGGCGGCGCCCATCGACATCGAGGCCGGCGAGTCGCGGCTTTCCGCGCTGGCGCGCTCGACGCCGATCGAGAGCTTTCGCGAACTCGTCCGACTCGGCGAAGGTCTCGCGCGGGGAGGGCAGGCGATGCGATTCTGGCGCTTCGAAATGCAGAACCTTGAGCGGATTCACCAATGGCTGCAAAGCGAGTCGCCGCCCGATTCGCCGCAATTTCACGCCAAGGTTGAAGCTTTTCGCGCCTGGAGCGCCCACGTTCTCGACCTGCCGGGCGCCTATTACCTCGAAGTGGTCGAAAAATTCTACAAACGCAACGAACTGGCGCGCGGCCAATTCGTTGCGCTCGGCAAGACCATCGATCTCAGAGAAGTGCGCCATCCGATCTATCTGATCGCGGCGCGCGACGACGAGGTGACGGCGCCCGAACAGACTTTTTCCTGCGCCCGGCTGGTCGGGACGCCGCGCCCGGCGATCCGGCGAAAAACCGCGCCCTGCGGCCATTTGTCGCTGTTCGTTGGCGCGCAGTCGTTGCAAGAGCTCTGGCCGGACGTGGTGGACTGGCTGGCGGCGCCGTAAAATGGCTTTTGCAGGTTTTATCGCTATATAGAGCGCTGTTTCTCTTTCAGGATTTTTCCTTGTCCGAACCCGAAGCGGCCTCGCCCGCGCCCGAACCCGTGCTCTGCGCGCATTGCGCCAAGCCGGAATTTCTCTGTATCTGCGAGTCCGTCGAACCGTTGCAGACCCGCACGGCCCTGTTGATCCTGCAGCATCCTCAGGAGCAGGACCGCGAGCTTGGCACGGCGCGGCTCGCCCATGTCGCGCTCAAAAATTCGACGCTCAGGATCGGCCTGTCCTGGCCGAGCCTGTCCAAGGCGCTCGGGCGCGAGGCCGATCCGGCCGAATGGGCGGTGCTGCATCTGGGCGCCGCAACCGCCGACCTGCCGCGCGACCGCGAAGTGGTGGTGCTCGACAAGAAGGGCGCTCCGGTTCCCGATCAGGACAAGGCGCTGGCCGGGATCAAGGGCGTGGTGATTTTCGACGGCTCCTGGGCGCAGGCCAAGACCTTGTGGTGGCGCAACGCCTGGGTGCTCAAGGGGCGCCGTCTCGCGCTGAACCCCCAAAATCCTTCGCTTTATGGAAAGTTGCGCCGCGAACCCCGCCGCGAAGCGCTCTCGACCATCGAGGCGGCGGGCTTGACGCTGGCGCGGCTCGACCGCAAGCCGGAAATCGAAAAATCCTTGAGCGTGGTTTTCGCCCGATTGCTCGACAAATACAGGGCGGCTCTGGCGCAAGGCCTGATCGGCCAGCCGAAACCCTCAGGCAAACGGCGCGCGCCCCGGCGCCTCAAAAAGCCGAAATCAGCGCCGCCGGCCGCGTGATTTTTTAATAAAGTTTCCCGCGAACAGGGCGTCGAGGCCGAAGGCCGCCGCGAGACCCGCGCCATAGGCGAGAAAGTTCCAGTAGGAAAAGACTTTTCCGAGCAGCCAGGCGCCGACCGGCGTCAGGCGAAACACGTCGAGCGCCGGCGTATGGCTGAGTTTCGAGACCTCGACCAGAACGCAGACCAGCGCGGCGACGAACAGGATCTGGTTTTGCGGACGCGAGCGCAACAACAGCGCGACCAGGAAATAGACCAGCGCGGCCCACAAGGCCCAATAGCCATAGTGGATGTAAGAAGCCGGGATATGGTGGGACGATCCATGGAGACGCAGCCAGGCCCCGCCGGCGATGACGGCGAGCGCAAGGAGGAGGCGTTTGGCGGGCAGGGACGCGAGAATCATCGCCCTGTGTCGCCAAAAAACAGGTTTTGTGCAAGACGAGAAGGCGGGGATTTCGCGGGAAATCCCGTTGGTTTTCCGGTCCGGCGAACTATGCTAAAGGTTTTCTCCGCTTTCCCCGACATTGAAGGACGCCGCATGTCGCTGGCATTCGAGGCCGCGCCGCAGGGCTTGGTCCAGACGACCGACCTGAACGCCAAACCGTCGCTGCTGGGCCTGACCCGCGCCGGAATGGCCGAGGCCTTGCGCGCCATCGATACGCCCGAACGCGAAATCCGCATGCGCGTGGCGCAGCTCTGGCACTGGATTTATTTTCAGGGCGCGCGGAATTTCGACGTCATGCTCAATGTCTCGAAAGTCATGCGGCAGAAATTGGCCGAACATTATTCACTCGCGCGCCCGCAGGTGGTCGAGGAGCAGGTTTCCGTGGACGGCACACGCAAATGGCTGATCCGCATGGCCCCGGTCGATGCGCTCGATAAGGGCGCCGAAGTCGAATGCGTCTATATTCCCGAAAGCGACCGCGGTACGCTTTGCGTGTCGAGCCAGGTCGGCTGCACGCTTAACTGCGCGTTCTGCCATACCGGCACGCAAAAGCTGGTGCGCAACCTGACAACACAGGAAATCGTTGCGCAACTGGTGGTGGCGCGCGAAATGCTCGGCGATTTCCCCGGCCTGACGCCGCCGGACAATGGGATGATTCCCTCGGGCGAGGGCGTGCGCGCGGTGTCCAACATCGTCTTCATGGGCATGGGCGAGCCGCTCTATAATTTTGAAAATGTCCGCGACGCCGTCGATATATTGTCCGATGGCGACGGGTTGTCGCTGTCGAAGCGCCGCATTACGGTTTCGACCTCGGGCGTCGTGCCGGAGATCGAGCGGCTCGGCGCGGAATCGGGCGCGGCGCTCGCCATTTCGCTCCATGCGGTGCGCGACGAATTGCGCAATAAACTGGTGCCGCTCAACCGGAAATATCCGATAAAAGAGTTGATGCAGGCCTGCCGCGACTATCCCGGCGCGTCGAATGCAAGGCGGATCACCTTCGAATATGTGATGCTCAAGGGCATCAACGATTCTCCAGCCGAGGCGCGCGAACTGGTGCGCCTGCTCAAGGGCGTTCCGGCCAAGATCAACCTGATCCCGTTCAATCCCTGGCCCGGCGCGCCTTACGAATGTTCGGACTGGGAGACGATCGAGAAATTTTCCGACATTGTGTTCAACGCCGGCTACGCCAGCCCGGTGCGCACCCCGCGCGGCCGCGACATTCTCGCCGCCTGCGGCCAACTCAAGAGCGAGACGGAAAAGCTGCGCGCCAGAGCGCGGCTGGCGGCGGAACTATAACAATCCCCTCACCCTGAGGAGCCTGCATTAGCAGGCGTCTCGAAGGGCGAGGGAGTCGTTGGCCACGACGTTCCCGCCGCGATGTTTAGCAGGTTTCGGCCGCTGCCCTTGGTGAGAAGCGCCCAGCGGGCGCTCCTCACCATGAGGGTTTGGGGACGAAGGATTCCTCACGCCCCCACCACCTCCAGATGAAACGGGATGTTGCCGCGCGTGGCGTGGCTGTAGGGGCAGACGTTCTCATGCGCCTCTTCGACCAGTTTGCGCAATTCGGCGGTCGGGAGCGTCGGCGACGCCACTTTCATCTCGACCGCGATCCCGAACCCGCCGCCTTCGCGCGGCCCGACCGAGACCTTGGCCGTCACCGTCGCATCGGTCAGCTTGACCTTGTGCTGCGAGGCGACGAATTCCAGCGCGCCGCCGAAACAGGCGGCGTAGCCGGCGGCGAACAAATGTTCGGGCGTCGTCGTGCCGGGGCGTCCGGGGCCGCCCATGCCTTTGCGCACGGAAAGATCGACGCTGACCGATCCGTCGTCGGTTTCGGAATGGCCATTGCGGCCGCCAGTCGAATGGGCGATGGCGTGTTCGAGCGGTTTGATCGTATAGGCGGTCATGACAGGCTCCCCGGGTTTTCCCGATCCTCCTTTAACCCGTCAGCGCCTGTCGAGGTTCCGCCATCGCCGGATGGAAGCGATCTTTCGGACGTTTTGGAATCGAGCTAGACTGGACGAATCATGCGGCTCTGAAGCCTGCCTCCGCAACAAAGCGCGGCAGGGAACGCCCGGCGGACGGCCTCAACCCGTCGTGGCTGGTCGTGAACCGGAATTGCCGCTCGGGCGCCGCAAGGAGAATGAACCATGTCGCTATCCTGCCGCTCGGAACGCAGCCTCGTCAGTCACGACGAATACGCCATCGTCCTGCTCAGCCACCATCCCGCGATCTACGACGCCGGCAGCGATGCGTTGCGCGACGCCCGCAAGCAATTGCGCGCGCTGCAGGAACGCGAAGCCACATTCTCCAGGCAGAACCGCCGCGCGGCGCGCGGCAAGGCGGAGCCGCGCGGCGGCAATTTTCCGGGAACCTATGAGCGTCCCAAACAGCGCAAGCAGGTTTTCGCCGCTGCGGTCAAACGCATCAACGGCGAACTGGACCGCCGCGCCAAGATCGAGGCGCGCAACGCCAATGTCGAGGCGGCGCGCAAGGCGCTGGCGCTGCGCCGCGCGGCGAATTTCGCCACCCATCCTGCCGCCGGCGACACCGCCAACCCCGGCTTTAACCCTGTGTCGGTCTCGCGGCGGCGCCCGATCGTCACCGGCAAGCGGGTCGGCAGCGTGTCGCAGGCGGTCAAGGCTTCGCAGGCGCGCCGCGACTCCCGCTGATCGCGATTGCTCGCCCCGAGACAGGAACATCATGGACTGGTCGGCGCAGCAGGAACAGGCGCTGGGCGCCGTGGCCGGATGGATCGCCGCGCCCGGCGCGCCGCAGATATTCCGCCTGTTCGGCTATGCGGGCACCGGCAAGACCACGCTCGCCCGGCATATTGCCGAACATGTCGACGGCGACGTGCAGTTCGGCGCCTATACCGGCAAGGCGGCGCTGGTGTTGCGCTCGAAGGGCTGCGGCGAGGCGCGCACCATCCACTCGATGATCTACCGCCCAAAAGATACGGACAGCGAGGAGCCGAGCTTTGTTCTCAACGAGGACAGTCCGGCGTCGAAAGCCAGCCTGATCGTCATCGACGAATGTTCGATGGTCGATGCGGAGCTTGGCCGCGACCTTCTGTCGTTCGGCAAGAAGGTGCTTGTGCTCGGCGATCCCGCGCAATTGCCGCCGGTCAAGGGCGGCGGTTTTTTCACCGATCACGAGCCCGACATCATGCTGACGCAAGTGCATCGGCAGGCGGCGGACAACCCGATCGTGCGACTGTCGATGACCGTGCGGGCCGGGGAAAGGCTGAAGATCGGCGATCATGGCGCCATGCGGGTGGTGTCGCGCAACGCCATCGATGCCGATCTGGTGAAAAACGCCGATCAGGTGCTGGTCGGCCTCAACAAGACGCGCCGCGCCTATAACAAGAGGCTGCGCGAATTATTGGGTTACAAGGGACTGATGCCGGAAGTCGGCGAGAAACTCGTGTGCCTGCGCAACGACAAGACCAAGGGCCTGCTCAATGGCGCGGTGTTTCGGGTCGCCAAGTCGCTCGGCTTGCGCCAGCGCCGCTTCCGCTTTTCACTCACGGCAGACGACGCCTCGGGCGCAAAGCCGATCCGGGTCGGGGTGCTGCCGGCGTTTTTCGAGGGCGGGGAAGAAAGCCTGTCCTATGCGCAGCGGCGCGAATCCGACGAATTCGACTTTGGCTACGCTTTGACCGTGCACAAGGCGCAAGGCTCGCAATGGGACCATGTCGTGCTGTTCGACGAGAGCTGGGCCTTTCGCGAGAACCGCGAGCGCTGGCTCTATACCGGCGTCACGCGCGCGGCCAAGACCCTGACAGTGGTGGTGTGAAGGCAAAAAGGCCCCCGCCGAAGCGGGAGCCTACGCAAAGTTCAAGCAGCTTTCGCGATCAGGCGGCGACCGCGCTCGACTTGCGCGTCTTGCGAAGGGAGGCGAAGCCGAGGCCGCCGAACCCGAGCAGCATCAGCGCCCAGGTCGAGGGCTCCGGCACGGCGCCGACGCCGCCGACGCGATCTACGACGAGGTTGAGCGCGCCGGCGGAGAACTGCTCGCTGAACCAGACGTCGCCGGCGCAGGCGAACCGACCGAAGCGGACCGAACAGGCCGCGCCGTTGAAGTCGAGGCCGGCGAAATTGCCTTTCAGGCTTGCGAATTTCAGGATCGTGAAGATCTCGCCCACCTGCAGGCTGAAGCCGGACGCCGTCGTGATGTCGAGCAGGCCGTCTAGCGTCGCCAATCCGGTGACGTCAAGCTGGCTGTAGCCCTTCCCGGCCGTCAATCCGGCGAAAAGTTCTTCCAGCGCGCCATCGGAACCCTGAAAATAAGTCCCGTTAACGGTGAGAATGCCCGGCGCGCCGTCGCTGTCGCCAGGCGCGACCACGCCGCGGTTGACGACCGGACCGACGACGCCGGTTCCGGCCAGCGCGCCGCCGGCATTGACGCTGGTCGCCGAGACGATGGAGCCGGAAACGATCAGCGCGCCGCCGTTGACCGTGGTCGGCCCGGCATAGGTGTTGGCGCCCGACAGGGTCAGGGCGCCCGTGCCGTCCTTGGTCAGGCCGCCGGGGCCGGAAATATCGTTCGACCAGGTATCGGCGGCGTTGAAGCCGCCAAGCGCCGCGTTCTGGGTGACCGAGACCGTCGAGGCGAAGGCGCCATAACCCCCCGCCGCCTTATAGAGGTCGAGACGCGAATAGAGGCCGAAGGCCGAGCCATTGTCGAGGAAGCCGCCGCCGGGGCCTTCCGTCGAGGTCAGGACGTCGTTGCGCTGCGCCTGGGTCAGATAGGAAAAGCGCGTCGCCAGCAGGTTGCCCGCTTCCGGCGCGATGGCGTTGACGTTTTCGACGACATTGGCGGTGTTCTGGTTGACGACGGGCAGGCCGTAGGTCTGGGTCGATTCATAGAAGGCCTTGTTGGTCGCGGATTTGGCGAAGACGCCGCTGTCCTGGCCAGCGCAAGACGCGACCGAAGCGCCACAGCCCGCCTGAAGGGCGCCGGTCAGGTCGGCCTTCGCGGCATTGAACAGGCTGGAATAATTGTTCGCCGCATTGAGCGAGACGGTCGTCGTGCCCGCATTGTTGCTGTTGGAGTAGGTGACCGTGGTCAGATAGGTCGGGTTGTTCGCCAGCATCTGCGCAAGGTCATAGGCGGAGAGCGTGCGCCCGGCGATCACGTCCATCGCATAATGCCCGCCAATGACGATGCGGCTGTTGCCATATTCCGCGCCGCGCGTGACCATCTGCTGGTAGCGCTCGGGAACCAGCAGGGCGAGCAGCAGCGATTCGGTATAGCCGTAAGTGGTGTGGCCCGAGGGAAAAGCGGGACTGTTGGTCAGGTTCTGGCCATAGAGCGTGGCCGGGGTCGGCGAGCCGGTCAGGTAATTCTGGTTGCTCGACGCATTGCCGAAATAATCCGCGCCGCTGTAGATCGTGACGCCGCCGGGGACCGTCTGGAAGGGGCGGGAATTGCCGTAGGCATCGGCGACGGCCTGGCCGTTATTGCCATAGACGCCAAAGACATTGGTATGGCCGCCGGCGTTGCTCAGGATCGTCTGGGCGGCGGCGTTGACCGGGGCCGAGCCGTTGGTGGTCAGGTTGGCGAAAAAATATTTGCCGGCGTTCGAATCCGATCCGGCGATCGAATAACTATAATTGATGAGGTTGTTTACGGAGGGGGAAATTCCCGTCCAGACATTCACCTGCTGCGAGAAATTGTTCAAGGTCCAGCTGGTCTGGGACTGATAGGAGGCGGCAAGCTTTGTGCCGAGGCCGTCGGCGAGCTGGTAGGCGTTCGGGGTGGTCAGCACCGCGTCCTTGAGCGCCTGTCCCTGCTGGGCGGCGAAAGAGCCGAGCAGCAGCGGCTGGCCGCCGGTCCCGTTCTGCACCCCGGCGGTAATGGACAGGTTGGCGTTCAACGCCGCCTGCCCGGCGGCGGTATTGGGCAGGGTCGCGAAAGGAACGAGACCTTGCAGCGCTTGCAGATTGATCGCCGTTTGCGCCAGCGAGGGCGAAGCCCAAAGGCCTGCGGCGACAATCAAGGCGAGATGGGAAATTGGTCTGGCAGTCATGCAATCGGCTCCCTTTTCAAAGCTTGGCCGTTTTTTTAGGGGCGTCATGTTGCGGGGCTGCGACACAATTTTGACATTATCGCGACGGCGCCCGACGGCGGTCGATAAGCCATCGCTGTCGTCATCCGGACCTGAACGGGCGGAGCTATGATCTAGACGCGGATCACGGGGCCGAAAATCGCACTGGTCATCTATATTGGCCCAACCTAAAGGTCGTTCCGTCGTCATATCTGCAAGTTAAGGCATTGAATTAAAGGTTTTATTTGTGCTTTAATCGGTGCGCGGCGCGCGCGGAAGCGCCATGTCGGCGCTGACTTCTTCGACGATGACCAATTCCCTTTTCGTGGCAAACCTTCGAGCCGAAAGGCAAAAGCATGAGCGTGGCCAAGAATCTTACCAATGGCGTTGCCAACAAGACGATTTCGAACCGAACCTGGTCGCAATTGCAGGTCGGCGACACGGCTTTCCTGGACCGCGTCTGTTCGGAGCGCGACCTGTTCCTGTTCGCCCATGTCTCCGGCAACATCAATCCTTTGATGCTGCCGGCCGACGAGGGCGCGCCCGCCTCCGAGCAACCGGCGCCGCCGCCAGTGGCCCCTTCGATGTGGATCGGGTCGCTCATTTCCTCCGTGCTCGGCAATCTCCTGCCCGGTCCCGGCACGCTCTATCGTTCCCAGACCTTGGAATTCGTCGGCCGCGTCCATGTCGGCGACCGCCTGCGCGTCACGGTCACCTGCCGCGAGAAGCGCGAGGCGCCCGCCGTCGTTTTCGACACCGTCGTTTCCAATGCGCAGGGCGCGCTCGTTTGCAACGGCGTTGCCGTGGTCGATGCGCCGCGGTTGAATGTCGAGACTCCGGCGCGCGCATTGCCTTTGGTGATCCTCGGCGAGAAGGATCATTTCGCCCATCTGATCGCGCTGGCGGCGCAATTGCCGCGTCTCAAAGTCGCGGTGGTCTGCCCGGAGGACCATAATTCGCTCGGCGGCGCGCTGCTTTCGGCCGAAAAGGGCATGATCGAGCCGATTTTGATCGGCGACCCCGAGCGCATCGAAAAGGCCGCCGCCGAACTGGGCGCCGATCTGTCGGGCATAAAAATCGTCGCCGAACTCAATCGTCGCATCGCCGCCGACAAGGCCGTCGCCATGGTGCTGGCGGGCGGCGCCAGCGCGGTGATGAAGGGCGATCTTCATTCCGACGACCTGCTCGCCGCCGTGGTCAAGAAGGACGGCGGCCTGCGCTGGCATGGCCGCATCAGCCATGTCTTCGTGCTCGATGTGCCGTCGCTCGACGAATTGCTTTTCATTTCCGACGCGGCGATCAATATCGCGCCCGATCTCGTCACCAAGGTCGATATCGTGCAGAACGCCATCGATCTGGCGCGCGCCTGCGGCCTCGAGGTCCCCAAGGTCGGGATATTGTCGGCGGTGGAAGTGGTCAATCCGAACATTCCCTCGACGCTCGACGCGGCGATCCTGTCGAAAATGGCGGAGCGCGGCCAGATCACCGGCGGCATGGTTGACGGTCCCCTGGCGATGGACAACGCCATCGACATGGAGGCGGCGCGCACCAAGGGCATCACCTCGCTGGTCGCCGGCCACGCCAATGTGCTGATCGCGCCCAATCTGGAATCGGGCAACATGCTGGCCAAGGAACTGACCTTCGTCGCCCATGCCGAGGCGGCGGGGCTGGTGGTGGGCGCGCTGGCGCCGGTGATTCTGACCAGCCGAGCCGACAACGACCGCGC
>NZ_CAIUXT010000013.1 GCF_903903185.1 uncultured Rhodoblastus sp.
GCTGCGCAAGGCCAAGGAGCGAACGGTCGATAAACTGTGGGACCGGATTGGCGTCGTTCTTGACGAGTTCACACCCCAAGAATGCGCAAATTATCTCGCTCACGACGGATATGCGTCAGGTTAGCCGGGGATTGCTCTAAGGCACCGTCGCTCAGATCGAGCCATAGCGTAATAACTTTCGGCCATTCCATCGCGCGATCAGTTTTAGCAGCTACCAGCGGGCTGCTGGCCGCAATCCGCCCCCGCTCATGGACAAAAAAGGACGTGCGATGACGCTTCCTCCAATCTATTCACGCCGAACGCGTCAGGCAGCGGCTGCCGGATCGGCAGAGATGGTCCCGGTTGTCTGAACAGTTTCCCACAAAAGATAAGCGGCGTTCTGCGGGGTTTGGTTTGTATCAGGTCGAGGCTTCCGGGCAGGCGGCCAAGGCGATATCCATCGACATATCGCCCCGCAGCAGGACGTTGCTGCCCGCGTGGACGCCTCCTCGGCTCCCATCCGCGAGGCCTGGTTTCCCCGCCCATGCCGCCCGCCGCCGCCTTCAGGCGCCCATGAACGCGCGCAAGACCTGTTCGGCCTTCAGTCGCTCGGCCGGGGTGAGCTTTTTGGATTCCTCGTCGAGCCAGGGGTCGCGCAGTCCGGCGGAAGAGGCGAGGATGTGCCATTTCATCGCTTCGACGCGGTCCTGTTTGAGCCCGCGTCCGGCAAACAGCAGGCGCGCGAGGCGGTTCTGCGCTACCGGATTACCGCGATTGGCGGCGCGCACCAGCCATTTGGCGCCGCCGGCCTCGTCCGCCGGAATACCGTCGCCGTTGAACAGCATGATGCCATATTCGACCTGGGCGGCAAGGTCCTCGTCCTTCGCCGCGCGCGAAAGCCAGTAGGCGGCCTGTTTCGGATCTTTCTCGACCCCGCGCCCCTCGCGGTACAGCAGGCCGAGCGAATATTCGGCTTCGCCGAAGCCAAGCGCCGCGCCACGGCGGAAATCCGCCGCCGCCTTGACGAAATCGGACGCGACGCCATTGCCCTCCAGCGCGATGATGCCGAGATTATACCAGGCGCCGGGATGGTCCTGCGCCGCCGCCTGTTCGAGCAGGGCGGTCGCCGCCTTGACATCCTTGGGCGCGCCCTTGCCGGTCAGATAGGCCATGGCCAGCGAGAATTGGGCGTTCTTGTCGCCGAGGTCGGCGGCGAGCCGGTACCAATGGTTGGCTTCCTCGATATTTTGCGGCGCGCCGAGGCCCTGCGACAGCAATTCGGCGACCAGCGTCATCGCCGCCGCGTCCTTCTTGTCGGCGTCGACGCGTTTCATCGCCTCCTGAAAAGCGGTCAGATAGAGCCCGCGCTGATAGGCGCCGAAGGCGATGTCGGGCGCGTCCGGCGACAGGGCGCGCGCGGGCGCGGCAGCCAGCAGCGCGGCGACAACGGCAAGCCCGATCTTTCGCCGAAACCTCAAGTTCGCGCCTCCATGCGGTCGAGCGCTTCTTGCGCCTGCGTCACGCCGGCGGCGGGGCCGCGCGGGTCGTCGAAGACCCCCGGGCCAAGGGCGACGAATTCGGCGCCGCTTAACGCCAGAGCCGCGACTTCGCCAAGATCGTGCGCCACCGCGATACAGGGCACATTGAAGATTTCCGCCCACCACGACGCGCGCTCCAACACCGATTCCGCGCTTTCGCCGCCGGGGTCGAGATCGCCGAACATCAGGTAATCGACGTCCAGTTCGCCCGCCGTCATCGCCTGTTGCTTGTCGGCCAGACCGCCGACGCCGACGATGCGGTCGGGCTTCAGGCTGTCGAGCGCCGCGTCGAGCTGTTCGCCCGGCCCGGTCACATGGACGCCATCGGCGCCGGCGCGAACGGCGAGCTGCGGATCGTTGGGCAGCAGCAGCGCCGCGCCGCAATCCTGCGTGAGCGGGACGAGACTGCGGACAATCTTCTTGCGGGCGTTTTCGTCGGGCGGGGCGAAGCGCAACAGCACGCAGGCGACATCGCCGGCGTCGAGCGCGGCTTTGAGCGCCGGCGCAAAGCTCTCCGCATCGGCGACCGGCGGGGTGATCAGGTAAAGGCGGGGTTTGATGAAGTCGGTCATGGACTTTCAGTCAGATGGCGACGGAGAACTTTAGGCGCATTAGCCCGAATAGAATGACAAAAATGGGGCTGCGGCAAGCCGCAACCCCATTGATAAAAGCGCGATGCGCGAATCCGCGCGCCGTTCAGGCGGCGACCGGGTCGAGTTCGCCGGCGGCGTAACGCTTGGCCATTTCCGGGAGCGTGAAGACGCGCTTGAACTTCGAGGCCTGGCCCGCCGTGCCGAATTCCTCCAGCCGCTGGCGCACGACCTTGGTCATGGCGTCGCTGGAGGGTTTCAGATATTTGCGCGGATCGAATTCGGCGGGATTTTCGGCGAAGACTTTTCGGATCGCGCCGGTGATGGCCAAGCGGTTGTCAGTGTCGATGTTGATCTTGCGCACGCCATGCTTGATGCCGCGCTGGATTTCCTCGACCGGAACGCCCCAGGTCTGCGGGATCTTGCCGCCGTATTTGTTGATGATGTCCTGCAACTCCTGCGGCACCGAGGAGGAGCCGTGCATGACCATGTGCAGGCCGGGCGCCTTCTGATGAATTTCCTCGATCACGTTCATCGCCAGAATGGCGCCGTCGGGCTTGCGCGAGAATTTATAGGCGCCGTGCGAGGTGCCCATGGCGATGGCCAGCGCGTCGACCTTGGTCGCCTTGACGAATTTCACCGCATCGTCGGGATTGGTCAGCAATTGGTCATGCGACAGCTTGCCTTCGAAGCCATGGCCGTCTTCCTTCTCGCCTTCGCCGGTTTCGAGCGATCCGAGCACGCCGAATTCGCCTTCGACCGAAATGCCGCCCAGATGCGCGAGATCGGCGACATATTTGGTGATGCCGACATTGTAATCCCAGTCGCCGGGGGTCTTGCCGTCGGCCTTGAGCGAGCCGTCCATCATCACCGAGGTGAAGCCCGCCTGCATGGCGGAAAAACAGGTGGCGGCGCTGTTGCCATGGTCCTGATGCACGCAGATCGGAATCTGCGGATAGATTTCGACCAGCGCGTCCATCATGTGCTTGAGCATGATGTCATTGGCGTATTGCCGGGCGCCGCGCGAGGCCTGGATGATCACCGGCGCGTCGACTTCGGAAGCGGCGACCAGAATGGCCAGCGCCTGTTCCATGTTGTTGATGTTGAAGGCGGGCACGCCATAATCGTGCTCGGCGGCGTGGTCGAGAAGCTGTCGAAGGGTTATGCGGGCCATGCAGTTTTCTCCCAGTTTTCCGAAATCCGTTCAGGCGCGAAGCGCTTCCACTCCCGGCAGGACCTTACCTTCGAGCCATTCAAGAAAGGCGCCGCCCGCCGTAGATACATAGGTGAATTGTTCCGCGACGCCGGCGTGGTTGAGCGCCGAAACCGTGTCGCCGCCGCCGGCGACCGACAACAGCTTGCCCTCGCCGGTCAGCCGCGCCGCGTCGCGCGCCACCGCATTGGTCGCGGCGTCGAAAGGCTCCAGTTCGAAGGCGCCGAAGGGTCCGTTCCACACCAGCGTCTTGACCGTGGCCAGCAGGGCCTCGACTTCCGCCACCGAACGCGGGCCGGCGTCGAGGATCATCTCATCGTCGGCGACCTCATCGACGCCGACGACGCGCGAAGGCGAATGGGCCCTGAATTCCTTGGCGACCACGACGTCGACCGGCAGCACGATCCGGCACTTGTTGGCGCCGGCGTTATTGAGGATTTCGCGCGCCGTGGCGAGCAGGTCGTTTTCGCACAAGGACTTGCCGACTCGTCTGCCCTGCGCGGCGAGGAAAGTATTGGCCATGCCGCCGCCGATGATCAGGAAATCCACTTTCTTGGTCAGATTGCCGAGCAGTTCGAGCTTGGAGGAAACCTTGGCGCCGCCGACCACGGCGGCGAGCGGGCGGGTCGGATGGTCGAGCGCCTTGGACAAAGCCTCGATCTCGGCCTGCATGGCGCGGCCGGCGAAGGCGGGCAGTTTCCTGGCGAGTCCCTCGGTCGAGGCATGGGCGCGATGGGCGGCGGAAAAGGCGTCATTGACATAAACGTCGCCGAGCGCCGCCAGTTCCGCGACCAGCGCCGGATCGTTCTTTTCCTCGCCCTTGTGGAAACGGGTGTTTTCGAGCAGCAAAAAGTCGCCCTCGGCCAGACGGTCGATGGCCGCGCGCGCCGGCTCGCCGACGCAATCGGAGGCGAAAGCCACCGGGCGGCCGAGATGCTCCGCCAGGGCGGCGGCGATGGGCCTGAGCGAATTGGCTTCGTCCGGCCCGCCTTTCGGCCGGCCGAAATGGGCGAGAAGAATGACTTTGCCGCCCTTGTCGGCGATTTCGCGCAATGTGGGCAGGATGCGCTCGATGCGGGTCGCGTCGCTCACCTTGCCGTTTTCCACGGGCACGTTGAGATCGACGCGGACCAGAACGCGCTTGCCCTTCAGATCGGCGGAGTCGAGCGTGTGAAAACCGGACATGGCGGCCTCGATAGGGGGAAAAATTTAAAGGAAACAGGCGCGCCCCGAGGGGAGCGCGCCTGGAAAAAGGCTCAGATCAGCTTGGCCATCGCGACGGAAGTATCCGCCATGCGGTTCGAGAAGCCCCATTCATTGTCGTACCAGGACAAGATCGACACCATCGTTCCGTCCAGCACCTTGGTCTGGTCGGTGTGGAAGATCGAGGAACGGGGATCGTGGTTGAAGTCGCTCGACACGTTCTTCTCGGTGGTGAAGCCCAGAATGCCCTTGAGCGGGCCCGATTCCGCCGCAGCCTTGATCGCGGCGTTGATTTCTTCCTTGGTGGTGGCGCGCTTGGCGATGAACTTCAGATCGACCACCGAGACATTCGGCGTCGGCACGCGCAAAGCAAAACCGTCGAGCTTGCCGTTGAGTTCCGGCAGCACCAGGCCGACGGCCTTGGCCGCGCCGGTCGAGGTCGGGATCATCGACAGGGCCGCCGCGCGGGCGCGGTAGAGGTCCTTGTGCATGGTGTCGAGCGTCGGCTGGTCGCCGGTATAGGAGTGGATCGTCGTCATGATGCCTTTTTCGATGCCGATGGCGTCGTTGAGCACCTTGGCCACGGGAGCGAGGCAATTGGTGGTGCAGGAGGCGTTGGAGACGACCAGATGATCCTTGGTCAGCTTGTCGTGGTTGACGCCATAGACCACGGTGAGGTCGGCGCCGTCCGATGGGGCGGAGACCAGCACGCGCTTGGCGCCGGCGGAAAGAAGCGTCGCCGCCTTGTCGCGGGCGGTGAAAATGCCGGTGCATTCATGCGCGATATCGACGCCGAGCGCGGCGAGCGGCAGGGCGGAAGGGTCCTTGATCGCGAACACCTTGATCGGGCCGGTTCCGGCGTCGATGGTGTCGCCGGCGACCGTGACCGTCCCCGGAAAGCGGCCATGCACGGAATCGTACCGCAGCAGATGGGCGTTGGTCTCGACCGGTCCAAGGTCGTTGATGCCGACGACCTCGATGTCGGTGCGGCCGGATTCGATGATGGCGCGCAGGACATTGCGGCCGATGCGGCCAAATCCGTTAACAAAAACTCTCACCGTCATGTGTTGCGCTCCTTGGACAGGTTTCCTGGGACGAAAATTTACGACTGTATTTTGGCGATTTCATTTATGCGGCGTTTTATTTTTTCTTTGTTTTTTTGAGGCGCTTTCCGGGTCGGACGGACATGACCCGAACCTCTGCCGGGTTTGCCACGCCCAAGCTATCGAACCCGATTTAAGCCTTTTCGCGCGGCTTGCGCAACGGCCCCCGCGTCAACGCCGCAATGTTCGTCCCGTTTCCTGTTTGGCGCGCCGGGGTCGAGGCCGGGCATGCCGACAAAAGTTCCCGCATTGCCAAGGAAAAGGCTCCAGCCCAGGGCGAACCCGGCCTCCACGGCGACGCGCACCGGCGCGTCGCCGATCACGGCGCGCCGAACCGCTTCGTCTTGCCGCAGGAACAATTCGAAACAGGGAACCGCCACCACCCGCGTCGGCGTCCCCTCGGCTTCGAGACGCTTTTGCGCTTCGATGGCGACTTCGACCGCCCGGCCGGCGGCGAACAGGCTGACCTTGGCCGGGCCCGAGGCCGGCGAAATCTCGTAAGCCCCTCTCGTGAAGAGGTGTTGCGCGGCGGAGGCGCCGGCGGAATTATTCACCGCCGCTTTGCCGGGGCCGACGCCCGTCAAGGCCGCAGGGCGGGGGGACGGGCGGCGATAATCGGCGGGGACCGGAAAACTTGCATTGGCGTGGCTGACCTGACTCATATATCGGGCTCCGTCTTCTTTTTTGTGTGCAGTGCGCTAATAGTCGGGTTGATATCAGGTCGGGCCCGTTAGTCAACGCGCCCGCGTCCCGCGCCAGCGTCTTGCGCGCCTTTTCGCGCGCCGGCTTCTTGCGCCCCCTTGGCGAAAACGGCGACAATGCTAAGGTGTCACTGTCGATCGTCCTGGATTCGATCCGAAAGTCTTAAGCCCTTGTCCTCATCGCCGCCCGAACCGATTTCATCCGATTGTTCCGCCGATCCGGCGGCGGAACTCCTGTTGAGCGCGGCGCGCTCGAGATTGCGCGCGGCGCTGCAGGGGCTCGACCAGGCCTTGAGCCGGCATAATGAGCTTGTCCTCGAACAGGCCGACCAGGTCGCCGAATATTCGGTTCTGCAGGAAGACCGCTCGCGGCTGGCGCAGGAACTCGACGCCGCGTCGGGCCGGTCGCGCTTGCTGGAGGCCGCCAATCTGGAGGCGGCGCAGCGGATCGAACGCGCCCGCGCAACCGTGCGCGCGGTGATCGCGGCCGATCGGGGCGTCGATCCGGACGCCGATTCTGGCTCGGACCCGCAAACCGCGTCGGGTTCGGAACATGACCCGGAACGCGACTTGAAGCCCGACCTGGAACGCGACCATGAACGGGACCATGAACGCGACCTTGAACGCGACAGGGGACGCGATTTGGAACGCGATTTGGAACGCGATTTGGAACACGACTTGAAACACGACCTGGAACGCGACCTGGAACGCGACCTGGAACGGGATTTGGGACGCGACCTGGAACGCGACTTGGGACGCGACCTGGAACGGGACTCGGAACGCGACCTGGAACGCGACTTGAAACACGATCTGGAACACGGTCCGGAGCCGGGCTCGGAACAGAACCCGGAACATAACCCTAAGCCGGGTTCAGATCCGGCGCGGGAGGGCTGAATGGCTCAGGTCGTCGTCACCATCGCCGGGCGCACCTATCGCATGAATTGCGGCGAGGGCGAAGAGGCGCATATCGAATCGCTCGCCCTGGCGCTCGACGCCAAGATCGCCGAGCTGCGGCTCAGTTTCGGCGAGATCGGCGACCAGCGCATCGTCGTCATGGCCGCGCTGACGCTCGCCGATGAATTGTTCGGCGCGCAGAAAAAGCTGGGCGAAGCGGATGATCGGCTGGACCAGGCCCGGGCGCAGGCGGAACGCGAGGAAACGCTGCGGCGCCAATGGGCGCTCGACGCGAGCGCGGCGATGAACGAGGCCGCCGAACAAATCGAGGCGGCGACGCGGGCGCTGAACGCCGGACGCGGCTGAAAAGGCTTCTGTCGACTTTCCATAATCGCGACAGGTCGCGATTATGGAATCCCTCGCATCGGCTCGGCGTCGCATTCGCTCCTGATCGAAACGCGTAGGTCAGGACCTCCGAGTTTCGATGTTATTCGTTGTCGCCGCTGTCGGAAAGCGGCAGCGAACGGATCTGGCCCATGTCGAATTGCGCCAGCATGACGATGGCGCGGGCGCGGTTATAAACCTTCAGCTTGCGCAGGATTTCGCCGACATGCGCCTTGACCGTGGTCTCGCTGATGCCGAGCCGATGCGCGATCACCTTGTTCGGCAGGCCTTCGGCGAGCAATTCCAGCACGCGCTTTTGCCGCGCGGTCAGTTTGTTGAGCCGCGAAAGCAGGCTGTCGCCGGGTTCCGAGGGACCGCGCTCGGCGGCCAGCACGCCGGAAAAGGCGTTCAATTGCCGGTTGAGCGGATCGGTGACCATCGAAACCACGGTTTTCGCCGAATCGAAGAAATCGCCGAGCCGCCGTCTGGCGGTCTCGCGCTGGCGGCGCGCCAGCTCGATCTGGCGACCGGCGAGTTCGCCCGGCGACTGGGCGGCGCCGATCGCCTCGAACAGATCGAGCGTCGCCAGCGCGCTGTCCTGGATCGAGCGGATCGCGCGCGCCTGCAATTCCTCGAGCTCGGAGACGATTTTCACATTATTGGTTTCGGCGGCTTCGGCGGCTTCTTCCATCGCCGTCTGCAACAGGCCATAGGCGAGGCGGATCTGGCGCGCGAACACGGTTTCGCCGCCGTCGTCCCGAAACGCGGGCGCGCCGACCGGGAAAGATTCCGCCGCCGGTTCCTCGTGGGCGCGGCCATTGCCGGTTTTGGCCTGATTCAATTTGGCCATGCTCATGGTTGAACCTCTGGTAGACCGGAAAGGGCGACGGCGAATACCATCGCGACGAATTTCCATCATTCCTTATGTTGCAATGCAACATAAGGACTTCCCCCGCCATTGTACTTTCTGGCATCATCGCCAGTCGAAAAGCGAACTTGCTGCGAAGTCGGATTGCTCGGAAAAATTGACGCGACGCCTGGACGATCGATTGGCGCCGACAACCGCGAACTCGAGAAAACTCCATCACGCGCATATGATACGCGCCACGCGCCCGCGCCAGATCTGTTTTAAGGATAGAAGTTCATGGCTGACGAAATCCTTGCTGTCAAACAGCGTTTCGAGCTTGCGCGCTTGCGGACCCTGGGCGGCGCGACGCTCGAAAATGTCGCGGTCGGCTACGAGACCTATGGCGCGCTCGACGCGGCGCGCGAAAACGCCATTCTGGTCGCGCATTTCTTCTCCGGCTCCAGCCATGCCGCGGGCCGTTACGCGCCCGACGATCCGCTGCCCGGCTATTGGGACGCCATCATCGGGCCCGGCAAGGCGGTGGACACCAACCGCTGGTTCGTCATTAGCGTCGATACTTTGGTCAATCTCAACTTCCATAACCCGAAAGTCGTCACCACCGGGCCCGCCAGCATCAATCCGGCGACCGGAAAACCCTATGGGTTGCGCTTTCCCGCCGTCGGCATCGGCGATTTCATCCGGGTGCAGAAGGCGTTGCTCGACCATCTCGGCATCGAGCGCCTGCACGCGGTGATGGGGCCGTCGATGGGCGGCTTGCAGACCTTCGACTGGGCCGCAACCTATCCCGAATGCGTCGGGCGCATCGTCCCGACCATCGCCGCGCCGACTTTCGGCGGCTGGCTGACCGCCTGGCTGTCGATGTGGGCGCAGCCGATCAAGCTCGACCCGGCCTGGCGCGGCGGCGATTATTACGATGGACCGCCTCCGCGCGCCGGGTTGGAGGCCTCGTTGCGGCTGGTGACGCTGCACGCGCTGCACAGCGATTGGGCGGACGGTCCGGGCGGCGGCCGCGCTCTGGCGCCTGGCGGCGACCCCGCCGATGTGGCGGCGACGCCCTTCGCCGTCGAGCAGCGGGTGGCGGAGATCGCCAGCGCGCGGCTCGACGCCGCCGACGCCAATCACCTGCTTTATCTGGTGCGCGCCAACCAGACCTATCTTCCCGGCGCCGGCGCCGGCGCGAAAACCGTTGTTGAGGGCCTGTCGCGGATCAAGGCGCCGACGCTGATGCTTTACGCGCCCGAGGATCAGGTTTTCCGCCCCGAATGGATTCAAGACACCGCCGCCGTGTTGCGGGTCAATGGCGTCCACGTCGAGACCGGCGAGATTCACGGCCCCAACGGCCATTACAACGGCATTTTGCATATCGAAACGGTTGCGCCGCAAATCGCCGAATTTCTGGCGCGGAAGTTTTGAAGGACATCGTTTTTTTAAGGCCGGGCGCTCGATTGGCCGGCGGAGCGCGCCATCGGATCGGTCAGGAGCCCGTCAGGATCGGTGTTCATCCTGTTTTCCCGAACGATGTTCAACTCCCCAGACCGTTTTTTGCTCCATGAGCCAGTACACAACGCCCAGCGCCAGAACGACGGCCGCAGTCGCCAGAATATACATTGGCTGAATCTTTTCAAAGTCAAATATGATTACTTTTCTTGCAATCGCCATGAGCGCCGTGGCGACCACCAGTTTTACATGAACGACGTCGTCGCGCAGGTAGAGCGTGATATTCAGGAAAATTTCGATGGCGATCAGCACCGCCAGGAACGATCCGAATACAACAAAGATGTCGCGGACGTGCAGGCCCTCGAAAGAGGGCAGAAATACCTGAAAATAAAGCGCCGAAATAACATCGATGACGCCCCAGACGATGGTGATGACCATCAGGATCGACAATACACGGACAGCGCCCCGAATGATATGATGAAGCACATTCATCATGCGGTCTTCTTCGTCGAGGCCCAGTTCGCTATGCCCTGTCGGCTTGACGTGCTCCTTGCGGAAGTGATTCATCAGGCTCTGCACGACCGCGATGTGCTGCGACAGGTAATCGGGGCTGAAATCCTTCTCGCTGAAATCCCGCAAACCCTCGACGTTTTGCAATTCCTTTTCGGAAATATGTTTGAACCCCATGGTCCAATCGGAATATTGGCGTCGCTCGATATTCTTGCGGTAGATCATTTTGAGATTGGTGTGACGCGGATCTTTTCGAATAGTGGCGATGAGGGCGTCAACGACCCGCTCGTCTCCTTCCAGAACCTGAAGAAAAGCGCCATTGCCATAGAGAAGCATTCCGGTAATGCCATTATTGGCGTTATTTTCCCGGGATTTCTGCAACAGATCCAGCAAGTCCTGGGTCGACATTGGGTTTGTCGCAGCGCTAATATAGGATATTTCAATCATGATCTCTCCATGAACAGGTTAAGAGCGCTTTGAAAAAAACGGCTTGTTTGCTTGTCAGCGTGATCGGCGTTTCGCGGCTGTGCTGGAATTCGGACAGCGCGCTTCAAGCCGCAATACCACCCGATTTGATGTCCGCCATCAACTGGTTTCGGCTTTAATTTCCCGATTTGGACGCCATTTCCCCGATGGTGTCTTGCGCCGCGCCCGGACGAACCCACGCCCGCTTCATCTATATCGCGCGGGCGACGAATTGCGGATGGCGAGGGGTGCGCGAAAAGCCCGCGATAACGATCGGGCCTGAAGGGCTCGGACAGCTTCGAAAGCAAACGCCATGGCGGCCCCGCGCCGCCAAGATCAAACCGGATTCAAAACGTCCGGCCCGGCGCCTCATGACTTTATCCACCGCGCGGCTTTTGACGCCCGAAGCCACAGGCGGTAAAAGCGCGTCCTTCTCAAAAAATTGAAAGCCGCCGATGATTTCGATTCCGCGCCGTATCGCCGAGGAGCTGAAAGTCGAGGAGCGGCAGGTCGCCGCGGCCGTCGAACTGCTCGACGCCGGCTCGACCGTGCCCTTCATCGCCCGCTATCGCAAGGAGGCCACCGGCGCGCTCGACGATGCGCAACTGCGCCATCTGGAGGAACGGCTGCGCTATCTGCGCGAGCTGGAAGAGCGCCGCGCGGCGATCGTCGAATCGGTCCGAACCCAGGACAAGCTCACGCCGGAACTGGAACAGGCGCTGCTTGGCGCCGAAACCAAAGCCAAGCTCGAAGACCTGTATCTGCCCTTCAAGCCGAAGCGCCGCAGCAAGGCGACCATCGCCCGCGAGGCCGGTCTCGGTCCGCTCGCCGCGCAACTTCTCGCCGACCCGTCCCAGGACCCGCGCCAGCGCGCCGAAAATTTCGTCGATGCGGAAAAAGGCGTCAAGACGCCCGAGGAAGCGCTCGAGGGCGCGCGCGCCATTCTGGTCGAGCAATTTTCCGAAAACGCCGAGTTGATCGGTTTTTTGCGCGAAAGTTTTTGGAGCCGGGGCCGCATCGTCTCGAAACTTCGCGACGGCAAGGCGCAAACCGGCGCCAAATTTTCCGATTATTTCGATTTTTTCGAGCCTCTGGCGAAATTGCCGTCGCACCGCATTCTCGCGCTGTTTCGCGGCGAGAAGGAGGAGATTCTCGATCTGTCGCTCGAGCCGGAAAGCGCAGCCCAGGCGGAGGCCGAGGGCGAAGCCGCCTATGAGCGCGCCATCGCCGCGCGTTTCGCGGTAAAGGACTGCGGTCGCGCGAGCGACAAATATCTCGCCGATTGCGTGCGCTGGGCCTGGCGCACGCGGATCAGGATTTCGCTGTCGGTCGATCTGCGCGCGAGGCTTTGGCAGAACGCCGAGGACGAGGCGGTCAAGGTTTTCGCCGGCAACCTGCGCGATCTGCTGCTCGCCGCTCCCGCCGGACCGCGCGCGACGCTCGGGCTCGATCCGGGCTTTCGCACCGGGGTCAAGGTCGCGGTGGTCGACGCCACCGGAAAAGTCGTCGATACCGGGGTGATCTATCCGCACGAACCGCAAAGGCGCTGGGACGAGGCTTTGGCCACGCTCGGCGCGCTGTGCCGGCGCCACAAGGTCGAACTGATCGCCATCGGCAATGGCACGGCCTCGCGCGAAACCGACAAGCTCGCGCTAGAGCTGGCGCAAAAACTGCCCGAACTCAAACTGACCAAGATCGTGGTGTCGGAAGCCGGCGCCTCGGTCTATTCGGCTTCGGCTTTTGCATCGAGCGAATTGCCCGATCTCGACGTCACCCTGCGCGGCGCGGTGTCGATCGCGCGGCGCCTGCAGGACCCGCTCGCGGAACTGGTCAAGATCGATCCCAAATCGATCGGCGTCGGCCAATACCAGCACGATCTCGCCGAATTCAAACTGTCGCGCTCGCTCGACGCGGTGGTGGAGGATTGCGTCAACGGCGTCGGCGTCGATCTCAACACCGCCTCGGCGCCCCTTCTGGCGCGGGTTTCGGGGCTGGGGCCAGGTCTGGCAGCCGGCATCGTCGCCCATCGCGACGCCAACGGAAAATTCCGCTCGCGCTCCGAGCTGAAAAAGGTCGCGCGGCTCGGCGGCAAGGCGTTCGAGCAATGCGCCGGCTTCCTGCGCATCCGCGACGGCGACGATCTGCTCGACGCTTCCGGGGTCCATCCGGAAGCCTATCCGCTTGTGCGCAAGATTCTGGCGGCGACCAAGAGCGACATTCGCCTGCTGATCGGCGACGCCAAAACGCTGCGGACGCTTTCGGTCAAGGATTTCGTCGATGACAAATTCGGCGCCCTCACCGTGGCCGACATTTTGAAGGAGCTGGAAAAGCCCGGCCGCGATCCGCGTCCGCAATTCAAGACCGCTTCCTTCATGGAAGGGGTGGAGAAACTCTCCGACCTGCGCCCCGGCATGGTGCTCGAAGGCGTGGTGACCAATGTCGCGGCCTTCGGCGCCTTTGTCGATATCGGCGTCCATCAGGACGGGCTGGTGCATATTTCCGCCATGTCCAAGACCTTCATCAAGGACCCGCGCGAGGCCGCCAGACCCGGCGACGTGGTCAAGGTCAAGGTGCTGGAGGTCGATGCGGCGCGCAAACGCATCGCCTTGACGATGCGGCTCGACGACGCCTTCGAGACAAGACCTCCACGCGGCGGCGCTTTCGACAACAAGCCGCGAGGAGCGCCGGACAAAGCCCAACCGCGCAAGCCGCCGGACGCGCCATCCGGCGGCAACGCCTTCGCCGACGCCTTTTCTCGCGCCGGTCGGGCGCCTGCAAAACCGCCGCGAAAATGATGCGCCGGCGAACGCGCGCCGAGGAAAGAACTGTTCCTTTCGGGTGACACATCAGGCTTTTTGCCGATGGTCCCGCTGACAGAATCAAAAAAGCAGTCTAAAGCGAAAGCGATGAAAACCGCCGCCGGAATGGCCCTGCTGCTGGGGCTGACGCTTTTCGCCGCCTTGACCTTTTACGAGGGCGCGGGAGACGTCGCGCGCGCCTTTTCCTCCATCGGCTATGGCGCCTTGTTGCTGGCGGCGATCCGTCTGGCCCAGACCTTTCTGGCCGGCTTCGCCTGGCGGGCGCTGCTGTCGCGGCCGCGCCCGGCGCCATGGGTCTTCTGCAAATTGCGCTGGGTGCGCGAATCGATCAATACGCTGTTGCCGGTGGCTCAGGTCGGCGGCGATCTGCTGGGCGCGCGGCTCTTGCGCAACCGGGGCGTGGCGGGCGGCGTCGCCGCCGCCAGCGTCATTTTCGATCTGCTCGCGCAGACCGTCACCCAGGTCGCCTTCACCCTGATCGGCGTGATCCTGCTGTTTCACAGCGGCGCCCAGGGCGAATTATCCTACGCCGTCGGTTTCGGCCTGCTGTTGATGGCGCCGGCGCTGGCGGGTTTTTGGCTGGCGCCGCGCCTGCTCGGCATGAAATGGCTCGACCGTCTGGCCGAAAGCGTCGAAAAACGCACCGGCTGGGCCTCGCTCGGCGGCCTCCCGGTCTTGCGCGCGGGCTTGCGCGAGATTCTGCGCCGCCGCTCCGGCCTTGCAACCGCGCTCTGCATCCATATGTCGACCTGGTTTATCGGCGTGTTGGAAATCTGGCTCGCGCTGTCGCTGCTCGGCGATCCGCGCTCCTTCGCCACGGCGCTGACCATCGAGAGCCTCGGCCATGCGGTCAAGGCGGCGGGTTTCCTCATTCCCGGCGCCTGGGGCGTGCAGGAGGGCGGCTTCATCGCCCTTTGCGCCGCCTTCGGCATCGGCTCGCCGACGGCCATAGCTCTGTCGCTGACCAAGCGCATCCCTGATTTCCTTTGCGGCGCGCCCGGCCTGTGGATCTGGCGGCGGATGGAGGGGGCGGGCTTCGGCGACTTCTTGCCGCGCGGCGGCCTCTCGGCCAAGGAGGAGTCGCATGGCCTCTGACCGGCGATCTTTTCCGGTCCTGGCGGCGAGTCAGGCGGCGTTCGTCGGGCGAAGCGGCAGCAGGCGTTTGGCGATTCTGTCGCCGCCTCCGGCGCGCGTTTCGACGGTTTCAGCGGCAAGCGTTGCGAAACTTACGCGAAAATCCCTTCGCGCGGCGGGGAAACTGTGGTGTCATCATCGCTGATTCTCGCCAAGGACTGGATCGGCGCAGCGCCTTGGGCGGATGGTCGGCGGGGGGCGTTTTCGCCGGCGCCTTTAAGCTTGCGGCAATGCAGGGACGCTTGTCTGACATATTGATCTTGCATCACAAAACGATCTTGCATGACCAACTGCCCTGACATAACAAACTGATCTTGCCTGACGCAACGATCCGGGAATGGGACTGATGGACGAATCCTGGTTCGAATGGGCCGAATTGATCGACGTGACCCCGCTGGCGCCGGTATTTTATGGCCTGGCCATCGCCGCCTGTCTCTACACGCTGTTTTCGATCTATAGCCTGCGCCGTTTTCCGCGCGCCGGCGCGCCTTCGGTCGCTGCGACGGCGCCCGCCATCACCGTGCTCAAGCCGCTCTACGGCGACGAACCGGGCCTGCTCGAACATCTGACGAGCTTTTGCCGGCAGGACTATGCCGGCCCTGTGCAGATCCTGTTCGGCGTCCACGACGCGGACGACCCGGCCGCCGCGGTCGCTCGCAAGATCGTCAACGCGCTGCGCGCCGGCAAGATCGACGGCGCGCCGGCCGGCATGACGGCGGAACTGGCGGTCGATCCGGCGCGGCACGGGGCCAATGGCAAGGTCGGCAATCTGATCAACATGTCGCGCCGCATCGAGCATGACATCGTGGTGCTGGCCGACAGCGACATCCAGGTTGCGCCCGACTATCTCGCCCGGCTCGCCAAAGCTCTCGCGCAGCCCGGTGTCGGCCTTGTCACCTGTCTTTATCGCGGCGCGCCAATGGCTGGCCTGTGGTCGAGCCTTGGCGCGATGTGGGTCGATTACGGTTTCCTGCCCAATGTCGTCGCCGGCGTGACCCTGAAAATGGCCAATCCCTGTATCGGAGCGACCATCGCACTGCGCCGCGCCACGCTCGAAGCCATCGGCGGATTCCGCGCCATTGAGGACCAGTTGGCCGACGATTACGCTTTGGGAGAGGCGGTGCGCGGCATCGGCCAGAAAGTGGTTCTCGCCGATTTCGCGGTCGGCCACGCCCATGCGGAGACGTCTTTGCTCCAGCTCTGGCGGCGCGAAATGCGCTGGGCGCGCACCATCCGCTCGCTTAATCCGTTCGGCTATATCGGCTCGGCGGTGACCTTTCCGCTGGCCTGGGCGCTGCTCGCCCTGCTGTCTGGCGGTTTCGCGCCGACCGGCGTGATCCTGACCCTCGGCGCGCTCCTGTGCCGGCTGACGCTTCAGGACGAGGTCGACCGCCGCTTCCCCGGCCTCGCGCACGCCCTGTTGCTGTCGCCTTTGCGCGATCTGTTGAGTTTTGCGGTGTTTGTCGTCAGTTTTTTCCCCGGCCAGGTCCACTGGCGCGGCCGGGATTTCTCGATGGGCGCCAATGGCGTCATGGCGCCGGTCGAGGCCAAGCCCGAGGCAAGGGAAGCCGAGGCGGCATGAGCGCTTGCGGCTGGATCGCTGGCCGCCTCCTCTCCCGTCTACGGGGAGAGGAGACTACTACCCTCACGTCTCCAGATAAAGCTTCGCACCCTTGTCCAGAAACTCGGCGCTCTTTTCCGCCATGCCCTTTTCCGCCGCGATCATGGCGGCGGCTTCAACCCGCAAATCCTGCGTGATCTTCATCGAGCAGAATTTCGGGCCGCACATCGAGCAGAAATGCGCCACCTTGTGCGCCTCCTTTGGCAGGGTCTCGTCGTGGAACTGGTGGGCCGTATCGGGGTCGAGCCCGATGTTGAACTGGTCGTTCCAGCGGAAATCGAACCGCGCCCGGCTCATCGCGTCGTCGCGCAGCCGCGCGCCGGGATGGCCCTTGGCGAGATCGGCGGCGTGGGCGGCGATGCGATAGGTGATGACGCCGGTCTTGACGTCGTCGCGGTCGGGTAGGCCCAGATGTTCCTTCGGCGTGACATAGCAGAGCATGGCGGTGCCGAACCAGCCGATCATCGCCGCGCCTATGGCCGAGGTGATGTGGTCATAGCCCGGCGCGATGTCGGTGGTCAGCGGGCCTAACGTATAAAAGGGCGCCTCGCCGCATTCGCGCAGTTGCTTGTCCATGTTTTCCTTGATCTTGTGCATCGGCACATGGCCAGGGCCTTCGATCATCACCTGGCAGCCCTTGTCCCACGCGACCTTGGTCAGTTCGCCGAGCGTCTCCAGTTCGGCGAATTGCGCGGCGTCATTGGCGTCGGCGATGGAGCCGGGCCGCAAGCCGTCGCCGAGCGAGAACGAGACGTCATATTTGCGCATGATGTCGCAAATCTCGTCGAACTTCTCGTAGAGAAAGCTCTCCTTGTGCTTGGAAAGGCACCAGCGCGCCATGATCGAGCCGCCGCGCGACACGATGCCGGTGACGCGGGTTGCGGTCAGCGGCACATAGGCGAGGCGCACGCCGGCATGAATGGTGAAATAATCGACGCCCTGTTCGGCCTGTTCGATCAAAGTGTCCTTGAACACTTCCCAGTCGAGCTTCAAGGCGTCGCCGCCGACCTTTTCGAGCGCCTGATAGATCGGCACCGTGCCGATCGGCACCGGCGCGTTCCTAAGAATCCAGTCGCGGATATTGTGGATATTGCGGCCGGTGGAAAGGTCCATGACGGTATCCGCGCCCCAGCGGATCGACCAGACCATTTTTTCCACTTCCTCGGCGACCGAGGAGGTGACGGCGGAATTGCCGATATTGGAATTGATTTTCACCAGAAAATTGCGGCCGATGATCATCGGCTCCAGTTCGGGGTGGTTGATATTGGCCGGAATGATCGCCCGCCCGCGCGCGATTTCCGAACGCACGAATTCGGGCGTGCAGAACTCCGGGATCTCGGCGCCAAAACTTTCGCCATCGGCGAGGCGCGCGGCGGCGCCGGCGACAGCCGCCTCACGGCCAAGATTCTCGCGATGGGCGACGTAAATCATCTCTTCGGTGATGACGCCGGCCCGGGCGAATTCAAGCTGAGTGACCAAAGCCCCATCAACGCCTCGACGAAGGATGCGCTTGGCGGGACAGGGCGCCGCGAGCGCCTCGCTCGACAGATTGCCATTGTCCTCGGCCTTGACCGGGCGGCCTTCGTAGGTCTCAAGCCCCTGGCGCAGGCTCAGACAGGTTTCGCGGATCTGCGGCAGGCCGGCGGCGAGATCGACCGTGAGATCGCTCTCGGTATAGGGGCCGGAGGGATCGTAGACGCGAAGATTCGGCTCCTTGGCCGAAGGATCGAGCAGGATTTCGCGCACCGGCACGCGCAATTGCGGCGCGCAGGCGGGGGAAATGTAGATTTTGCGCGAGCCGGGCAGGGGCCCTTGCGTGACGCTTTCCGGCTGCGGGACCGATTTGGAATGGACGTTCATCGCGCTCTCCCCGGGCTCGCGCCCATTATCATCGCAAGAAAGAGACGCGGAATCGCCGCCTGCCTTCCCTGCGCTGGCATTATCCAGATCAGGTCGATGGGTTTGATCTCAGCCGCGCACTTTTTTTAAAAAAGGGCAGCACCCCATGGCTTGGAATTTTCGAACCTATCAGGGCAAGGGGGAGGGCGCAAGCGAGACCGCGAAAGCGAATCCGACCAAGCGAACCCGAAAAATCGCGGTCAAAGACGCGGCGCGAGGAATTCGGGGACTGGATCGAATTGCGCAGGCCTGGCAGGCGTCGTCGAGGCGCGCGCGACGCGGCGCAATTCGTTTCCTGTCCCCGAACTCCGGGTCCGTAACCGGCATTTTGAAATTTGGGGATTTGGTAAGGCGCCAACCTCACCGCGAGCGGGAAACTCTTACCTCAGCGGCAGCCACAGCCGGCGATCGAAAGCGAAATCGCGGATGGCGTGGATGCGGCCTGAGCCGGCCGGATGGAGCGGATTGACCAGCAGATTGGTCGATTCCGGCATCAGGACGGAAGGCGCGCGCAGCACGGGCGTCCGCTTTTCCCTGAGCCATTGGTCGCCGAACGCCGCCGGGTTGGCCGGCAGAATGGAGATAGCCTCAATGGTGAGACCGTCGAGATCGACGCGCATCAGGACGTAATCGTCGGGGATCAGGTCGGGCGGCAGATCGAGATGGACGCGCACCTCAAGCGCCGCCAATTCCGGCGTCGCCGCCATGTAGATCATGGGCTGTCCCGGACTGTTCCAGCGGCCTCCCACGAGGCGGGCGCCTTCGCCGCTCAGATCCGCATGCGGCCGGCGGCAGATGCGCCATCCTGAAAACATCAGGCGGCGATGCCGTGACCAATGCGCGTCAGCAGCGTCTCGACCTCGCGCGCGCCTTCCTCGGTGTCGAGCAGGTCGAGCGGCTTTTCGCCCGAGAGCGCGGAGGTCGCCCGTCGCAGCCACGCGTCCGCCTTCTCCGCATGGCCAAAAACCTCGTCGGCGGCAGCGATGATCCGGGCGACGCGCAACAGACGGTCGGATTGTTCGGCCGTCAATGTTCCGACCTTCCTGCGGTTGGCCAGGGTCTTGCGCGGCAGCACCACGCGGTCGACCTCGACCGGGCTGAGGCGTCCGCTATCGACAATGAATGCGACGGTTGCGGCGGGAAAGCCCTCGCGGATGATCCGGAGAAGCCCCCTTGCGTCCGAAAAGCCGGCATCGGACGAAACGGTCCCGCCCGCTGGAATGGCGTTCTCGCCCCCCTGCTTTTCCTTGCTCATGTTCAGACCAATGAGCCGGGTCGCCTTGCCAATCGTGTCCATGATCGAAACCCACGCCAGACGCACCAATTATATGTGCATTTGGCGCGCAATGTGCAATGTTTTTTGGGGCGATGAGGAGCAGGGAAAACGCCCGTCGTCCAGGTTCGCCGAATTGCCGAGCGAAGGCGGAGCGAAACCACTGAGGTGAACCCGAAAAACCTCGGTCAAAGGGGCGGCGCGAGGAATTCGGCGGATCGAACCGCGCGGTCATGGTCGTCGGGAGCGGTCGGGGGATTTGGCAAAATGTCAACGGGACCTTGGGGATTTGGCGAGGCGCCAACGGAACCGCAAATGCGCGGCGCGAGGATTCGGGGACTGGATTCGAATTGCGCAAGCATGGCGGGCGTCGGCAAGGCGCGCGCGATGGGGCGCAATTCGTTTCCTGTCCCCGAACTCCGTGTTGGCGACCGGCAATGTTGCAATTTGGGGATTTGGTAAAGTGTTACCGTAACCTCGTAACCTCGTAACCCCGGTATTCAATGTCAGCAACCGAACCTAGCCGCCGGACTGGCCCGGTCCGGACAAGAACGTGACCGCAAGGTGCGTCCGATTCCTGGCGCCAAGCTTCGAGCGCGCCTGATCGAGGTGCCCGCGAACCGTCGCCGCGGACACGCGCAACACGTTCGCGATCTCGCCGTCGGTCAGCCCCTGCCGGAGCAGGCTGATGCATTCCTGTTCGCGCATGCTCAGCGGGGCCGGCATGGAGCCCGTTCGATCCGGCGCCAAGAGCGCCTCGGCATGACGCAAAAGCGTTGTGGAGATCACCTCGAGATAGATGCGCTCGCGTGATCGGAAACCGGCTCTCCGCCCACCCGCGACGGAAACGAAGCCGATCGCCCCCTCCCGCGTTCGCACGGGGGTCACATAACCTTCATGGTAACCGAAGTCTTTCGCGGCTTGCAGAACCTTGCGCCCCGGGTCGCGCGGGGGAAAATGGGCGTAAATTTCCGACCAGACGCCGGGTTCGCCAGACACGATCGGCCATCGAATGAGGGGATCGATCCGCAGAAAACCTTCGGCGTCATAAAGCGCAAGCCAGCCCGCGTCCCAATTGCGAAAGTGGGTCGGGTTTGCGCTCAGCGCGAGCGAACCTGTGACCATGCCACACGCCGAACCTGTCAATTTGAGCGCAGCGATCAGGCGGGAAAACGCAGTTGCGAGATCGTCGATGTTGGCGCAAGCGCGCAAGCCCACGCACGCGGTTGCTGCGTCAAAGTCCGTTCATCCCCCAGGAAGCGGAGCCCCCGTCGCTCGGCGCTCTGTTATGCCCGTGTTTCCGACGCGACGAAAGTTTATTCTTGAACCCTTAAAAATGCGGGTGTTCGCGCTGGCCGCCGATCGGTAGAGTTAACGTTAAGGGGGACATTGGACATGTGCAATCGCGGAATTTTGCTTGCGACCTCATTGCTGGGTTGCGCGGCGCTGGCTTTGCCGGCGCAGGCGTCGACGATCATCTCCCCTGAGGGGTACCCCTATGAATACATCGACGCTGAATATCTGATCGTTCATAACGGGCAACTCGTCGCCACTCCGCCGCTCGCCTATAGCGGCCCGGGCGGCACAGTCAGCATCACGAGCTGGCCGGCGGTCGTCTTGCAGGCCTCAGCCTTTCATTCAACGAACAGCGCAACGATCTTCTACTATTTCAGCGTCACCGGTCCCGACAGCACTGCGCTCGTCCCTATTTCCATCACCGGAACTTTATCCGGCGACTCCACGCCCGACCCGGTACATGGCGATAATGCCGGCGCCTACGCAGAACTGCGGGTAAACGCATTCGACCAAGACAGAATTTATGTTAGCACCCTTAATGGGCTGGAGCCCTTCGTCGGTTCTTGGTCAGGGTCGTTGCATGTGTCTGCGATCGCCGATGGCCGCGCGAATGGGATCTACATCTATACAGTCGCAGAGGGGCTCTCGGCCCACGCCTATGCCGATCCGATCATCTCGATCGATCCAGGCTTCGCGGACTATTCGATCCATTTGAGCAACGGAATTGGCAACGCCTTGCCGACCGGGGTGCCCGAACCCTCGACCTGGGCGATGATGATCGTCGGCGGCTTCGCGCTCGCCGGCCTGTCCCGAGGCCGCCGCAAGAACGCCGTCAGCCTTGCCTGACCGAGGTCTCGTTGCGGTGACACCTTACCAAATCCCCAAATTGCAGCATTGCTGCTAACAAACCCGGAGTTCGGGGACAGGAAACGAATTGCGCCCCATCGCGCGCGCCTCGCCTGAAAAGGCCATGCTTGCGCAATTCGAATCCAGTCCCCGAATTCCTCGCGCCGCGCTCTTGGGGATTTCGGCGCGATTAC
>NZ_CAIUXT010000014.1 GCF_903903185.1 uncultured Rhodoblastus sp.
AAAATCAGCGACATCGCGTCCTCTTTAGGGCTGGCCCGATCCCCGAAGATAGCAGCGATGGAGAATCAGCACGATGGCAAATGGGAACAGCGCCGCATATGTATCGAAATCGCACCCGCGAAAAGAAGCGCGAACCCGCCCAACGCTCGCGTTCGCGACCGGCAAGCGGCGCTGAATCTTTCTTCATCAAGGCATCGACGCCCAAGACCAAAGCGGGGCATCCGAATGGAGCGCTGGAAGTGACAACCAACCTTCGCCTCACTGGCGTTCGAGTCCGGAACGAAGCTTCGATCGGAGTCGAAGTGATTCTTGTCGCCAAGGTCAGCGAGGACTCATGGCGCGCGCGCATCGATCCCTCGGACAAGGTCAATGCCGGCGATCGCCTGCTTTTTGGCGACACGTCCGAGAACCCGGCGTGTTTTTTGGCCTTTCTGGACGCGGATGTCGTCGAAAGGAACGGCGAAACGGCCCTGCTGTCGTTTCACTTCACCGGCGGCGCGCTCGACGACGCGCTCGTCCGACTGAGCCAACCTTGGCCTCGATGCGAAGTGCTTTCACGGCTTTCCGGCTCTGATCTCGGGCGCTTGGCCGTTGCTCCACTTCTGAACCCCTCGTCGGCAAGCCCCGGCGGGCCAGCGGCCGCACGACTCAATGCGGCGGCGCCGTCGTTTCTTGAATGCTCAGCCGTTGAAGCGCGGGAACAGAATGTTGTTTTCGATATGGATATGATCGATCAGATCATTCGAAAGCTTGCGCAGGCCGGAATAAAGCGCCCGCCAGGAACCGCAGGCGCCCTCGGGCGGCTCCATGTCATGGGTGAGCGCCGCAAGCGCCTCCAGGGTTTGACCGTGATCCACGTGCTCGGCTCGCATCAAGCTGATCGGAGCGCGGACCATCGGATGCCCCTCGCGGATCATCGGAAAGAGAACCTGCTCTTCCTTCTCCATATGCGAGCCGAGTTCGGCGTCCATCCGCGCCAGGAAATCGGACAGTCCTATGGGAGCTTCCGGATGTTCCGCATGCACGCGTTCGACGCGACGCGCCAACTGGCCGAGTTCGGGCAATTCGCGCCGATGGGTGTCATGATAGCGGGAAATGACGAGATCGATGATTCCTTCGGAATCGTCCGGAAGGTCGGTCTGCTGCGGTATCAGTCGGGCAAGCTGGTTTTCGACATCGGCAAGCGCGATCCCGCGTCTCTGGACGGCGCCGGCGAGTGAGATCGCGCCGCCGCAGCAATAGTCGAGTTTGTGCTTGCGGAAGATGGCGGTGGCGCCAGGAAATTGCACCGCAATTTCACCGATCGGCATTTCGCCAAAATTCCATTCCTGAACATCCGGATTTGTCATCGCCTGCCTCGTTACGAGCAAAGAAACCGCCAATCGGCGCGGTCGACATTTGCGCTGCGGCCGGGATAGATCGTTGCGCGTCCGCAAACTTTCATCCAGACGCATTCTTTGCCCGGATATCATGTCGAAGGACGTGTCGCCGATGGCAGAACAGGCGACACCCGATGCCGCGCGCTCGCTATTGCTCGATCATGGCGCACGCGCCCTTCCGGTCGCTGCCGTTCAGGACGGCCGGTCGGCTCAGTCGGCTTGCGCCGATTGAGCACATCGTGCGACTGGGTAGGTGACGCGATGACGGAAGCGCCAAAGGCAAAGCCGGGAAGTCTGGCATTCGACCTTTTTAAGCGATTGACAGATGGAAAAACGCAATCCGTCGTCATCCTCGACGCCCCTCGGCGACCGCCCGGCATGATCGCGCCGACAGATTTGCTTGTGGCCCTCGCCCTTTACATGTTGCTGGCGGCGGCTAACTCTGAATCATTCGTTTCAACGGTGACAAGAGTTTTGGCGCGCGTTCGACTGCGGGATATCGAGGAGAAAAGTGATGTTGATCGACGATCTTATCCTGGCGCGCGCTCTGCATGTTCTCGCTTTGGTTCATTGGATCGGCGGCGTCGGTTTCGTGACGCTCGTCGTCCTCCCCTACGCGATTTCCCGCTCGTCGGCGGCGGAAGGCCTTGCGCTTTTCGACGCCGTCGAGCGGCGGTTCGCCTCGCAGGTCCGCCTGTCCATCCCCATAGCCGGCGCAGCCGGACTCTGGCTGACCTACAGAATGGACCTTTGGGAGCGGTTCCGCGATTTCCATTTCTGGTGGATGGGCGCCATGTTCGGATTATGGCTTGTCTTCATGACTGTCGTCTTCGTCGTCGAGCCCCTGTTTAACGACAGGTTCGAAAAAATGGCGGCGCGCGACCCGTTAGCAGCCTTGGATCGCCTGTGCCGTCTGCATCGGATTTTGCTCGCTATTGCGGCTCTGACCATTCTTGGAGCCGTCGCGGGAGCGCATGGCTGGCTTTTCTGAAAAAGCTTTGGCTGGCGCGGGCAATCCTCGTATCGCTTGTTTCCTCGGCGCCACAGGGCTGGCGGACGAAAACGCTTCACGAAAGCAGACCGCCATTTTTTGTGACCCACCATCGCATCGCCGCCGCGATCGCGGGGGCGCGTAAAGGACGCAACAGGTTGCGTCGCTCGTCGTCGGTTTCGACGCCGAAAAGAGCATCGCCACGCCCATCGTGACATTCGTGTCGCTCCTTGCTCCCCAACAAAGTTTTCCTTTCCTCGACACCCCATTGCTGGCGTCTGGAAAGGGCGCGGGCAAAATGAGCGATGTGTTTTTCGCGAGCCAACCTGAATGTTCGGCAGCGAAAGTGGAATCTGGCTGGGGCCCTCTGTCGGCGCTACCTGGCAACCCCTTGATGTGGGTGCTTATCGCGTCCGAACTCGCGGTTTTCGGCCTGGCTTTGCTCGGCTATGCCGGCGCGCGGGCGCGCGATCCGCTCGGATTTGTCGCCGCGCAGGATACGCTCGACCGGCTGGCGGGAACGATCAACACCACCATTCTGCTGACCAGCGGCCTGTTCGCCGCATTGGCCAATGAGGCGGCCAGACTGGGTCGCCGCAATCTCGCACGCACGTTCTTGAGCATGGCGGGCGCGCTCGGGATCGCCTTCCTTGCCTTAAAGGGCTGGGAATACGCCCGCGAATTCGCCGCCGGCGCCGACATCGATTCCTCGCCCTTCTTCACCCTCTATTTTCTCGTCACCGGCTTTCACGCCCTGCATGTCGCGCTGGGTCTGGTCGTTCTCGCCATCGTCGCCAGGAACGCCTCGCCCGGCGCGGTCGAGACCGGAACCGCCTTCTGGCACATGGTCGATCTGATCTGGGTCGTCATTTTCCCCTGTTTCTACCTGCTGAGGTGAAAGATGGCTGACCCGCGCTTTTCACTCATTTTCGCCTGGGTTCAACTGATGGCGCTGTCCGTCTTGCTGGCGCTGGCTGGCGGCGGCGCGTCGCTGCCCGGCTCCGTCGGAATCGTCGTCATCGCCGCCGTCGCCGCGATCAAGGCGCGCATCGTGCTGCGCTCCTATCTCGGCCTTTCTCGCGCGCCTGGCGCCCTGGCCGGGTTCTTCGCCGCCGTCGTCACGGTTCTGGCGGTCGTCGCCATCTCTTTCCTGATCTTCCCGACGCCCGCCAGAATGAGCGGCGCGCCGGCCGCTTTCGCCCAAACATTCGCCGGAGGAAACGAATGAGTGAAGTTCTGACCAAATCGACGGCCCGCAATATCTTCTATGGCGGGTCGCTGTTCTTCTTTGTCATATTTATCGGACTGACGGCGCATAGCCGCCATTACATCCTTACCAAGAGCACCGACCAGGCCAATCTCACCGACTCGGTCGTGCGAGGCAAGCGCGTCTGGGAGCGCAACGCCTGTTTCGATTGCCATACGATCTATGGCGAAGGCGCCCGTTTCGCTCCCGAAGTCGGTGACGTGTTCAAGCGCTGGGGCGGCGAAAAGGATCCGGCGGGCGCGCATCAGACGATCAAGGACTGGATGAAGGCGCAACCGTCGGGCGCTCAAGGCCGTCGCCAGATGCCGCAATTCAACCTGAACGACGCCGAACTCGACGAACTCGCCGATTTCCTCGCCTGGGCAAGCCGGACAAACACCCAAGGCTGGCCGCCACGCCCGCCCCTGGCCAACTGATCCACAAAGATGCGGAGGATTTGATGCAATACAAAACCCAAAGCATCGCCAAGACCTACTGGCTTGGCGCCATGCTCATCTTCGCCGTGCAAGTCCTATTTGGGCTTCTCGGCGGTCTCGTCTACGTGATGCCGAACCTGATTCCTGTGAATCTGCTGGATTTCAGCACGATCCGCATGGTCCACACCAATGCGCTGATCGTATGGCTGTTGCTCGGCTTTTTCGGCGCCGCCTATTACCTGATACCAGAAGAGGCGGAACGCGAAATCTACTCGCCGAAACTCGCCTATATCCAGTTCGCCATCTTCTTCGGCGGGGCGCTGGCGGCGGTGGTGGGCTATCTGTTCCACATTCACGCGTCCGAAGCGCGCTCCTATCTGGAGCAGCCGCTGTGGGTGAAACTTGGCATCATTGTCGCCGCTTTGATCTTCCTGTTCAACATCTCGATGACCGTGCTGCAGGGGCGAAAGACCGCGATTACCAATGTGCTGCTGTTCGGCCTGTGGGGCATCGCCATCTTCTTTCTGTTCTCACTCTACAATCCCGCCAATCTATCGGAAGACAAGATGTTCTGGTGGTATGTCGTTCATCTGTGGGTGGAAGGCGTCTGGGAACTGGTGATGGCGGCGGTGCTCGCCTTCCTGATGCTGAAAATGACCGGCGTAGACCGCGAAGTGATCGAGAAGTGGCTCTATGTCATCGTCGCCACGGCGCTGTTTTCCGGCATCCTTGGCACTGGCCATCACTTCTACTGGATCGGCGCGCCGGGCTATTGGCAGTGGATCGGCTCGATCTTCTCGGCGCTGGAGATCGTGCCCTTCTTCGGCATGGTTCTGTTCACCTTCTCGATGGTCTGGAAGGGTCGCCGCGATCATCCGAACAAGGCTGCGCTGCTGTGGTCGCTCGGCTGTTCGGTGCTGGCTTTTTTCGGCGCCGGCGTGTGGGGATTCATGCACACCCTGCATGGAGTCAACTTTTACACCCACGGCACCCAGGTGACGGCGGCGCATGGCCATCTCGCCTTCTACGGGGCCTATGTATGCCTCAATCTGGCGATCATGACCTATGCCTTCCCGCAATTGTACAACCGCGCGCCCTATAACCAGGTGCTCAACATGTTGAGCTTTTGGGTTCTCTCCAGCGGCGTGGTGTTCATGACCGTGTCGCTGACCTTCGCCGGCGTATTGCAGACGCACCTCGAACGGGTGATGGGCATGAGCTACATGGACGCGCAGGATCAGCTCGGCCTGTTCTACATCATGCGCCTCGGCGCCGGCGTGGTGACGGTGATCGGCGCCTTTCTGTTCATCTACTCGCTGCTCGTTCCGCGCTCGGCGGAAGCGATCGCCCCGGGCCGTTCGACGCCCGTCGCCGCCGCGGCGGAATAAGGGGACTGTTCATGAGCCTTGCCATTGTGACACCTGGAAAAGAAACAAAAACCGCGCTTCCTTTCTACCAGCCGCAAGGCCATGAATGCGAAATCTTCGAGGCGGCGTTTCGACGCCGTCTCCCCATCCTGCTCAAAGGCCCCACCGGCTGCGGCAAGACCCGCTTCGTCGCCCACATGGCGGCGAGATTGAACCTTGGTCTCGACACCATCGCCTGCCACGACGATTTGACCGCCGCCGACCTCACCGGCCGCTTTCTCATCAAGAACAACGAAACGATCTGGAGCGACGGTCCGCTGACCCGAGCCGTGCGGCGCGGCGGCATTTGCTATCTCGACGAAGTGGTCGAGGCGCGCAAGGATGTGACCGTGGTGCTGCATCCGCTCACCGACGACCGCCGCATCCTGCCGCTCGACCGCACCGGCGAGACGCTGCATGCGCCGGACGATTTCATGCTCGTGATCTCCTATAATCCGGGCTACCAGTCGGTGCTGAAGACTTTGAAGCCCTCGACGAGGCAACGCTTCGTCGCCATCGCCTTCGACTATCCCGGCGCGGAAGTCGAAGCCGCCATTGTTTCGCGCGAGACCGGACTCGATCTCGACGCTTGCCGAACCTTGGTCAGGCTGGCCGGACGATTGCGCGCGCTGAAAGGTCAGGACCTCGAGGAAGGCGCCTCGACCCGCCTGCTGGTGGCCTGCGCCAGTCTGATCGCCGACGGCATGAAACGCGAACTGGCGATCGAAGCGGCCTTGATCGAGCCGCTTACCGACGATCCCGATGTCAAGACCGGACTGCTCGATCTGGTCAAAGTGACCCTCGGATGAGGCTTCCATGTCGTTGATCCGCGCGATTCTGAAGACCAAATTCTGGGAGCCGGAAGAGACGGTCGGGAAGCTCTGGAATTCCTGTGTCGAGCGCCTCGACGCCGCGCCGAAATTTCCGCTGGCGGCGGTCGAACTGGCTCAGGTCAAGGGCCCTCTGGGCGTGCTGTTTCGTGGGCTTGGCGGCGAAAGCGGAGTCGAAATCAAGGCGGGCGGCGAAAGCCTCTCCCAACATCGCCGCTCATGGCGGCGGCGTTTTGCCCGCGACGCCGACAAGATCGAGACAGCGCGCTTTGACGGCTCGACGCTGTTGCTGCCGGAAAAGATCGACGCCTTCGCCAGCGCCGATCTGAACCGCCAACTCTACCTCTGGCTGGCGGCGCTTGCCGTCGCGGCAAAACCCTGTGACGAATTCCACGACGATCCGCTGCGCCGCGACATCGCGCGCCTGTGCCGGATTTTTGGCGATTGCCGGCGGGCGATGACGCTGTTTCCCGGCCTGACGCCGATCCACGAGAATATGGCGCGACAAACGCTGGAGGGACGCGTTTTGTTGAAGGCGCCGCCGCTCGAAATGCAACTGGAAACGGCCATTCGCGAGCGTCTGGCGGGCGAGGCGCCCAAAACGGCCACCGCGCTGGAGCGCGCGCTGGCCGGCGACGCCGAGGCTTTGCAAACCTTGACGGCGCCAGCGTCCTACAAGACCTATCGGCCCGTGCTGATTTGGGGCGAGCGCACGGCCGAGCCTGCGGGCGGCGGCAAACGCCCCGACGCCGACGCGCCCGAACCCGGTGAAAACGCCGCCGACGGCGTCGAGAAAACGTTGAAAGCCGAAAGGCGGAAAAGCGATCAAGCGGATCGGCGCGACAGCCTGATCCTGCATCGCTTCGAATCCATCCTTTCCTTCGCGGACTTTCTCAACGTCAATCGCGATGTCGATGACGACGACGAAGATTCGGCGCGCAAGGCCGCCGCCGACGCCGAAAAGATCGGCTTGGCGCAACATCGCAAAAAGCCTAAGACGCGATTGCGATTCGATCTCGATCTTTCGCCGGAGGATGGCGACCGGGAGAAATTGGCCGGGCGTTTCGTCTATCCCGAATGGGACTGGAAAAAGGGCGTGCTGGTCGCCGATCAGACGCGTGTGCTGGAAAACATCGCCGTCGAGACGCCGCAAGGGCTCCTGCTGGACCCCGCCGCACGTCGTCGCATCGATGCGGTGCGGCGCCAGTTCGAAGCCTTGCGACCGAAGCGAAAAATGCTGTCGCGGCAAAGCGAGGGCAGCGAACTCGATCTCGACGAATTTTTACGCGCGAAAGCTGACCGTCTCGCCTGCGGGCACGGCAGCGAAAGCTTTTATCGCGATGCGCGCAACGAGGAGCGCGATCTGGCGGTGGCGATTCTGTTCGATTGCTCCCGTTCGACCGAAAGCGCGGTGAACGGCCAACAGGTCATCGCCGTGGCGCGCGAGGCCCTGGTGGCTCTGGCGCGCGGCCTGCAAGCCTGCGGCGACGATGTAGCGCTTTACGCCTTTTCCTCGCTGCGCAAGGAACGCGTGTTCGTCGATATCTGCAAGAGCTTCGACGAACCATTCGGCGCGAAAGTGGATGCGCGGATCGCCGCGCTGAAACCGGGATTCTATACCCGCCTCGGCGCGGCCATGCGCCACGTTTCCTTCCGCCTCGGCGAACGGCCTAACGCCCGAAAACTGCTGCTCGTCATCACCGACGGCAAGCCCAACGATCTCGACCATTACGAGGGGCGTTTCGGCGTCGAGGACACGCGGCGGGCGGCGCAGGAGGCGCGGCGGCGCGGCCATTCGGTCTTTTGCGTCGCCATCGACCCACAGGCGCGAAGCTATTTGCCCCACCTGTTCGGGCCGGCAGGCTTTTCGATCGTTGCAAAACCCGAAAAGCTATCGGCCGCGCTGCCGGCGATCTATCGGCATCTTGTGGGATGAATGGCTCGCGCCATCCATCTCGGTCGCAATGTATGCCAAAGCCCGCGCAACACTATCTGGCTAAGGAGAAACGCGTGGTTCAATGCCAAGACATTGCCGATCCTCCAGTGCAAAATCAGCTCCCTGCGGAGTGACTATCAAGGCTGATGGATGAGGCCCTTCGGCGCCACCACATTCAGGCCTATTTCGATCGGTTCGGCTTCGCGGGAACCGGATGTCGCCACCACCGATCAGAACCCTTGCGCAGCCACGGGAACGCTTATTTTTCCGCGAGTGCAAAACCGGCATTGCCTGGCGCGACAACGGAAACAAATACGAATGGGTCGGATCCCGTGTTTGTCGCGCCATGCGCCTGGCCAGGCAATGCTATGGCGATATCGCCAGCTTTCAAACGGGCGATGACGCCGTCGCCTTGATGATATTCGGCCTCACCCGAGATGACTGTCCAGGTGTCCTGGCCACGGGGATGGACATGAGGGGCTATTTCTTGGCCAGGATGGGCGTGCCAAACGACAACCGCCGAGTCCGCCGTTTCCAAAACAACCGACCGAATTGGCTCCCCATCCGATGGGCGAACAAAATCGGCAATCAAAAATATCCTCGGTTCGATTTTCAATTCCTACCCCCTTGAAACGAAGGTAACGGGTGGGTCGCCATCAGCCGGGCTTGTTGGAAAAAGCGGCTGAGAATTGTCACTGCCTTCGGTGTAAATATAGCGCCGAGGATCGCTCCGCGTCGGTCTTTTTTGGCCGAGAACATCTCCAGCGGTTGCGACGGTCGCCCAAATTCGCAAGAAAACCGCCAACTTAAGAGCGGTCCGGCCCTAATGGACTCACGAAGCCGGAGTGTACGGACGAATTTGGCCTTCACGGCGACGTCGAGGGGCAATTGGGGTAGATTCATGCGAACTCTCGAACGGGCGGTAAAAGTAGACTGGAAGGTCAGGCTTTGCGCGGGCGCAGAAGCGCGCCGCCGAAAGCAGCAATGAAGCCGAGAAAGGCGAAAGCCCAGGCGAAAGCGGCAAGATGCAGCAGGGCAAAACTCCATTGCGGCGCAAAGGCCGCGACGATGCGGGCGGTTGCGGCCAACAGAACAGCGGCGTAAATCGCCTGCGCGCCCTTGCCTGCATGCAAGGCCTGGCCGGTATGGCCGAGGCTCGAACGGGTCATCACCGCTAAAGTCATGACGCCGATGGCGCCGACGGCCCAGGTGTGCAAGCCGGCGCTCATTGGAATTGCAGTCCAGGCGGCGAGGCCGCTCAAGACAAAGCCAAGCGGCACGAACAGATAGGCCAGATGCAGGATCAGCACCAAAGCCTCGCCGGAGGTCCGGTCGCCGGCCCAGCGCGCCAGTCGGAAAAGGTTCAATAGTCCGGCGGCGATCAGCAGCAGGCCGACGATTTTGCTGTCCGGCGCCAGAACCCAACCCATGAGCGCGGTGACGGAAAAGGCCAGGCAAAGCCCGTCGAAGCGGTTGAATGTTATCGGCAGGCGCCCAGCGCCGCGCCGCTGGAGGAAGGTATGGGTGAAGCTGGGAATGATCCGTCCGCCGATCAGCATCACCAGCGCGATCGTCGCGGCGACGCCGAACCGCCGGCCATAGGACGCGGAACCCGCGAAATGCGCCTCGACATGAAACACCACATTGGCGGCCAACAACAGCCCGACAAAGATCAAGACCTTGAGATTGCGCCAGTTTTTTCCGGCCAGGATTTCGCGCGCCACTGCCGCGCAGACCATGGCGAGAAAGGCGCAATCGATAATGGCGGCGGCAACCCAACCGATATGGGCCGAAAAGGCGATGGCGGCGCGCCCGGCCAGCCAGACGACGAGCAAGAACAGCAGCGGCAGACCGTTTAACGGCAACCGCCCGGTCCAGTTGGGCACGGCGGTCAGCAGAAAGCCGGTGACGATGGCGGCGACATAACCGAACAAAGCTTCATGCGCGTGCCAGTCGAGTGGCTGGAAGGCCATGTTCAAGGTCAATTCGCCAAAATATTGCGGCATCCAGAGCATGACCGAGACAATCGCCCAAAGCGCTCCGGCCAGAAAGAACGGCCGGAAGCCGTAACCAAGCCCGGCGGGGCCGGCGTAAATACGGCGGCTTTTGGTATCGGACATGATGGCTCCTTGGGGGAGAATGGAATTCTTGCTAAAACATCAGCGACGTCGCGACTTTGCGCGAAGACAAACAATCGGGACACAGGATTTTTCATGGCGCAGCTCGACCGTTCGCTGATCGCCGGTTCGCCGACTTTTGCCGGCATGCCGCCTGAGGCTTTGGACGAAATTCTGGCCCAGGCCTCGGCGCTGCGCCTGCCAAAAGGCGAGGCCGCCTTCCGCCAGGGCGAACCGGCGGAAAGGTTTTTCCTGCTGCTGCACGGCCGCCTGCGCGTCACGCGCCTCAATCCGCAAGGCCAGCAGATGGTCGCGCGTTTCATCGCGCCGGGCGACATGTTCGGCGTCGCCATGGCGATCCAGGTCGAAGCCTATCCGGGCACGGCGACGGCGGCGGTCGATTCCCTCGCGCTCGCATGGCCCAATGCCGTCTGGAGCGCGTTGCTCGCGCGACATCCCAGTCTGGCGGTCAAAACCATGCAATCGCTCGGAGCGCGTTTGCAGGATTCACAGAAACGTATCCTGGACCTCTCGACCCAGCAGGTCGAGCAGCGCATCGCCGGCGCCGTGCTGCAACTCGCCCAACAGGCGGGCCGCAAAACGGAAGATGGCCTGCTGATCGATTTCCCGCTGTCGCGCCAGGACCTCGCGGAAATGATCGGCACGACGCTGCACACGGTCAGTCGCACGTTCAGCGCCTGGGAGGCCATTGGCCTCGTCGAGTGCGGCCGCCAGCGCGTCGTCGTGCGCGACAGGGCGGGTCTTCAAAAGATCGCCAAAAAGCAGGATTGAGGCAAAGCGTCACCGTTTCGTCAGCGCCTCGATCTTCGCCACGAATTCATCCGCATCGACTTTCGTGTCGAGCTTCTGGAAGACGATTTCGCCTTTTTCGTCGAGCAGCGAAATCGCCGCCGAATGATCGATGCCGCCCTTGTCGTCGCGGCGAAAGCGCACGCCGAGCGCCGCCGCGAGATCGCGCACCGCCTTGTCGTCGCCGTGATAGAGCGACCAGTCAGCCGTATCGAGGCCGCGTTCTTCCGCATAGGCTTTGAGACGCGCGGGCGTATCCACCGCCGGGTCCAGCGAGAAGAAGGCGAAGCGGATGCCGGTCAGGTTCTTGCGCCCGGCCGCCTTTTCGATGGCGACCATATTGGTGACGATCAGCGGGCAGATGTCCTTGCAACTCGTATAGGCCATGGCGGCGACCACCGGCTTTCCCCGCAGGCTCTTCAGTTCGACGATTTCGCCGTCCTGATCCGTCCATGGCGAAGCAAGATTATAAACGGAGGCGCCGGAAAGCGGCTCCGCCGCCTGCATTTGCATCATATGGTCGTGATCGTGGGCCCGCGCCGGCGCCGAACCGACGCAATACAGGAGTGCGGTCACGGCAAGGGAAAAAGTCGAAAAGCGCATCATTCGTCTCCGGCGCAGCGAAAGCCAAGATTGTCCTGGGTATAGGCCGCCTTCAGACTGGCGCGCAGCGCGTAGCGCATGAAGGCGGGATAGTCGGTCGCATCGCGCACGCCCAGGGCGCCGCCACCGCAAAATTGCGCGTCGTCCTTGCCAGCGGTATTGCGCTGTTCGGTCCCCGAACCGGTGCTGGAAAAATCCTGCGTCCATTCCCAGACCATTCCAACAAGGTCGTAAATTCCGTAGCCGTTGGGCGCACTGCGACCTACCCCGGCCAGGCGCCTCGGATTGGGCTTGGAAAACCAGTCGAGAGCGCTTTGCGTCATGGCCAACCGTTCGCGTCCCGCATCATCCAGGGCATATTCCCATTCCTCCGTGGTCGGCAGGCGAAGGCCGCGCGCTTCGCAAAAAGCTTGCGCCGCGAACCATGAAACATTGGTCACCGGCGCTTGCGCCTCCCCCTCCGGCGGCGCCAGATCGCCGCGCCATTTGGCGAGATAGCGCGGATCGACGAAAAGGCTTTTCGCCTGCGAGCGGCGCCATTCCGGGTGGGCGCGGACAAAGTCGAGAAATTGCCCATTTTGGACGGGTGTCTTGTCGAGCCGGAAGGCGCCGACCTGGATTGGCCGGCTTTCCGAATTGGTTTGGCCCTTGCCGGCGCTGAACTTGAAAAAAGGCAGGTAGTCTCCAACGGGCAGATGCGCCTGAGCGGGGCCTTCCGCGCCAATCGCCTGGGCGACGAGGGACGCGGCGAGCAAAGCCGCAGCCCCAAAAATCCACCCTTTGCCGGGACGCATTTCAGTTCGCCTTGGTCCTGCTGGCCTTGACTTCGTCCGGGGTCACGTCCTCGCCGGAATTGCCCCAGGAATTATAGACATAGGTCAGGACATTGGCGATATCCTCATCCGGCAGGTCCCATGCCGGCATTACGCCGTCGAAATTCTGGCCGTTGATCGTCACTTTCCCGGTCAGTCCGCCGGTGACGGCATTGATGGCGTGGGCCTTGCCGCCCTTGAGATAATCGGATTGGGCGAGCGGCGGGAAAGCGTCGGGAACGCCTTGCCCCGCCGGCTGATGGCAGGCTGCGCAATTATTGGCGAACACGCCTTCGCCGGCCTTGATCCGTTCGGCCTTGTCCCTGGCGGCGGGCGCCGCCCGCCCCGGCTGATCGGCGACACGCGCGCCCGCGCCTTCCGGCAGATAGACCAGATCGTTGGTCTTGCCGGAATAGACGATCTTGTTTTCGGGACCGGAAACCTTCAGCTGCGCCAGCGCGCCGCGATTGAAGGCGCGGGTCAGCGAATGATCGACGATAATAAAGGCGCCGGGCACGGAAAGCTTGAAGTCGGCGATAGCGGAGCCGCCGGCGGGGATCATCGTGGTCTGCACATTATGGGTCTGCGTGCTCATGTTACCTTCCGGCCAGACCGTATCGAAAATCTGCCCGATGACGTGGAAGGAGGAGGTCATGTTCGGGCCGCCGTCGCCAACATAAAGCCTCACGGTCTCACCGACGTTGCCGGTCAACGCCTTGTCGCCGGACGTGGAGCCGACGGCGCCGTTGAACACCACATAATCTGGCCGCTCGTCGATCGCCTTGGTCATCGAAAAGGGTTGCAGGCCCTTCTCGCCATTGGACCCCTTGGTGTAAAAGTCGCTCTGCATCACATAATATTCGCGATCGACTTTCGGCAGTCCTTCCTTCGGCTCAACCAGAATTAGACCATACATGCCATTGGCGACATGCATGGCGACCGGCGCCGTGGCGCAATGATAGACGTAAAGCCCCGGATTCGTCGCCTTGAAGGAAAACACCGAGGTATGGCCCGGCGCGGTCAGCGACGCGGCGGCGCCGCCGCCGGGACCGTTGACGGCGTGCAGATCGATATTATGCGGCATCTTGTTGTCTGGATGATTGTCGAGATGCATCTCGACCAGATCGCCCTCGCGTACGCGGATGAACTTGCCGGGAACCTTGCCGCCGAAAGTCCAGAACGTATAGCTGACGCCATCGGCCAGGCGTCCTTCGAGCTCCTTGACTTCAAGATGGACGATCACCTTGGTCGCGTTCTTCCGCTTGATGACGGGCGGCACATTGGGCGCGTCAGTCAAAATGGCGTTTTCTTCCCCGACGATTTTTGCAGCGGCGTTTTCCTCGCGGCTGGCGGCGAAAACGGGCGAAGCCAGAAATGTGGAAGCAAGAATAAGGATGGCGCCTTTGGTCCGGATTTTCATGATGTCATCCCTGTTTTCTTGACGATTTCCTCGGCCTTTGAGCGGCGACAGTATACGACCGCGTTCCGCGTGCTTTGCGGAAGCACAAACAAAATTCGATCGGCCGCCCGTGCCGCGTGTCCCCAAATCAATTGCCCCCGGAGATTTCGCGCTCGATGGCAAAATCGCCGGCGAAGGCCCGCCACGCCGCCAGGTTGCGGCGCGGCACGCCGATGATGACGGGCGTCTCCAAACCCAGCGCGTCAGAAATGATGCAGCGGAATCCGCCGCCTTCGGCTTCCGTCTTGCCAAACTTGTTCAACAGCACGAGATTGCAATCCGGCAGGGTGGAGAGCACCAGCGCGCAAGTGCGCGCCAGAGCGTCGAGGTCGAGCCGGCAGCCGCGCGCAAGGGCGCCACGGTCTTCTGAAATTTTCACCGTCTCGCCGGAGGCCAGATCCGTTAAAACCATGTCGCAGCGCCGCCCCGGCGCTGTCGGAGCGACAGGCTTTTCGATGACGCCGCCCAGACGCAGCCCACCCGCCTTTGCGCCCGCGGCGATGACGTTGAAAATTTCGTTTGTGTCAAAACCTTCATCATAAATCAGCGCCGTCAGCGGATTGGCGAGCACGTCAAGCGAAAAGCCTTCTACGAAAGCCCCCGCGATTTTTTCCGTTGCGTTCATCGGAGTCATTCGCCTCCACCGCAGCCGCCACCACAGCATGAATCGCTTTTCGCCTCCCGCGTGATCGCCCATTCGAGCATTCGGCGCAGGCAGATGGCGCCAGGATCTTCGGTGCGGGCCAGCGCCCCCATCATCGCCACCCAATCCTCGTCATTCGCTGCGTTGGAGAAGAGCCTGACGGAAGCGGAAGCGTATTCGCCAAGCGTCTCGCCATGAGCCGCCGCCTTTTTTTTCTGCCTTCGCAATCAGATCTGGATCGGTGAACTGCATCAAGGCAGCAGCGACCACCTGGGGGTCATCAAGTTTCCGCAACACATCGCCTAGAATCATTTTACCCTCATCACAGTGGCTGGCCCTTTGGCGGGAGCAGGGAAAAGCCATCTATGCGCGCCTGCCCGGCGAGAATACCGATATATTGCGCGACGGCGCGTCGGCGGCAGTTCTGCGTGAGGTAGGCCGCGATGCGGCCACCGACCAGTTCAAAGGCCATGGCTTCGCCCTCGATCTTGCGATCGAGACGCACGACATGAAAACCGTAACGTGTCTGGATCGGTTCGGGCGCAATAACTCCGGGCGTCAGCCGGGTCAGAGCGCTTTCAAATTCTGGCACGGTCTGCCGGCGCGAAATCTGGCCGAGGTTGCCGCCCTGTTCGCGCGAGGGGCAGGCGGAATAGACACGCGCGGCATCGGCGAACGATTCGGGATCCCGCCCGAGAATTGCGATCAGCTCCATTGCACTCCTGCGCTTTTCTTCGACCTGTTGCGGATCGTCGGGCTTGACGGCGATCAGGATGTGCGCGGCCTCGTAGAGATCGCTCGATCGGAATTTTGAACGGTTCTGCTCGTAATAGCGGCGGCAGGCCGGCACGTCGGGCGTCGGGGTTTTCACCTCTTGCTCGACCAGACCCCGGATCGAGGCCTCGTCGTCGGTTTCCCGGCGCCCGTGGTCGTCCGTTTCAGGCTCGGGCCGCAGGCCAAGGCGGCGCGCTTCCTGCAACAGCAGTTGCCTGATCACCAGCGCCTGAGCCGCTTCGAGCCAGGCGGCGGCGGGAGTCGCGGCGCGATGATTTTGCGCCTCGCGAGAGATTTCCTCGCGCGCAATGGCGACGCCATTGACGCTGATGATTTTGCGGGACGGCGCAAGGCCAGGTGTACAAGCGTTCATTTCACTTACTCCGCCGGAACGCGCGTGCGCACGATCTGGTAGCCCTTGCGGCCGAGATACCAGATAGGGGCCGACCAGACATGCACCAGCCGCGTGAACGGAAACAGCAGGAAGATCGTCATGCCGAGGACGAGATGCAGTTTGAACACCAGCGGGACATCAGCGACATTTTCCCAGGCGTCCGTCTGCAAGGTGAGCACGCCCTGCGCCCAGTTCATGAACTTGACCATCTCATGACCGTCGAGCGCGCCGAGAGAAACGAAGATGGTGGAGAGGCCCAGCAGCAATTGCGCGAACAGGACGAGCAGGATCGCCGTATCGCCAAAGGAGGAATTGGCGCGGATGCGCGGATCGAGCAGGCGGCGATGGGTCAGAAGAGCAATGCCGACGAGGCAGATCAATCCGGCGAAACCGCCGACGACAATCGCCAACCCTTGTTTGAAGCCATGGCTTATGCCCACCGCGTCGAACACCCAGATCGGCGTCAGCAGGCCGGCGCAATGGCCGAGAAAGATGATGAGGATGCCGACATGAAACAGGTTCGAGCCCCAGAACAATTGCCTGCGCCGCAGCAGTTGCGACGAACCGGTGCGCCAGGTGTATTGCTCGCGGTCGAAGCGAAGCCAACTGCCCAGCAGGAAGACCGTCAGGCACAGGTAGGGATACCAGCCAAACAGCGCATGATTGACATAAGCGTTCATGGCGCGCCTTCCCTTCAGATGTTGGTGGAATGAGTGAAAACTGGACGCTGGCCCTTGGTCTCGAGGCCGGGCGCAGGGCGGCGCGCCTGACGCAGTTTCGCCGCCAACGTGTCTTTGCCGCAATTGGCGGGATCGTCGCCCTCTCCAAAGTCCACTGGCGCCTCATCATAGGCGGCGTCGAGCGCCTCGAAATCATCCGGCGCCGGATCGGGCTCCGCGCGCAGAACTTCCAGCAGGGCGGCGTCCGGTTTTGCGCGGGCGATCGCGATAAGCGCCAGGAACACCACCTCGAAGCCCGAGTCTCTCTTGCGCAGGCGCTCGGCCAAAGCGGTGAAGACGTGCGCCGGTTGTTCGAGCAATTCCCGCGCCGCCTCAAGGTCCAGCAGCGACGCGAATTCCAGGAATAGCGGCAAAAAATCCGGCAGTTCGCGCGGGTCGGGATGAAGGTCTTTTGCCTCGTAAACCGCCTTGAGATCGATCATCGCCTGCCCGCGGTCGCGGCTTTCGCCATGGACATGCTCGAATAGATGCAGCGACAGCGAACGGGTGCGGTCGAACAGCAGGCCATATTGCTCCTGCAATTCATAGAGATCGCGGCCCTTGAACTGTTCAAGCAAGGCAAGGAGCGCGCGCCGCTCGACGGGCGGCGCCAGCGCCTCCCTTTCGATGACGGCGCCGATCTCGTCGAGGGCGTCGAGAAACGGTTGGCTCGGATAGGAGAGGATCGCCGACAAGGCTCTGAACGTTTGCATCACTCGACCTCCATCGGCGTTTTCGCGCGCGGCTTTTTGGGAGCGCCGAAGAGGTTGGTTTCGGTTTCGCCGCCGGAACAGCCATTGCCGAAGGAAAAGCCACAGGAGCCGCGCAGATCGAAGGCGTCTTCGCCCGTTTCGCGATGCGCCGTCGGGATCACGAAACGATCCTCGTAATTGGCTATGGCCATGGTTTGATACATGTCCTCGATCTGCAAGCCCGTGAGGCCAACCCTTGCGGCGATGCTCTCGATGATCACGCCATCAATGGTTTTGGCGCGCATATAGGCGCGCATCGCCAGCATCCGCTCCAGGCCGGTCGCCACGGGAGCCACGTCGCCCGCCGTCAGCAGATTGGCGAGATAACGCAGCGGAATGCGCAGCGATTTCACGTCCGGCATGGCGCCGTCCATACCCATTTTGCCGGCTTCCGCGGCGGACTGGATCGGCGACAGCGGCGGCACATACCAGACCATCGGCAAGGTGCGATATTCGGGATGCAGCGGGAAGGCGACCTTCCATTCCATCGCCATTTTCCAGATCGGCGAGCGTCGAGCCGCCTCGATCCAGGCGTCCGGCACGCCATCGGCGCGCGCCTGCGCGATGACCTTCGGGTCGCTGGGATCGAGAAATATTTTCAGCTGCGCGGCGTAAAGATCGGCCTCATCCGGCGTGCTCGCCGCCGCCTCGATCTGGTCGGCGTCATAAAGCACCACGCCGAGATAACGGATGCGTCCGACACAGGTTTCCGAACAGACCGTCGGCTGTCCGGCCTCGATGCGCGGATAGCAGAAGATGCATTTTTCCGATTTGCCCGAGGACCAGTTGTAATAGATTTTCTTGTAGGGACAGCCGGAGACGCACATGCGCCACCCCCGGCACTTGTCCTGATCGATCAGGACTATCCCGTCTTCCTCGCGCTTGTAGATCGCGCCCGACGGACAGGAGGCGACACAGGCCGGATTGAGGCAATGTTCGCAAAGCCGGGGCAGATACATCATGAAGGTGTTTTCGAACTGGCCGTACATTTCCTTCTGCACGCCCTCGAAATTGCTGTCGACGGAGCGTTTGGAAAATTCGCCGCCGAGAATTTCCTCCCAGTTCGGACCCCACTCGATCTTCTCCATTCGCTCGCCTGAAATCAGCGAGCGCGGGCGCGCGGTTGGGACGGCTTCGAGCTCGGGCGCCTTTTGCAGATGCTCGTAATCGAAGGTGAAGGGCTCGTAATAATCGTCGATTTCCGGCAGGTCCGGATTGGCGAAAATATTGGCCAGAATGCGCCATTTGCCGCCGATGCGCGGCTCGATCGCGCCGCTGGTCTTGCGATTCCAGCCGCCTTTCCAGCGCTTCTGGTTCTCCCAATCCTTGGGATAGCCAATGCCGGGCTTGGTCTCGACATTGTTGAACCAGGCGTATTCCATGCCTTCTCTGGATGTCCAGACGTTCTTGCAGGTGATGGAGCAGGTGTGGCACCCGATGCATTTGTCGAGGTTCAGCACCATGCCGATTTGAGCGCGGATTTTCATGTGCTTCCCCTTATTCCGCTGCGGTCGTGAGCGGGCCGCGAGACGCGCCCTGTCTGCTTTCGTCGAGCGGCTTTTCCAGCCAGTCGACTTTGGAAAGCTTGCGGATGATGACGAACTCGTCGCGGTTGGTGCCGATCGTGCCGTAATAATTGAAGCCGTAGCTTTGCTGGGCGTAGCCGCCGATCATGTGGGTCGGCTTGAGCACCGTGCGGGTCACCGAATTATGGATGCCGCCGCGCCGTCCCGTCGTCTGCGAGCCCGGCATGTTCACGATCTTTTCCTGCGCATGATACATCATGCACATGCCCTGCTTGACGCGCTGCGAGACGACGGCCAGCGCCACCAGCGCGCCGTTGGAATTATAGGCTTCGATCCAGTCGTTATCGACGAGACCCGCCTGTTTGGCGTCGACCTCGCTGATCCAGACGATCGGCCCGCCGCGCGAAAGCGTCAGCATCAGCAGATTATCGGTGTAAGTGGAGTGGATGCCCCACTTCTGATGCGGGGTGATGAAGTTAAGGACGATCTGCTTTTCGCCATTGGGATATTTGTCGATCACCGGCTTGATCGCGCGGGTGTCGATGGGCGGACGATAGACGCAGAACCCTTCGCCAAACGCCCGCATCCACAGATGATCCTGATAGGTCTGCTGGCGCCCGGTCAGCGTGCGCCACGGGATCAACTCATGCACATTGGTATAGCCCGCGTTATAACAGACGTGCTCGCTCTCCAGCCCCGACCAGGTGGGCGCCGAGATGATTTTGCGCGGCTGCGCGACGATGTCGCGGAAGCGTATTTTTTCGTCTTCTTTCGGCAGGGCCAGATGGGCGTGTTCGCGGCCCGTGGTTTTCGACAGGGACTCCCATGAGCGCACGGCGACCTCGCCATTGGTCTCGGGGGCGAGCATGAGGATGACTTCGGCGGCGTCGATGGCGCTGTCGATACGCGCCAGCCCCTTGGTCGGACCTTCCTCGGTCACGCGACCGTTCAGCTGCTTGAGCAACTCGACCTCGTGTCCAGTTTCCCAGGCTATGCCCTTGACGCCATTACCGATCTTGTCCATCAGCGGGCCGAGCGAAGTGAAGCGTTTGTAGAGGTTGGGATAGTCGCGCTCAACCACCGTGACGGCAGGCATGGTCCTGCCGGGAATGGCGGCGCATTCGCCCTTCTTCCAGTCCTTGACGTCGAGCGCCTGCGCCATTTCGCCGGGGGAATCGTGCATGATCGGCGTCAGCACGACATCCTTCTCCACGCCCAGAACCTCCGGCGCGACGGCCGAGAACGCCTTGGCGATGCCCTTGTAGATTTCCCAGTCGGACCGCGATTCCCAGGCCGGGTCCACCGCCGCGGTCAGCGGATGGATGAACGGGTGCATGTCGGACGTGTTGAGATCGTCCTTCTCGTACCAGGTGGCGGTCGGCAGCACGATGTCGGAATAGACGCAGGTCGTGGACATGCGGAAATCGAGCGTCACCAACAGGTCGAGTTTTCCTTCCGGCGCTTCGTCGCGCCAGGCGACCTCGCTCGGCTTGGCGCGGCCCTCCTCGCCAAGGTTTTTCCCCAATACGCCATGCGACGTCCCCAGCAGATGTTTGAGAAAATATTCATGGCCCTTGCCCGAGGAGCCCAGCAGGTTGGAGCGCCAGACGAACATGTTGCGCGGCCAGTTCTTGGGATCGTCGGGATCTTCGCAGGACAGTTTCAGTTCGCCCGAGACCAGTCCCTGCGCGACATAATCCTTTGGCTCCAATCCATTTGCCGCCGCCTTCGCCGCCAGCGTCAGCGGGTTCTGTTCGAGCTGCGGCGCGGAGGGAAGCCAGCCCATGCGCTCGGCGCGCACGTTGTAGTCGATTACCGCGCCGTCCCAGGGACCGGCGGGTGCCGTCGGCGAGAGAATCTCCTTGGGGTCGAGCGTCTCGTAGCGCCATTGATCGGTATGAGCGTAGAAGAAAGACGTGCCGTTCATCTGGCGCGGCGGACGGCCCCAGTCGAGGCCGAAGGCGAGCGGGGCCCAGCCCGATTGCGGCCGCAGCTTTTCTTGTCCGACATAATGCGCCCATCCGCCTCCGGACTGGCCGACGCAGCCGCACATCACCAGCATGTTGATGACGCCGCGATAGTTCATGTCGCAATGGAACCAATGGTTCATCGCCGCGCCGATGATGACCATCGAACGCCCCTTGGTCTTTTCGGCGTTCAGCGCGAACTCATGCGCGACCTGGATGATTTTTTCGCGCGCGACGCCGGTGATCGCCTCCGCCCAGGCAGGGGTATAGGGCGTGTTCTCGTCGAAGCTTTTCGCGACGTTGTCGCCGCCAAAACCCCTGTCCACGCCGTAATTGGCGAGGAAAAGATCGTAGACCGAAGCAACCAGAACGTCGCCTTCGACCGTTTTCAGCCGCGTCGCGGGAACGCGCCGCTGCAAGATGCTGGCATGGTCGGAACTGGCGAAATGCTCATGCGCGATATTGCCGAAATAGGGGAAAGCGACGTCAACCTTCTCGTGCTCCCGATCCTTCAGCGACAGCAGCAGATCGACCGGCGACCCATCGGAGGATTTCGCGTCGAGGTTCCATTTGCCCTTCTCGCCCCAGCGGAAGCCAATGGAGCCGTTCGGCGCCACCAGTTCGCCGCTCTTGCGGTCATAGGCGAGCGTTTTCCATTCCGCATTATTGGTCTCGTTCAGCGCCCCATCCAGATCGGACGCACGCAGAAAACGGTCGGGAATGAGACGGCCGTCTTTCTCGACCAGCCTCACCAACATGGGCATGTCGGTGTAACACTTCAGGTAATCGACGAAGTAATCGACCTGCTTGTCGATGTGGAATTCGCGCAGGATCACATGGCCGATCGCCATGGCCAGCGCTGCGTCGGTTCCCTGCTTCACCGAAAGCCAGATGTCGCCGAACTTGGCGGCCTCGGAATAATCGGGACAGATGACCGCGCTCTTGGCGCCGCGATAGCGCGCCTCGGTATAGAAATGCGCGTCCGGCGTGCGCGTCTGCGGCACGTTGGAGCCCCACAGGATCAGGAAGCCAGCGTTGTACCAATCGGCCGATTCCGGCACGTCGGTCTGCTCGCCCCAGGTCTGCGGCGAGGCCGGCGGCAGGTCGCAATACCAGTCGTAGAACGACAGGCAGACGCCGCCGAGCAGCGACAGATAACGGGCGCCTGCCGCATAGGACACCATCGACATGGCGGGGATGGGCGAGAAGCCGACGACGCGATCCGGCCCATGCTTTTTGACCGTGTAAGCATTGGCGGCGGCGATGATATCGTTGACCTCGTCCCACGACGCCCGAACCAGCCCGCCGTGGCCCCGTTTGCTGGTATAGGACTCGCGCTGGACAGGGTTCTCGACGATGGAGGCCCAGGCTGCGACTGGTGGCAAGCTCTGCCGCGCCGAGCGGAAAAGCCTCAAGAGGCGCGAACGCACCAGCGGATATTTCACCCGGTTGGCGGAATAGAGATACCAGCTGTAACTCGCGCCGCGCGGACAGCCGCGCGGTTCGTGATTGGGCAGTTCCGGCCGCGTGCGCGGGTAATCGGTCTGCTGCGTCTCCCAGGTGACGATACCGCCCTTGACATAGATTTTCCACGAACACGAACCCGTGCAGTTCACGCCATGGGTCGAGCGCACGACCTTGTCGTGCTGCCAGCGTTTTCTATAGCCGTCCTCCCAGTTGCGGTCTTCCGTCGTGGTGATGCCGTGACCATTGGAGAAAGGCTCTTTCGACCTCTGGAAGAAGGTCAGCCGGTCGAGAAAATGGCTCATGCGCGAAAACTCCGATTGTCTTTATTGCGCGAGAGAGGGCGTGGCGACGGCGCGTTCGACGTCATGCAGCAAGCCGCCCTTGCGGGTGTAAACGGCCCAGGTGACGAGGACGCAAATCACGTAGAAGCCGAAGAAGCTCCACAACGCGCCCGAAACGCCGCCGGTCAAGGCGATCGACGTCCCGTAGGATTTGGGGATGAAGAAGGCGCCATAGGCGGCGATGGCGGAAGTAAAGCCGGTGATCGCGGCCGATTCCTTTTCCGCCTGCCTTATCCGCGAAGGTGCGTCCAGTTGCGGCTCAAGGCGCGCGATTTCCTTACGCATGATGTTGGGGATCATCTGGAAGGTCGAGGCGTTGCCGATGCCCGTCATCAGGAACAGGAACAGGAAGCAGGAGAAGAAGCCCCAGAAGGCGCCAGGTTGGTCCTTGATCCCTATGAAGTAGATCACGCCGAGCACGCCGATCATCATGCCGATGAATACGCCAAGCGTGACGCGTCCGCCGCCCCAGCGATCGGCGACCCAGCCGGTTCCCGAGCGCGCGAGCGCGCCTACCAGCGGGCCGAGGAAGGCGAATTGCAGCGCGTCGATCTGCGGGAACAGGATCTTGCTGAGCAGCGGGAAGCCGGCGGAATAGCCGATGAACGACCCGAATGTGCCCGTATAGAGGACGCACATGATCCAGTTATGGCGGCGCGAAAAAATCACCGACTGCTCGGCGAAGGAGGCCTTGGCCGAAGCGATGTCGTTCATGCCGAACCAGGCCGCGAAGGCCGATATTGCGATGAACGGTACCCATACGAAGCCGGCGTTTTGCAGCCACAGCGTGGTCGCCTTCGCGCCCTCGCCGGCGGTTTCCGGCGCGCCTCCAAGCCAGCCGAACACGCCGGAGGCGATGACCAGCGGAACCAGGAACTGCACGGCGCTGACGCCGAGATTGCCGAGGCCGGCGTTGAGCGCCAGGGCGTTGCCCTTTTCCGCCTTCGGGAAGAAGAACGAGATATTGGCCATCGAGGAGGCGAAATTGCCCCCGCCGAACCCGCACAGCAAGGCCAGGATCATAAGCACGACATAGGGCGTGTCTGGATTTTGCACGGCAAAGCCGATGCCGACCGCCGGGATCAGCAGCGACCATGTGGCGAGAGTCGTCCAGAGCCGACCGCCGAAAATCGGCACCATGAAAGAGTAGAAAATGCGCAAGGTGGCGCCCGTCAGGCCGGGCAGAGCCGCGAGCCAGAACAATTGATCGGTCGAATATTTGAACCCCACCAGCGGCAGTTTGGCCACCACCACCGACCACACCTGCCACACGGCGAAGGAGAGGAACAGCGAGGGTATCGACAGCCACAGATTCTTCCGCGCGATGGCGCGGCCGCTCTTTTCCCAGAAGGTCCTGTCTTCCGGACGCCAGTCCTGCAGCACGGCGCCGGACAGGGCGCCGACGTGCTCCGGCGTATGAATGTCCTGCATTTCCGGCAGTTGCGGCAGGGTTTTGAGCGCGCTGGCCACGGCGCCCTGCTCCATGTGACGGACCGAGAAATGCATCCAGGCAAGCGCGCCCGACACAATCACGAACAGCAGCATGAAGCAGCTCGTCCACAGTCCCGTCAGGTCGAGCAGGGCGCCGAAAGCGATCGGCAGAACGAAGCCGCCTAGGCCGCCGATCATGCCGACGAGACCGCCAACCGCGCCGACGTTGTGGGGATAATAGACGGGGATGTGCTTGTAGACGGCGGCCTTGCCGAGCGCCATGAAGAAGCCGAGCACGAAAATCGTGACGATGAAGCCGGACAGGCCCATCTGGAGATGAAATGCCTTTGCTCCATAGGCGGTTTGCACCACATATTCCGCCGGCGGATAGGACAGGATGAAGGTGCAGACGATCGCGACGAGAAAAGTCCAGTACATCACGGTGCGTGCGCCATAACGGTCGGACAAATGGCCGCCATAGGCGCGAAACAGGCTGGCGGGCAGTGAGAACAGCGCAGCCGTCATGCCGGCGGTCTTCAGATCGACCGAGTAGACATTCATCAGATATTGCGGCAACCACAGCGACAGAGCGACAAACGCGCCAAAGACGAAGAAGTAATAAAGAGCAAAGCGCCAGACCTGGACGTTTTTCAGCGGCTCCATTTCGAGCCACGCGCTCGGAGGCGTTGCGCCGGTCCGGCGACGTTCGGCCACCACCGGATCTTCCTTCGTGGTGAACCAGAACACCACCGCCATCAGGGCCAGAACCGCCGCCCAGACGTCAGCGACGCCCTTCCATCCCAGGGCTATCATCACGAAGGGCGCGCAGAATTTGGTAAGCGCCGCGCCGACATTGCCGGCGCCGAAAATGCCCAGCGCCGTACCCTGTTTTCCGGCCTCGTACCAGCGCGACACATAGGCGATGCCGACCGCGAAGGACCCGCCGGCGATGCCGACGCCAAGCGCGGCGATCAGGAATTGTGGATAGGTTTGCGCATAGGTCAGCAAATAGGTGGCGACAGCGGCGGCCAGCATGACGAAGGTGAAAACGCGGCGCCCGCCATATTGGTCGGTCCAAACGCCCAGGGCCAGGCGGATGAGCGATCCGGTCAGGATCGGCGTGCCAACCAGCAGGCCGAATTGCGTCTCGCTGAGGCCCAGGTCTTTTTTTATCTGGATGCCGATAATGGCGAAGATCGTCCACACCGCGAAGCACAGGGTGAAGGCGATGGTCGAAATCCAAAGCGCGCGTCTCTGCGCGCCACGATCCTGCAATGCGTCTGTCATCTTCAAATCCGCCAACCTGCCCAGGAAAGGAAACCCTAAAGTAGGGGATTCTACCGGGCCTCGATGGCGACCCGGCAGCTTCGGAAACTACTCACGCCATGCCTCCGACCTCGGAGCACCTGGCGACAGGGGCGCGAATGTCTCCTTGATCTCGATCAAAAAACTTACTTATTATTGGAAAAACAATAAGTTATTAGATTTTTGTCAATTGTCTCATCACGTTTTCATTTGACCGCGGGCAATGATTGGCGGACCGTGACTTGATAAATATCAAGTATCGGGCGCCATCGAAGGCCGGCGAAGGGGGAGCAGACCATGCGCGCGGAAGAACGCGAAGAAATCGTCCGTTTGCCGCTTCTTGCGGCCTGCCGTCCCGAAACGGCCGATTTTCTGCTGCGCGGAGCTTTCGTCCAGCGCTTTCCCGCCCATACGAACCTGACGCGAGAAGGCGAGAAAGCCGATTTCCTCTATGCGGTCTTGTCGGGCTCGATCGAGCTTTCCGCCGCCTATCTGGACCGGGAAACGACGATTGCCGTGATCGGCGCGCCGCATACGTTCATCGTCGCCGCAGTCGTGCTCGACCGACTTTACCTGCAATCGGCGCGCGTGATGGAGCCGGCCCGTATCCTGATGCTGCCCTCAGAATCGGTGCGCCAGGCCATGCGCGGCGACGCGGGCTTTGCGACGGCCATCGCCGAGGAAATGGCCAATTCCTATCGAAATGTGGCGCAGGAGCTGAAGAACCAGAAGTTGCGGACCAGCCTGGAGCGCCTTGCCAATTGGTTGGTACATCGCGACAAGGAGACTGGCGGCGGCCATCGTTTCGTTTTGCCTTACGAGAAGAAAATTCTGGCCGCACGCCTCGGGATGGCCCCGGAAGTACTTTCGCGCGCGTTTGCGACACTGGCGCAATATGATGTCCACGTCGATAGTGCTACTATAATCGTCAAGGACTGGAAGGCGCTGGAAAAACTGGCTCATCCCGACCCGTTGATCGACGATGAAACGATTTGACGTCGAACCACCATCGACCGAAAGGAGCGTTCATGGCGATCGTCGTTTCTCTGGAAGGATTCATTTTTGGCGAAGGTCCGCTTTGAACCTTTCATTTAAGCACTGGTCGATTTCGGGGAACGGCCGGTTTGGGTCAAAATTCCCCGGTCAGGCTGCTCTTTCGACGACCGCTGTCCTTGGGAAAGCCGCCGGAATAACCGCTGTGGTCAAGTTGCGGCCCCGCCGTCCGGCAGCGCCGCAACCGTTCCGTCACAATTCTACCTGCTCGGAAATGCTGAGCGCGTCATCCACCTCGATGCCGAGATAGCGAACGGTGCTTTCCAACTTCGAATGCCCCAACAAAAGCTGGACCGCTCTCAGATTTCCCGTCTTTTTATATATCTGGGAAGCCTTCGTTCGCCGCATCGAATGCGTACCGTAGGCCGAGTCGTCCATGCCGGCGCTTTTTACCCAGCCATGGACGATTCGAGCATATTGTCGCGTCGAAATGTGGGGCTCCTCATGGACCCGGCTTGGAAAAAGAAAACGCCCATCTCGGATTTTGAGTATCGCCAGCCAATCCTCGACCGACGCCCGAGTTTGCTCCGTGAGTTCGAATTGAACTGGCCTGCCGGTCTTTTTCTGAATGATCGTTGCGCGGTCGCGCAGGTGACCGCCGATGCACAGATCGTCGATCTTCAACCGGACAAGATCGCACCCCCGCAGTTTGCTGTCGATCGCCAGGTTGAACATGGCGAGGTCGCGCCTTCGCGCGTCTATTTGAAGGCGGGCCCGGATATTCCAGACCTCCTTTGGTTTGAGGGGGCGTTTTTGACCGACCAGTCGTCCCTTGTTCCAGGGCGCTTCGCGATGGGCCGTTTTTTGGATGTGGGTCTCGGACATGGATGTAGCCTTCCGTCCTACCCTCCCACCCGAGATCCCCGCGCCATGCGAGCCTGAAATATAACGCGTAGGCTGCTCTGAAGGTCCAAGCCGAGCGTAGCTGCCGTTCAAAATGGCCGCTGTACGCCGGCTCGGCGCCAGAAGCGGTCGTCCATCGTCGATCAATGGATTGGCGAAAAGCTGTCATTCCAGCGAGAAAGGATTGCTTTTTTCGGCAGTGTCGTCTGTCCGGCGACGCGCTATTGCGTCTCGTTCCAGAGTTGAAGAAGAGTTCCGCCTACTCGGTGGGCTCTGCCGATCAGTCGGACACACCTCCATGAATTTCGTTGTCTTCGAAATCACCGCAAAAAACTGTTGGAAGTGTGGTTTCAATCGCCGAGAATCACTTGCTTGATGTAAGCTTCCGGGATGCATGCCTTAACGCCAGGAAGTAGGTCTTCAGCAATCGACCGTTTTCCAAACGGGCCAATGAACGTAACTACATAACCGAGAGTTGTTCCACGCAAGGTAACTGAATAGTCAAACTTTGCGTCGAATCCGCATTTCAAAGCAGTGTTTCGCAAATTGGAGGCGGCGATTTCTCCGTGGGTTTCTTCCTTAAAAGCACCAAGCATTATATACCATTGCGTGGAAGCAGCCTGACTTCCACATGCGTGAAACATCAAAAAAAATAAAAGGAGGGTTCTCTTCATGCGCTTCTCTGACCGAAAAATAAGCTACATTTCGTCGCCCAACTATCAGCTTGACGGCTGCCGGCAGTGCTGGTTGTCCTGATCGTTGACGGGCAACGAGATCGCGGAGCCAGCAATGTCATTACAGCATCATCAAGGTAGCGATCTTACACCGAAAAGACACCATATTCGATTACTCAAGTGCTGGCGACACGTGCTTCCAGTTCCAGTCGCGCGGCAGGACTTTCCGCGGCTGCAGCACTGCGGCGATGGTCCAGAGATAGCGCTTGGGACTCGACATGCCTGAGGCCGCCTCGCCGCTTGCGCTTCTTCACGGTTCGGCGCCGCCTCGGGACGGATGCGGACGAGGCTCGGCCAGAAGAAGGCCTTCACAATCGTCACCATCGCGGCGGGCTTCGACTATGTCGCGGTAATTCTCGACGCCTGGTCGCGCCGCGTCGTCGGCTACGCGATCAGCCGCTCAATCGACGTCCGGCTGACGCTTTCCGCGCTGAACGCCGAAATCGAGAACCGAAAGTCTCCGACCGGTTACGTGCATCATTCCGACCGCGGCTCGCAATGCGCCGCGCTGGCCTGTCGGGAAGCCTTGGATGCGCAAGGTCTCGTCGGCTCTATGGGACGGCACGGCAACCCATACGACAACGCAAAGGCGGAGAGCTTCATGAAGACATTGAAGGCTGAAGCGGTCTATCAAATGGCCTACGAGACCTTCGCCGATGTCGCGGAAAATCTTCCGCGCTTCATCGAAGAGGTCTACAACGGCCGCAGGCTTCATTCGGCACTCGGCTACAGGAGCCCTCAGAAATTCTAGGATCACCACCGCCCAGCGGGCGGTCAAATCAGCCGCCTGATCCCTGTCCGCCCGGAGGGGCCCACTCCAGTGAGGCGGTTTTCGCCTCCAATAACTTACGCGATGATTGACACGCCACTCCTCGAATGCAACTGGATGTAGCTTGCTCCAGATTTTTCGACGAAGGTTGCCAATAAAGTGAACCAAGCCATTGAAAGTCAGCGCATTTGGCTACCCTTGTGCGCCAAAGATTTTTTTGGATGACGAAGTGTTTTCGACGGAGCCTGAATTGTGACGCTGAAAGTCAGCAATGATAAGACGAAGCCGGGCGGCGGATACGCCATTTTGCGGCTCGATGGTACCCGACTGCCGAACGATATCGCATTTGAAGATCGAAGCTCGGGCCTTTATCTCGCCGAAGCAGGGAAATGGTCGAAGCAGCCCATTTACTTCAAGGTCAATTCGGTGGACGCCAATAGCGTCCTCCTAGGACCTGCAATCGTCGATTTCATGCCGTCGGACACGCCTGTTGCAGTGCACGGCGCCGGGGGCGTGGTCGGCAACGTTGTATGGGCGGAGATCCGACCCAGCGCGGGAGCGGCAAGCGGCGACGTGATGCCCGACCGTGTAAAACTTGATTTCGTGAAGGCCGGCGCCGACGCAATCGCCATTTCAGAGAACAGCTCGCAACGTTCGACTCCGCCGCCGACTCCGCCGCCGACTCCGCCACCGCTCTCGACGCCACTTCCGCCGCCACCGGTCGCTCCGCCGGTCCCGCCAGATGTTCATGCAGCTGCGATCGCCGCCACGCCACGGAATTCGGCTCTCATTAGATGGCTCGTCATTGGCGGCATTCTTGTCGTGGCGCTTGCAGCTCTTGTTCCGTTGCGAAACGCAGAATTCGCCCAGCGGCTCGTTTGCAATATCGATGGCTCCTTACATGAATCACGCATTGCGCGGTCCGTTGTGTCTTGTCCTGTCGCCGAGGCGCCCAAGGCGCCTGATCAAGAAGAACTCGCCTATAATGGCTTCTTGAAATGCCTTGCCGGGAAGCCGGGCTGTGCGCAAAAAGTTTGCGCCGATAGATATATCTCCGATTTTCCGTCTGGCGCACACACTGCCGATGTGAGTTCGGCCAAGCGCGAAATGGATCGGACTTGCCAGACAGACGCCGATCTGAAACTCGCGAGCGATTTTGCCGCGTTCAATGAATGTATCAGGGCGACAGTCAACGCCTGCGACCGCGGCGGTTGCGTCGAACGATACCGCAATCGCCTGACGGCGGAGCCTTACGTCTCAAGCCTGAGACAGTCTGCCCAGACCGCGAGCGGTGAATGCAAACGCCAACGGGAAGAAGCGGCGTTCGCAACCTTCAACGAGTGCGTCTCGGCGAACGAAGCTTGCGACACTGCGAAATGCGCGAGCGGCTTTACGTCCGCATTTCCCACCAGCAATTATGTTTCGCGTGTGCTTCAGGTCGCGGAAAATTCCGCGAGAACTTGTCGAGACCGCCGAGTCGCGCCACAACCGCCGGCACAAATACAAGTCCAGTCGGCGGACCCTTTCATCTTTCCCGCTATCCTTGAAAATGAGGCGACAAACGCCGGCAAGGGCCTCGCTCGTACGTTGCTATACAAAGGCTGGGCTCGAGTGAACGAGGTCATCTTGCAATGTGAGACCCGCGCTTTAGCCGAGAAAAAGATCGAAACAACGATCTACTGCGCCACTTTCGACTCGCTGGTGACTACACTCCATGAGCAATCGGCGCGTGAGCAGGACGGGTTCGCCATCCCAGACATGAACAATCGAGAAGAAATGGCCGCGCGCATCAGCGCAACCTGGGCCGCCGCCGGTTTCTCGAAAGTTCCCGACGATATGGCCAAAGCGACCTTAACCGGTTTAGGCGCCTTCAAAACCGAGATCCGCCTCATCAACACCAAACGAACAGTCGAAAAGGTCCGCGAAGAGAAGCGCCGCCAGCCTAAATGCTTCCTAATCTTCTGTAACTGAAATAATTTCGCGAGCTGCTGCGGGTTCCACCTACACCGAATTAGTGTTTAATGAAAATGGAGGTGCATCATGGCGAGACGGATATCGCCCTGGCAAATGATCAGTTAGGATCTATGCTGGAAGTTGGAGTTCCTGCTCTTTGCCGTGCGCGGACGATAGCGAGCGTGCTCTGAACCTCTTCATCGTTCGGAGCGGTCCGTGCGAAAAACTCAAGGTCCTGTTCGGCATTGGCGGTGTCGCCCATGAGAACGTAGGCTAGGCCCCGCTCGCGATAAGCCCAGAGATTACCAGGTTCACGGCTGATCACACCATTGAGGTCCATAACGGCTTCCGATACCCGCCCCAATTTCGACTTCAGCCGCGCCCTGTCGATGACAAGCCCAATGTTGTTTGGGTCGATTGCGGCGGCTTGTTCAAAGTCCCTCAGAGATCGCTGATAATCCATCATTTTTTCGAAAAGAAGCCCCCGACTGCGATAGACGAAGGTCGCGTTGGGCGCCAAGGCCACTTCGCGATTGGCGTCAGCAAGCGCATCCTGCATATCGCCCAGTTCCTGTGAGGCAAACGCGCGATTGTCGAAATAACCGGCGATGCCGGGATTGAGGGCGATCAGTTTGGAAAAATCCTTCTTGGCATCGGCATAGAGCTTGAGTTCCAGATAGGCGTTGCCGCGCCGAAGATAGAAACGCTCGAGCAAGCGGGGATCGCTCGTTTGCGCGATCGCCTGAGTGCAATAATGCAATTTTTCATTGGCCTGGCTGGCGCGCTTGCACTGACTCGCTGCATCGGCGGCGGCCACGGCGGGAAACAGCGGAAAAATATCAAGCGCCAAAAGCACCGAAAAGGCGCAATTTCGGAAGATAACCGGGAATGGTGACATGTTGACGCCTAAGCTATGAGAGTCAATGACAACCTCTTTGTTGATTTTAGCGACGACTGGCAAGGCTTTTTAGCTCGTCAGAGACGGACGAATTTTCTAATTTGGCCAAAATAGCTGGTGACGCTTGAAGCAAAAGATGGAACGAAATGAGTATTTTTATTTGAAAATATTGTTCCGGGCTGTCCTGTTGGCGGTTGCCCATCAAAGCTCCCCGGCCAGCGCTTGTGACGCGGCCTCATTTCCGGTCGTAATCGACATCGGCCATAGCCCTTCTCAGCCTGGGGCCATCAGCGCCACCGGGCGGCCCGAATTTGAGTTCAACCGCGATCTGGCGACCACGATTGAGAAGCAATTGCTCGTCGGCGGCTATCCTGTGACCGTGCTTCAGAGCGAAAGCGGGGGCCTTATTTCTCGCGCGGCGCGGGCGAACGCCATCCATCCGCGCCTGTTCCTGTCGATCCATCATGATTCCGTCCAGCCGCAATATTTGCAATTCTGGACGGCAAATGGACGGATTGAACGTTACTCGGACCGTTTTCAAGGCTGGTCTTTGTTTGTCTCCCGCGACAATGTCCAGTTCGACCGAAGCCTGTCCTTCGCCACGGCGCTCGCAAACGCGCTACGAACGCGCGGCCTTCCTTTCTCGAGGCATCATGCCGAGCCAATTTCGCATGAAAACAAGACTTTACTCGACCCGGATCGAGGAATATACGCCTATGATGGGTTGGTCATCCTGCGGCGCGTGCGGGCTCCGGCTGCGCTGATCGAAGCTGGTGTGATCGTTAATCGCGATGAGGAGCGGCGCGCGGCGACGCCCGAGCGAAGAGCACTAATCGCCGAGAGCGTCGCCCAGGCCGTCCTGCAGTTCTGCGACTTTCCTCCTTGAGCTTAAATTCAGGTCCACCGCGGTTGCAGATTGACGGCGCCGCCAAGCCTGCGTAATTTGCGGCATATTTGAGGCGCGTAAGAAGTCTTGCGAGTTTTGAAGGTCGTTTTTTGAAGGGTGTTGTCGTGCACGACTACCTGCTGGGAACCACCGAGCTCGGCAATGTCGCGTTAGCTCATGTTGGCGGCAAGGATTCCATCGACAGTTTTTCCGAATTAATTGGCGTCGTCCGCGAGAAATGCGGCGACCCAGTCGCGGGCCTGTTTGCAGAGCCAGTGCGCAACCCCGCCCGTCCAGGCAAGCCGGCTCTCGTGACCTGGTATGCGGCTTTTGAAGGCTCTACCGTCCCGCTTTCACAGCTTGACCCTGCGGACAAGGCGCGGGCTACAGCCCTGCTGCGCGATCGCCTAGCGCGTTTCGCCAGCCTGTTCGTCGGTCCCGCCAGTGGTCCGGTTTTCGCGTCCTGGCTCTATATTCTCGACCCCAAGGATGTGGTTTCCATCGCCGGCCAACCGGTTTTGACTAATTGGGGCATGGTCCCGGCCTGCACGGGCGAGGCCAGTGCGAGCCGTGAAGCCCATTTCCGCCGTGTTCTTGGCGGGGTCTTGCCAGACGACGCGCCGGCTCCGCCTTTTTCGGATCCCGAAGCCGCCGTTTTCGCCACCCGGTTAGCGCACGCGCAAGACAATTCCGAACCTGGTGCGGCGGCTCCTGCAACCTCTGTGAAGGCCGCCGCCGCGAAATCTTCGGCCGCCGAGGCCGCGCCGCTCGCCCCGCCCCTAAGCCGCCCTTGGCTCGCGCCCTTGATCGCGGTCGCCACGGCCGCGCTAGTGCTGGCGGTCATCGATCTCTTCCACCTGCTCCGATATCCCGACGCGCCGATTGCGCAAAGTTTCGCCGACCGGGTGGATTTGCAGCGTCAGACCAATCAGGCATTGGCAGAGCGCCTGGCGCAGCTCAAACAGGCTGCTGGCAATGTCTGCCTGGCGCCCAATACCCAGGGCGAACAGAAACTGCTGCCGGTGGCGCCCGAAAAAACTACTGTTCCCGTTGCGCCGCGACAGGGACAGAGCCAGCCTGGCGCCTCCTCACTCGCCGATTTGATCGACAAGGCGACGGTCTTGGTGGTCAACGGCAATTCTAGCGGGTCGGGATTTTTCATTTCCGAGCGCAATATTGTCACCAACCACCATGTCGTAGGCGACGCCTCTGGGGTCATGGTAGGCAATCGAGCTTTGGGCGGCTTCGTCAAGGCGCGGGTCGCCGCCGTTGGCGCCGGGCGCGAACGCGGCACCCAGGATGTGGCTGTGCTCGAAATTGAGTCTGGCTCGGCCGTCCCTGCCTTGCGCATCGGCGTAACGCCGGGGCGATTGCGTCCAGTTCTCGCTGCCGGGTTTCCCGGAGCCGTGATCTCCACCATCGATCTCGGCCGGACGGATCAGTTGCCCGAGGCCAATATTTCAGCAGGCATCGTCACCTCGCGTCAATTTCAGAAGCCGGACGGGGTCGGCGCCATCATTCACACAGCGCAAATTGGCCACGGCAATTCCGGCGGTCCGCTGGTCGATGAGGGGGCCTGCGCCGTCGGTGTCAATTCCTGGTTCTCATTCGACTCGGACCAGACACAAAACTTCCAAACTTACAATGAGTCCCTCGATGCGGAGGAATTGCGAAAATTCCTCGACAGCCACGATATTTCATACGTAAAGGCAGACGCTGAATGCGCGCCGCTCGCACCGCCCAAACCCGAGTCGCCAGCCCCGAGACCGGAAACGCCGGCACCAAGGCCTGCGACCGGTCCAAATTGACGGGTGCGCCATGGGAACGCTGCTTTTCACCACCACAAAATTACGCGGGCTGCATGCTGCGGGCCGTACCGCCGATCTTCAGCGCGATTTGCTCACAGCGGTGATCGAGCGCCAACTCGGCCCGACTTACGCCAATCTTTTTGCCGAATTCGAGACGCGGGATTCTGATACGCGCGACTGGTTCGTCGATGCGGCGCCGGCGCCGGTGAATATTCGTGACCTTCCAGAAGAATATCGAACCTTGTTGAAGGCGCGATGCGACATGCAGATTGGCGCCATCCGCGCCCTGGCCGACCGCCTTGACGGCGAAGGCACGAATAGTCGCAACCTAGCCCGCGCCCTGCGCGACGCCACCATATTTCCGGTCGACGACCTATGGCTTTACAAAGGAGCGCCGCTCGTCGTCAATTGGGGCTTCGCCCTCGCCGACAGTCAAACGGCTGCGTCCGCCGCCATTTCGGGCGCGACCGTCATTTTGGATACGGTGCCGCCCCCGACCGTCGCTACCGACCCAGAAAAGCGCAAGCGGCGCTGGGCGTCATGGCTTTCGCCGTTCCTCTGGTTTGTTTTCATTTCTCTTATGGGAACGATCTACGCCGAATTGCTTCCCGCCTGCGGCCTGCAATTCCGGTCGCCTTTCTCGCCCGTGGCCATTGGCAATTGCCCGGCAATCTCATTCGCGGATGACGCCTCTGCCGAGGGTATCCGGCTTTTGCGCCAGATCGAACAGGCCGAACTCGATCTGGCGCGTCAACAGCAGACCTGCCCTTCACCGCGAAAGGGAGCCGCGCGCGACGCACCCGGTTATTTCGCCCAAACCGAAAATCCGAATTTTTCGCCCGCACGCCAAAACATTGCCGCTGCGTTGGCTAGCGACGAACCGAGGAATTGAAACAGATGGCAGACAGCAATGTCGCAACGCTGACGCCGCACAGCGGTGTACAATTCCTCGTCTTTGGTTTCGACATCGAGGCTGGCGGTCGCTTCTCGCGGAGCTTTATCGAAAGACCGCAAATCGACCAGCGCAGCGCCACTGGCGTGACCCCGGTTCATCTCCTGCCCGGCTATAATGAAATCGATCTGGAACTGGAGCCACTCCAAAAATATGATGGTCATCTTGGCGACGCGACCTATGACATCAACAAGCAACGCGCCATCGAGCCTTTTCTCGATGCATGGGTTCCCATGCCCTTTCTGGCGGTCCGCCCCGGCGCGAGCCCAGGCGGCATTCCAGTACTTGCCCAAGGGCCGAGCAATTGGGCGCGCGCCCGAATAACCAGGGTCGATAAGGACGAAGCCGGCTGCACCCACAAAATCGTCTTTGCCTTCGACACCCAATTGGCTTCCGCGGAAGCCGGCGGCTATATCGCCCCCACGGAGCAGGACGCCCGCAACGAGCAGGAATTCATGCTCGCACGGCGGTTCATGGACCTCGGCTGGTTCTTCTCCAGCGAAGTTTCGGACCCCCATGGCAATCGCGTCAGCAACATGCAGCAATGGGCGCTGGAATGGATTCGTGGTTTATTCATTGAAATGAAGCGCAAGCAGGCGCGTGGCCGGGTGGTGCGTGAGGAGGATTTCGAATTTCGTCTCGAGCATGTCGCCCGCTACGTCGCCTTTCTCAATTTTCTCGCAGTGACGCTCGATTTCGACCGCGTTAAACTGATCGATACGGTTTCCGACGAACCCTTCGCCAAGCCGGTCAATGTCGATCTGGTGCTCGATGTTGGCAATAGCCGCACCTGCGGCATTTTAATTGAATCCTTCGCCACCGACGATTCCGTCGATCTCGGCAATTCCATGGTCCTGCAACTGCGCGACCTGTCGCGGCCCGAATGTGTTTATTCCGAACCTTTCGAAAGCCATGTCGAACTGGCGCAGGCCGATTTCGGGCCCGAACGTCTTTCCAAGACCTCCGGCCGAGTGAAGGCTTTTTTCTGGCCGAGCCTGGTGCGCATCGGCTCAGAGGCCGCGCGCTTCCGCGAAGAAGCCCAAGGTGGCGAAGCCGCCTCCGGCATGTCGAGCCCCAAGCGCTATCTGTGGGACACTGCGCCGGTTCCTCAGCCCTGGCGGTTCCAGCCCCGCGATTACGACGACCTGGGTCTTGGCCCGATGATCGACCGCGCGGCGCGGCTGCTGATGAACGGGCGCGGGGACATTCTTTCCGAGGTCAAGGCGGAACGCGCGCTATACGAAAGCGTGACCAGCAAGGGCGACCTGAGCGCACTGAATGAATTCGGGTTACGGCTCGAAGCCTCGCGATCGTCGTTCTTCACCTTTCTGGTCGCCGAAATCGTCGCTCAGGCTTTGTCGATGATCAATAATTTCCAGGTGCGGCAACAGCGCAAATTCACTGACTCGCCTCGTCGCCTGAACCGTTTGATCCTGACCCTTCCGACAGCCATGCCGGTGCGCGAACAGTGTATCATGCGCAGCCGCGTCAGGGGCGCGATCAGGCTGGTCTGGGAACTGATGGGCTGGCGCAATATGCGCAATCCTATGTTGCGGGTGCCGGAAATCGTGGTGCGCTGGGACGAGGCGAGCTGCGTCCATTTCGTCTATCTCTACACCGAGATCGCGCGAAAACTCGGCGGCGACGTGCCAGGCTTTTTCAAGCTGGCCGGACGTCCGCGCGCCTTCGCCGAGGTCGATCAGACGCCTGCGGCCGACGTGCAGCCGGAGCCTTCGATCCGCATCGCCAGCATCGACATTGGCGGCGGCACCACCGATCTGATGATCACCACCTATTATGCTGACGGGCGCTACGCCATCAAGCCGGTGCAGACTTTCCGCGAGAGCTTCCGCATCGCGGGCGACGATATCCTCAAGTCGCTGATCGAGCGGGCAGTCATTCCACAATTAGCGAAACGGCTCGCCGCCTGCGGCGTGCCCGCGCATCAGGAATTCCTCAACGCTAAATTCGGCGGCAATCGCGCCAACATGTCGGAGCAGGATAAACACCTGCGCCTGCAATTCGTGCTGCGCGTGCTGCGACCACTTGGTATTGAATTGCTCCGCGCTTTTGAGGCTTCAAATTTCAGCGATCAGGAAACCACGGTCGTCAAGACCATCGCCACTCTGATCGCGGAGGGACAATTCAAGCCTGTCTCCGCGCGTATCGAGAATTTTATCGGCGAAAGCGCCAATGCCCAGGCGCAAATCCCATTTGTACTGGGCGAGGTCGAACTCGAATACGATTACTCCCGCATTCGCGACGCCGTGGCTTCGGTGATGGACGAAGTTTTCAGCAACGCAGCGGAGGTTCTCAACCATTTCGATTGCGATGTCGTGCTGCTTTCCGGTCGGCCGTCCCGGCTGCCGGCGGTGGTTGATCTCCTTGTGAACAAGCTCGCCGTAGCCCCTGACCGCATCTTGCCGCTGCATGAATATCGCGTTGGGCCCTGGTATCCGTTCAAGACCAGGGGCAATGCGCGGATTTCCGACCCGAAGACTGCAACGGTCGTCGGCGGCATGCTTTGCGCGCTCGCAGAGAGGCAGATCATGAACCTTACCATCCACTCCGATCGCCTGACCATGAAATCCACCGCGAAATTCATCGGCCAGCTCGAAGGGGATGGCCGTCTGCCGGCAGAAAATATCTGGTTCGCTCCAGAGAACTCTGGCGCTGACGACGGCGGCATCGAATTGCGTTATGACGCGCCCATGCGTATCGGCTTCCGGCAATTGCCCTTCAGCCGCTGGAACGCGAATCCGCTTTACAAGCTTTCAATGCCGCCTGGACAGCGGGCGCGCACACCGATCAGTGTCGTCTTGCAGCGCGGCGTTCCGGAAGACGACGTGAGTTTTGAGGAAATCAACAAATTGCAGAAGTCGGAAGCGCAGAAAGAGGAAATTCGTATCACCGAAGCCTTCGACGCCAATGGCGCCTCACTGACCAAGATCATGCAATTGAATCTCGACACCATGGGCGGCGAAGACGCCTATTGGCTCGACACCGGCATTTTGACCATCGGTTGATTGGAGTTGTGCGATGAAAGCGGCTGAACTCGCGAAATCCTGTCAGCAGACCCGAGCGGCGGCGCTGGACGCGCTCAATTGGGCGGCCAATCCGCGCAATGAGCGCAAGCTGAGTCAGGATCGCACGAAAATAGAACGCGTCCTGCGGCGCAATGTCGCAGAAGCCGAGAGGCTCCAAAAAACTTTGGCGCAGCCTGGATGCGTTGCAGTTTTCGGACCGAGCCAGGCAGGCAAGTCGTATCTGATTTCGGTTCTGGCTCGGCCGGAGGGCGAGGAGGCGCTGATCGCCAAATTCTCCGGCCCGGTCCCGGAGGTTGATTTCATCAAAAGCATCAATCCGCTTGGTGGCGAGGAAGCGACGGGGCTGGTGACCCGTTTCACACTCAAGGGCAAGCCGACTCCCGCGGGCTTTCCAGTTTGCCTGCGCCTGCTGACGCAATGCGACATTCTGAAAATCCTTGTTAATTCGTACCTTCAAGACGGCGACCAGGAATATGAGGCGGGATTGGAGGCGGCAGAACTCGACGCCCATATCCGCAGTTACGAAAGCCGTTGTGCGTCGGCGCCAGTGGACGTGCTGCGCAGCGAGGACATATGGGACCTGCAAGAATATGTCACCAAACACGCCTCCGGCGCGGTTTCGGCGCGTTCATTGGAGTCCAGCTGGGTGCGCCTGGAGCGCATCGCGCCGCTGCTCGGTGCTGACGACCGCGGCGCCCTGCTCAGCATTCTCTGGGGCAAGCACCAGACCTATACGGAGCTGTTCATCGCCCTGGCGAAGGCCCTCGCCAGCCTGGAATTTGCGACCGAAGCGTTCTGCCCGATGGAGAGCCTGCTCCCGGCGACGGAAGGCATTCTCAATGTGAAAACCCTGCAAACCCTGCTCGCGGGTGGAGGCGCAACGCTGCGCATCTGCAACGCCCATGGCGTGTCGGTGGAATTGTCGCGCGCCGTGGTCGCGGCGCTAGCGGCGGAACTGAGAATTGTCTGCCGCGACGAACCTCATGGGTTTTTCCATCACACCGACCTACTAGACTTCCCCGGCTATCGCAGCCGCACCCGGCAGAACTTGGCGAAATACATGCGCGATGCGGCCACTGCTGCGCCCAAGGAATTGTTCCTGCGAGGCAAGGTTGATTATCTGTTCCAGAGTTATACGGCCAATCTCGAACTGACCAGCCTGATTCTCTGCCTTCCGGATTCCAATCTCGAAGTCACAAGTCTGCCCAAAGCGATTGAAAATTGGATCGGCGTCACCCATGGCGCGACGCCGGAGAAGCGGATTGGCAAGCCGATCCTGCTATTTTTTGCCCTGACCAAATTCGACCGCCACCTGATGGAATCAGCTGGCGAGGAGGGCAACGACCCGGCGCTGCGGTTCGAAATCCGGCTAAGCGCCTCCCTGCTCAATCCCTTCGCCAAGGTCGAGCCCTCCTGGCCCAGGCAATGGACGCCCGGACAAGCTTTCGACAATCTGTTCTGGATCCGCAATCCCAATTTCAAGGCGGAACATATCATCAATTACGTTGAACGCCGGGAGATCGAGATCATCCCGCAACGCCTGGATCGTATCGGGCAATTGCGCGCCGCTTTCATCGGGTCGACTGCAGTGAGGACGCATTTCCGCGATCCAGAGCGCAGCTGGGACGAGGTGATGAAGCTGAACGACGGCGGCGTAACCCATCTCGCCAACGCGCTCTCCGGCGTCGCCACCGAAGATCTCAAACTCGGCCAGGTCGCGTCGCGGCTCGTCGATATCCGCCGAGAAACACATAATCTGCTCCAAGTCTATTACATTGACGACGATTACGCCGTGCGCCGCGCGCAGCGTCTGGCCATGGTCGATGAGCAGATTTTCGTCGATCTCAATTATTGCGCTGAAACTGAAGCGTTCGGCACGGCGCTGCGCGGCTTGATGATCGACGCCTCGGATTTCTACGGCGCCTTCTGGCAGCTACTCAACCATGCGGCGCCGACGGAGACGCCCGCTCCCCAGCTGCGGGCCCGGGGGTTGTTCACCGGCATCGTCAAGCCGCAGGAGGCGGCGACCGGCGCCTCCGACCGCTGGAGCCGGATCGGCGTCGCCGCCCTGAGCTATTGGACCAATCTGATGTTCGAGCGCACGGATGACCCCGCCTTCACGCGCCGGATCGGCATTCGCTCCGAGACGCTCAAAGAGATCGTTGCGGAATTTGGTCATGCCGCGCGGCGCGTGAAGCTCGATGAACGCATCGCTGAACAGATGCGCGAACGCGCGACGCCAAATGAAAATCTCGACTCGGTAGTGCGCAAGGTCGGTCTAGTGACGGAACGGGTCATCAATCGTTTCGTCGCCGAAATGGATTTCGACGGCATACCCCCGGCTGCACAGACCGCAGAATTTGGCGAAGATTTGCTGGCGCCGGTCTTCATCGCGCGACCGGTGCAATATGACGTCATCGAACTCCCCCCGGAGCGGCGCGACTTCGCCGTCGATTACATGATTGGGTGGGGCACTGCCTTCCGCGCAACGGTCGCCAAGAATGCGACATCGCTGAATGGTTCGGTTGAAGACCCGGCGCAAAACGCCCGGCTGGGCGAGATCTTGAAAGCAGTCGCCGCATGAAAGCGGAAAGGAGCCTGACATGCGCGGGCTGATCGGCGGCGCCTGGGCGATCTTCGCCCTCATCCTGCTGGTTCTTGGAGGGCAGTTCCTGTTCGCCTGCGGCTTTGGCCTCGGCGGCTGGATCTGGAACGCCTGCCCAATGAAAGTGGACATTGCGCGCCTCGCCCTGGAGGCCGAGAAGGCGGAAATGTTGCAGCGGCAGATCCACGTCGCAGAATTGGATGTGGCGCGCAAACCGATCTGCGAGCCGCCCAAGCCCAAGGAGGAATTTATTCGCCTGCGCGAAAGAACTTACAAGCGTGGCGCGACATCCGGCAAACTGGAGGTCTTCCTTGCCTGGCACACGCTTGATGACGTCGATCTGGTAATTACTTGCCCTGGCGGCAGGTTGGGCGGCGCGGGCGGCTCCTTTGGACCAGGCGTATGCGGCGATGGCAAGCTCGATGTCGACGCCAACCGCAATTTGATCATGAACATCCAGCACGACCCCGTTGAACATATTGTCTGGCATGATGATCCCCCCGCCGGGAACTATCTTTTTTCCGCCCAAATATACAAGGCCATGGATGGCCCCCGGCAGAAGAACATCCCTTTTGAAATGACCATGTCGCTCGATGGCGAGCAGAAGAAATGCACGGGAACGCTTGAATGGATTCCGCGCTCGTTGGGGGTAAGGACGCCAAATGGAGGCATTCTCCACTCACGAAGCGCTTTCCTGCGCTGGAAAACCGGCGACCCATTGCCGAATTGCAATTGGGAGTCGGAAGACTTGATTTACTGCGATACCCCCAATGGCTGTTCCAAAAATTAGGCGGAAGCGATGCCTTACGAGATTTCCTTCCGAATGAGCCTTTTCATAGCAGCGTCCCGGACATATCAAGCCCGCTGCTATCTCCAAGCCCGTGAAATAGTCTCTCCATGTCCATAACCCTGAGCCTGAAAAGTGATCCCTCGCGGCCCGGCGGCGGCTATGCGATCCTCCGCGTTGAAGGTGGCGCGGCACCTTCTGCCGTGGCGATTGAGGACCGAAGTTCTGGACTTTATCTCGCCCGAGGTGGGAAATGGACCAAACAGCCCAATTATTTCGACATCGAGCCCGTAGATGCGACAGACGCCCGGCTGGGGCCGGAGATTGTCGATCACGTTGAGGCGGACACGATCCTCGCACTTCACTCCGCCGGCGCCGGCGTCCTGGGTATTCTGGTCTGGCCGGCGATCCGCCCCAGCGCGGGCGCAAGCAACGGCAATGTCATTGACGAGCCAGTCGCGTCCGACGCGGCGGGTATAACGACTTCGCCTACAGCCACCGGAGCTTCGGCTGCTGCGGAGGAGGCTGTGGCTGCCGCGCTGGCTAAACCCTTGCCGGCCCCGCCACCGCCAATGAGCGAAACTAGGCCCGGCTTTGCCGCGCCGCCGCCCGCCGCCAAAGGCTTGAGCCTGCGCAATGCTTTGCTGATCGCCAATGGCCTGGCCGTGGTGATTATTGCTCTGTTCCTGTTTCGCGGAACAGAAATCGCCAAGGGGCTCGTCTGCGAACCGACCGGGGCCTTGCATGGCGTCAGCTTTGCCCACGCGCTCGTTTCCTGTCCGGAAGCGGCGGAGATCGACACTGAACAAAAAGCCTATAACGATTATCTGCAATGCCTGCCGGGCAAAGCAGCCTGCGCTCAAATCAGCTGCAGCGACATCTATCTTTCGGGCTTCACCAATGGCGCCCAGTCGGTCCAGGTGAAGTCCGCAAGAACGGAAAGCCAGAAATCCTGTGGTGATGATGCGCAAAAAAAGACCGCAGCCGAATTGGATGTCGCGCGCAAACCGATCTGGGAGCCGTCCAAGCCCAACAAGGAATTTATTCCCCTGCGGCACGAATTCCACAAAAGTGTGCCAGACGCGACATCCGGCAAACTGGAGGTCTTCCTCGCCTGGCACACGCTCGATGACCTCGATCTGGTAATCACTTGCCCCGGCGGTAGACTCGGCGCCTTTGGCGGCACCTTTGGCGGCTCCTTTGGACCAGGCGTATGCGGCGATGGCAACCTCGATGTCGACGCCAACCGCAATTTGGTCATGAATATCCAGCACGATCCCGTTGAACATATTGTCTGGCATGATGATCCCCCCGCCGGGAACTATCTTTTTTCCGCCCAAATATACAAGGCCATGGATGGCCCCCGGCCGAAGAACATCCCTTTTGAAATGACCATGTCGCTCGATGGCGAGCAGAAGAAATGCACGGGAACGCTTGAATGGATTCCGCGCTCGTTAGGGGTAAGGGCGCCAAATGGAGGCATTCTCCACTTACGAAGCGCTTTCCTGCGATGGAAAACCGGCGACCCCTTGCCAAATTGCAACTGGGAGTGGCAAGACTCGACTTACTGCGATAATAATGCATGTTCCAAAAATTAGGCGGAAGCAATGCCTTACGAGCTTCCCTTCCGACCGAGCCTTTTTATAGCAGCGTCCCGGTCAGATTAAGCTCCCTACTTTCTCCAAGCCCATGAAATCGCCCTCCATGTCCCTGACCCTGAAAAGTGATCCCTCGCGGCCCGGCGGCGGCTATGCGATCCTCCGCGTCGACGGCGGGGCCCCTTCATCCGTAGCGATTGAGGACCGAAGTTCTGGACTTTATCTCGCCCCAGGCGGGAAATGGACCAAACAGCCCAATTATTTCGACATCGAGCCCATAGATGCGACAGACGCCCGGCTGGGGCCGGAGATTGTCGATCACGTTGAGGCGGACACGATCCTCGCACTTCACACCGCCGGCGCCGGCGTCCTGGGTATTCTGGTCTGGCCGGCGATCCGCCCCAGCGCGGGCGCAAGCAGCGGTAATGTCATTGACGAGCCGGCCGCGTCCAACGCGGCTGGCATAACGGGCGAAATTCCGCCTGCTGCCGAGGGAGCATCTGCGGCCACAGAGGAGGCTGTCACCGCAGCGCTGGCTGAACCCTTGCCGCCCCCGCCACCGCCAATGAGCGTAACGAGGCCCGGCTTGGCCGCGCCGCCGCCCGCCGCCAAAGGCTTGAGCCTGCGCAATGCCTTGGTGATCGCCAATGGCCTCGCCGTCTTGATCATTGGTCTGTTCCTGTTCCGCGGAACAGAAACGGCCAAGGGGCTCGTCTGCGAACCGACCGGGGCCTTGCGTGGCGTCAGCCTTGCGCGCACTTTCGTCTCCTGTCCGGAAACGGCGGAGGTCGACCCGGAACAAACAGCTTATAACGATTATCTGCAATGTCTGCCGGGCAAGGCCGCCTGCGCACAAACCAACTGCGGCGACGCCTATCTCTCTGGCTTCACCAATGGCTCCCATTCGGCCCAAGTGAATGCCGCAAGAACGGAAAGCCAGAAATCCTGCCAAGCCGATGCACAAAAAAAGACCATGGCCGATGATTTCTCCGCCTTCAGCGAATGCATGCGGATCACGATCAATGTATGCAATCGGGCGCAATGCGTCGACCGCTATCGCTACAAGCTGACGGTTGAACCGTACGCGTCAAGCCTGCACCAGGAAGCCGAAACTGCAGCCAATGATTGCCGCCGCCTGCAGGAAGAATCCGCTTTCGCCGATTTCAACCGCTGCGTGGCCGGCGCCGCCGCCTGCGACACCGCGCGCTGCGCCGGCGCCTTCACCGCCGCCTTCCCGGCAAGCAGCTACGTCTCCAAGGTGCTTTCGACGGCTGAAAATGCGGCAAGGATCTGTGCAGCCACGCAGCGAAATACTGGAGGAGTAGCTGACTGTGACAGGTTGGCGGCAGCACGTTTTGACGCAGACAGACCCGCGAACTCGGGTTTTGTCGATGATGTCGCAACATTGTCCGACGAAGATCTCGAAAAGGGTTTACGAGCTTGCGAGGGCGCAGATGTCGATGTGAACTTGGGACGCCGAATTTACTTGCAGCGCGGTCGCCTGCTGGCAGAACGAGCAGTCAGACTAGCAAAAAATGGATCCTCTGCACAAGCGGATCAGGACATGGGAGATGCCGTAAAGAACTGGCGTACAGCAGATGAACAAGGCTCTGTTTACTCTGCGAACCTTTTGGGCACATTCTATATTGGAAGCTTCAATAGAGCTGGTGCACATGAATTCGTAACTCCGGATGAATATCAGGCAAATCGCTATTGGTTCAAAGCGGCGCAAGGAGGCAATGTCATAGGCGAGCGTAACTATGCGGCGCAGTTGTTGGTCGGAAACGGCGTCCGGCAGGATGTCGAGCGAGCTGTGACTCTCCTGCGAGATGCCCTTCGGCGCGGCGACGAAAGAGCCGCTGGAACATTGGGCGTCGCCCTTTATACCGGTTATCCCGCAGCCATTGGCCAAGACAAGATTGAGGGATGGCGATTAGCTAAGCGTGGCGCCTGTGTGGACAAATCTGCAAGGGAAATGATTGAACGCGAAATAAACAAGGGACGACAACCCCCGTCCGAGCGACCGACATGTTATTGAAAAACAGCGCACGGTCTCGTCGGTCAGCCTCTGAGGTTAAGCTCACCTTCCGACGCGTGCTCGCCTCCAAGTGTCAGTTCAGCGCAAACGTCGCTTTCGCCACGCTAATACTGTGTCGATCACCCCGGTCATATCAAGCCCATTCCTGTCTCCAAACCCGTGAAATAGTTTCTCCATGTCCCTTACCCTGAAAAGCGATCCCTCGCGGCCTGGCGGCGGCTATGCGATCCTCTGCGTCGAAGGTGGAGCGGCGCCTGCTGCCGTGGCGATTGAGGACCGCAGTTCCGGCCTTTATCTCACCCAAGGCGGGAAATGGACCAAACAGCCCAATTATTTCGACATCGAGGCGATAAATACGACCTCCGCCCGGCTGGGGCCGGAAATTGTCGATCATGTTGAGGCGGACACGATCCTCGCACTTCACGCCGCAGGCGCCGGCGCCTTTGGCATTTTGGTCTGGCCGGCGATCCGCCCTAGCGCGGGCGCGAGTAGCGGCTATGTCATTGCCGAGCCGACCGCATCCAATGAGGCGGGCATAACGGGCGAAATTCCGTCTGTCGCCGCCGGTGCTTCTGCGGCTACGGAGGCGGCTGTGGCCGCAGCGTTGGCTGAACCTTTGCCGCCCCCGCCACCGCCAATAAGCGAAACGAGGCCAAGCTTTGCCGCGCCGACGCCCGCCGCCAAAGGCTTGAGCTTGCGCTATGCCTTGCTGATCGCCAATGGCATAGCCGTGTTGATTATTGCTATGTTCCTGTTCCGTGGAACAGAAGCGGCCAAGGGGCTTGTCTGCGAACCGACCGGGGCCTTGCATGGCGTAAGCTTTGCCCACGCGCTCGTTTCCTGTCCGGAAGTGGCGGAGGTCGACCCTGAACAAACAGCCTATAACGATTATCTGCAATGTCTGCCGGGCAAGGAAGCCTGCGCGCAAATAATCTGCGGCGACAGTTATCTGTCGGGCTTCACCAATGGCGCCCATTCGGTCCAGGTGAAGGCCGCAAGAATGGAAAGCCAAAAATCTTGTCAGGCCGAGGAGCAAAAAAAGATTGCGGCTGTTGATTTCTCCGCCTTCAGCGAATGCATGAGGATCACGATCAACGTCTGCAATCGGTCGCAATGCGTCGACCGCTATCGCTACAAGCTGACGGTCGAACCTTACGCGTCGAGCCTGCGCCAGGCAGCCGCAACGTCGGCCAATGATTGCCGATACCTGCAGGAAGAATCCGCATTCGCCGATTTCAACCGCTGCGTGGCCGCCGCCGCCTGCGACACCGCGCGGTGCGCTAGCGCCTTTACCTCCGCCTTCCCCGGCAGCGCCCATGTCTCGCAAGTGTTGCAAACAGCCGAGAACGCCGCCCGTACCTGTGCGACTGAACATCCGATCGTTCAGCAACCGGCGCCACCTACGCCGGCACCTCAGATTTCGTCCGCCGAACAGGCGACGCGCACGTTTATCGACCGGATCTATTACGCGTCCAGTTCACAGGGCGAAGCCGACGGCGCAAGTCTAAGCAGCATTTATGCGCCGGAGGTGAATTTCTACGGATCGCAAAAATCCAATGCCGAAATCATGAAAGAGAAGATCGCCTATAACCAGAGATGGGACACTCGCCGATTCTATCTGCGAAATGATTCGATCTCGGTGGCATGCAATTCCTCCGGGCAAGTTTGTCGAGCAGTCGGGCAGGTTGAATACGATTTCTACAGCTCCGCGCGTGGCAAAAGATCCCGTGGCATGTCGTCTTTCGACTTTCTGATCGCCAATAGCCAGAGCAATCCAAAGGTAATCAGCGAAAGCTCCAAGGTCGAGCAGCGCTATTGATCCCTGTTGGCAGTTCAGGGGAAATGAAAATTTTAGCGGGCTTTTTCGAAGAGAAACTTTCTTTGGATAACCTCGGTCCCGCGGCGTGACGCGCGGCATCGCATCTTTCAGCTATCCCCTCATTTTTTCGAGGGCTAAAATGCAACGAGTGATTGGTGTCTCGTAAGCGTCCATCGCGCGCCGTTCACTCGTAGGGCTTGAAATTCCACGGCATCAGCGCCTCGATGTCCTTGTTGGGCCATCGGTTGGCGATTCGCTCCAGGGTCTGTTTGGCCCAGGCTTTGGGGTCGACGCCGTTCATTTTGCACGTCTGAAGCATGGTGGCGATGGACGCCCATGTCCGCCCTCCGTCGGCGGAACCGGCGAAAAGTGAGTTCTTTCTTGTAATTGCTTGGGGTCTGATGGCCCGCTCGAAAAGGCTCCAGTGACTAAGCCTTGGCTCCGGTTCCAAACCCTTCTCATCGGCAGGGTCGGAGACTGGCGCGCCGGTTTTCCGAAGCCATTCGTCCATGACGAGAGCGGTCCAGCGCCGAAAGTGGAACAAAAAGCAGGGCCGAAAACTTAGCTTTCACACAATGTCTTTTAATTTCAATTATTTATCCATATTATATGGCGGGCCATGCTCGACGAAAATGAGCACTATGTCTACGCCATGGCCCTGTGATGGAGCATCGCGGCGCCGCGAACGTTTGCGACCCGACAGACTGAAAGGGGTTAAGTGCAGAAAAATCCAGACATCGACCGAACTGCTTTAGTCGCTCCAAGGTCGTTGATTGAGCGCGTAGAGGAGAGAGTATGTAGCGCGCTGAGAATCGCCAGCACGCGGCATATTTCGGCGACGCGCGACCTGCGGCCGCCCCCCGAACAGGATCTCGTAGACCTGATCTTCCGAACGGTGGCCTGCAATTACGAGCAGGGGGATGCCGCCGCCAATCGCAATCGGTCGCAACAAAACTGGCGCTGGCAGCTCCAGACCCAAATCTCCGGGAATAACCGGAGTCGCGAGGTCGTGTTGGAGCGTAAGATTGCCGCAGCCTGTCAGCATGCTTGCCCCAAAGACTGGGCCAATCAAGTGCCCGTCGCATCGGGACTGATCGCTGGCCCTGCGGGCGGGCGCGGCGCGATCGACCTCGCCCACCGGTGCGGGGAGCGGCGCTTCGAACTGATCGAACTCAAGATCGCCAGCGATACACCGCTCCATGCCGCAGTCGAGATCATAGAATACGGCTGCATTTGGCTGCTCGCCCGCGCAAACCCACCCAGCCTAAAGCCGGAAATCCTTGACGCCGATCACGTCGATCTGAGGGTGCTGGCTCCGGTGGATTATTATAGGGGTTACAATCTCACCGAGCTTGAGGCAGCGCTCAACCGGGGATGTCGTGCGCTCGGTCAAGCGCAGGGCGTGACAATGACGTTTGCATTTCACGCACTCGACGAACGGTTGGTCGGCTCCGTGACCCTTGGTGACGAGGCGTTGCTTGCCGCACTCGACAACCGCATTTCTTGGATGGTTGGAAGGAGCCAATGACCGAGGAACCGTTCCTTCCCGGCGTGCCCGTAGCGCACGTCCGCGCGCGCCTTGCCGCCGCCGGCGGAGACGAGATCGGCAGCGGAAAGTTCGCCCATCCGGAAAGCTCGGCTGCGCTGGCGGTCAATGCTTTCGGCTGGTTCATCGAGCGCCTGGCGGACATACCGCCTCTACCCGGCGCCGAAGCGATGGGTACATCCATTTGGCGCGGGTCTATGGTGAGCAAAAGCGGAATTTTGTCGGGCAACATTTCTGGGCGCGGGGATATTTCGTCTCGACCGTGGGTCGCGACGAAGAAGTCATCCGGGAATATATTCGCAATCAGGAAAACGAGGACACGCGCCTGGAACAGTTGAGCATGTGGAAATGACGCGGCGTGGTCGCCTTTAGGCGGCCAACGGAAGTGGGGTCGCGTTAGCGCCCCCCAAGGGCCGCTTCGAGCGGCCCCAATCCTAAAGCCCCCGGCTTTGCCGGGGGATAACTTACTGAAAAACTACGCGACAAGTCAGAACCGTCGCCTCACCTCAATGCGCGCCGCGCGGCAACCTCGCTTTGGCGCGCCAGCAAATCGACTTTGCGAAGGATCAGCCCTACTTTTTGAGGCGCTCCGGATTCCGACGAAGCCGCTGGGCAAAGCACGGCGGAGCCGACGCGCGTCGGCGGCTGTTGCTTCTCGCCGCCGCGCTGGTCAACTTCGGCCGTAACCGAAAGCCGGGCGAAACCATCACCGGTATCGTCGCCAGCACGGCGCCGGCGACGAGATCCCAATTCAACGTTCTGCCCGCCGAAAACACGACCGGCAATTTCACCAAGATCGTGCAGCGCGTGCCTGTGCGCATCCTTCGCTAAAAGACAAAGACCCGGTGCGCCACTTCGTGTTTAGATACTGCGGTTTATCGCCTCGAGAATGACCCCTTTCGGTCGCTGACCGAGTTTCTTGGCAAGGTTGGCGACCGGCGGCTTTGGGTCAAAACTTGCCATTCCGGCAATGGCCGCTTTCCGGCGGTCCCGCAGTTTTGTGTATTTCCTTCTTATTGATGCCTGCTTTCGAATTCCACGGCCATCTGCGATGGCGAACCCACGTTGTAGGCCGGTCGACAGGAGTGGCGATCCCTGTTTGTAGGCGCATCGGCGTTATTTTGAGAAGATGACAATTCAATAAATGTTTTTGCAGGAGAAGACCTAAGAATCCCGAAAAAAGAAAGAGAAAAAAGAGAAACAAGTGTTGGCTTCGCTTGCCAGCTAAGAAGGTATTCTTCTGTAACATCGAAGGTCATTTCCCAGCACGTCCTTCGAACCGAATGATCCCGCACGGGATTTTCACCCTCCAATGACCCAAATTCCGGCGCTCGAACGCGACGCCGTCATTCTTGTCCACGACCGAAATGGTCGGGGATCGGCTTGATGCGTCGCGTGCGCGGCTTCGAGGTTGGGTCGAATGAAAAGGCAACAACATCAATGGCAAATGAATCAACTACACTTTCTGTTCTGGAACATCTTTTCGATATCGAGAGAGCGCTTGAAGCCGCGCAACAGGCCCTGGCTCACTGTTTAGACAGCCTAAAGACCCAAGCGCCTCAGGCCGTTCCGCTTCCACCGAAAGACGCCGCCAAGCGCCGGCAATTATCGACGAACTGGGCCAGAATCGGCGGTCACGATTTCGATCCGGAGCCGACCGATTTGTTCGAAACCGATGAGTTCCGCAAGCTTTGGATTCCAGGACCTCATCGCCGCGGCTGCTACGCCGCCGCCTGCGGCGGTCTCTGGAGCCTCAGCCGAATTCTCAAGATACCGGTCTACAAAGTCTCGACCACTGGCGCCGATCGCGTCTGGACCCGGAATAATGAGTCCCGCCGAGATCGGCATGGCGCGCTTTGGCATAATGGCCAAGCTTACGTGGAGGACGCCGGCTGGGACGATTGGTACCCCTCGCATCTCCATCCTCAGCGCTTCCCTTCGCCGGGAAGCCCGGTGATTGTTCAGGAACGCGCGATCATTGTGCCCCTGCCCTGCGGAATGGACCCCAGGAAGTTCGATCAGCTTTTCGACGCGGAGACCCGGAAGGGCGCGCTCAACCGTTGGGTGATGACGCCCGAAGGTCGCGATCATTGCGGTTTTCTTGGCGTCGACCCCGCCATCGGTCAGCGATTTTCGGCCTATCGCGGGGCCGACCAGTCCCGGATTTCACCAGCCGATGAGCTCTGCGCCTTCTCCATCTACTCCGGCGCGGATCGAATCATCGCCATCGCCGAGAAGATCCTCCTCGAGGCGGTCGGTTTGAAGCCTGTTCGCGGCGCGCCGGCGAAGGGCTGACGGTCAATACTCCATGTCTCTCAAGAAATCCGGCGGCGCTCATGGCGCCGCCGTTTGCGTCGGGCTGCGTCGTTCGCGTCGAAAAAACCGAATGCGAGCCCTCGTTTCACATCACCAACAAAAGAAAGATCATCACCATGACCTCCGAAATTCACCGGAAGCTTGAAGCCGCCCGTCTCGAAACGCTTGCGCAAATTCTCGAGGCGTCTCCCGACTATCGCGTCCTGCGCGCTCTCGATATCAAGGCGACTCCTGAGCCCCCGCCGGGCATGTTCGACGATGTTCGGGTTTTAGTCGTCGACGTCGAAACCACCGGTCTTGACGCCGCCGCCGACACCATCGTCGAGATTGCGGCGCGCCCGATCGTCATGGATTATTTGGGCGCCGTGGTTCACATCGGCGAGGCCGTCGCCTTCTTCCAGGACCCGGGATCGCCCTTGCCCCTGGAGATTATCGCGCTGACCGGTTTGACGGATGACGATCTTCGCGGCCAGAACATCGACGATGACGCGGTTCACAAGCTGTTCGAAAATGCCGAGCTTGTGATCGCCCATAACGCCAACTTCGACCGCCGCTTCATCGAACGCCGCTTTCCATCGCTTCCGCTGCGGCCATGGGCCTGTTCCTTTGCGGAAATCGACTGGCGGGCCGAAGGTTTCGAAGGCAAGGGCCTCAATGCGTTGCTGATGCAGATCGGACTGTTTCAGCCCGCCGCGCATCGGGCTGCGAACGACGTCGACGCATTGGTCGGGCTTCTGATGGCCAACCTTTCGGAGGAGCGCACGGTCGTCAAAACTCTCTTCGAGTCCTCGCGCCGGCCGTCGTTGCTGTTCGAGGCGACGGGCTCCGCCTTCGCGACAAAGGGCGTCTTGCGGGCGCGTGGGTACCAATGGAGTCAAGCCAGCGGGGTCTGGAGCCGCGAGGTGCAGTTGCCCGAACGTGCAGAGGAAGAATACT
>NZ_CAIUXT010000015.1 GCF_903903185.1 uncultured Rhodoblastus sp.
ATCCATGCTGATCACCGCCAACCAGCCGTTCGGCGAATGGAACAAGGTCTTTCCCGATCCCGCCATGACGCTCGCCGCCGTCGACCGTCTCGTCCACCACGCCACGATCTTCGAACTGAATGTCGAAAGCTATCGTCGCCGCCAGGCCATCGAGCGAAAACGAGGGCCGGGACGTCCATCAAGCCAGGCGACGCCAGCCAATCTCGCAGAGGCCGATCTCGCTGATTGACGCGCCGCGACAATCAACATCGAAAAGCGCTTGCGCGCGTCAATCAACACAGCGAATATCGGCGTCGCGGCGACACCGGATTCTCATCCTGATTGTCGCGCGCCTCTCACCCAGATTGTCGCGCTATACCAAATGCTTGAATCGCCGACGTGACCCTTTACACCCGCACAGGGATGTCGCCTGCGGCGTGATGAAGCCCGTCGAAATGATCGGTCTTGGGCCAGTTGATATTCAGCTTTCAGCGCTCGCACACCTTCTCTGCTAGATTTTCGGCCGCCTCCCGAACCGCCTGTCAGATCCTGCCCAACCCATGCGCTTCGCCCGCCGTGGCGTCGGCCAGATGTGGAAAAAGTTTCAGGGCGTTGTCCCTGTTGATTTTCTCTTTCGTCGCCGGGTCGAAAATGGCGGACTCATCGGGCGCACAGGTCTCCATGCCGGTGACCACCGCCGGCGCGAATGGGTAAACGATGCCAAACAATATATGGTCCTCTTCGACCAGTTCGCGCAACGCCGCCAGCGCGTAAGGTGTTCGGGCGATCTCGACGACGCAAATGTTCACCGGGGGCATCGGGGTCCGGGGTTGCCCAGGCGATCGCATTGAATTCGTGATCGCCGAGTACGCAATGCGCCGCGCCCGTCTCCACCATTGGCCTTACGATGTCGATGTTGGCAAGCTGGCGTGGGCCGCGATCGATGAGATTCCCAACGAAAACCGCGATTCGCTCCAGATGGCCCGGTTCAAAATTGGCTGCGAGGATCCGCCCCCGGTATCCGTCGCTCCATGACCCACGATGCTGCGCACCGCTATGTCGTCAATGCTCGTAACCCAAGTCACCATCGGGCCGGCACCGATGCGGAGAGTTAATGCGACCGTTCTGCGATCAATCTCCCTCCATCGCTTTCACTTCTCTAGCCTGATCTATTCACCGCAGATTGGCTCGGTCGCCGGTTCACTTTTGCAAGCCGGTTCACATCTATCGTCATGCCTCAAACTGTGAATGTCATCGTCCCTGCCGATGATCGCGAGCGATTGCTCGCCATTATCGGTGTGAACCGCGCGCTGGACCTATTCTCATCAAGGTACCGGGATAATAGATGCGGAATTCCTTATCGAACGTTCCTTGGGCCGTTCGAGCACATGGTGCACGGCCGTCAACCAACAGCGCGGGGCGCAGAGCCAAACTCCCACGGTATTGGCTAAAAAAATCGGAAACGCGAACAATCGAGGCCGGCAGCCATTAGCATAATTTTGGTGGCAAGCCCAGCGCAAGGCTAGAGCGATACAACATCTGTGCATGTAAAATTGCGCGCACAGGAACTACTGATGTCTATCACCTTAAGAATTATATATGTCATCGGGGTTTTATTTGTTAATAATGACGCAAATGCTCTAGACGCTCCGAATATCGTTTGGCCAGACATTTCCAATGATACTGCGACTATCCATAACTCAATAATGTCGATTCAGACTTCGAGCCGCGTCGCCGGTGCGGTAGACTCATTGATTTTTAATGACCAACAATTCGTAAACAGCGAGGACCACGGAAGAGAAATTCAGGTGGCGGCCGCCTTCGGCAACAAAAATCGTCAATTCTTCAATCCTACGGAGGCGGGTTCCGCCGAAAACGGTTTGGGCCCAAGGTCCACAAGCTATCTTATGTCATTGAAGTTAAACGCGAAAAATAGCATTACAACTGAAACTCAAATGGCCTATTGGTTGAATCCATTAGACTCCAAGAGCGAATCATTATCACAGGACATCGTTAGCACTACGATTACGATTGGCGTTAACGCGATGAAGAACGTGATCAATTACCAAACGATCTATTTCGTTCCCACACCTCGTATCTTGGGGGGGGTTGAGGCGCCGACGGGCTATATGCCACCGGAATTCTCCACATTCTGGATCTACGATCCGAATCAAGACAAACTAAAAAACGTCACGGGCAACTTGCCATACCAAACCAACCCCATAATTCTTTCGACCTCCGATTCTAAATTTGCCATGGGGATCTATGCGCCGCCGCAACCATACTTTTATGGTTACTCTGCAACCCACTTCACGAGTGCGTCGATGGCCTCGCCAACGGTGAAATGGAACGCATTTTTTATCGAAAACACGGTCCCAACTGGAGAGCTGAGGTTCGACGTCTATCTCGTCGTGGGGTCTCTCAAAACCGTTGAAGGTACACTAAGTGTCTTGGACAATCCCAATTTTACACTTGCACCTGTCGCGTCAGGCGTTCCTGAACCGTCGACGTGGGCAATGATGCCGCTGGGCTTCGTCGGCTTGGTATTGGTGGCGTATCGCCGAACAAGACACAAAGAGACCTCAGCTCTAGAATTTGATTGTTGTGGCAAAAGTGCTATTCAATTCCCGGATCCATCGTTCGATTGGATTGACCTCATCCGATTCGCCCCCGAGTTGGGTCGGCGATTACGCTTGGAGGAGTCTTGTTGATTGTTCGGACGAAGCCCTCCTTGAGGGGGCTCCGAGACGTTGCAATGTCAATTTTTCTCTTTGGCTGCTCTGACATTTGCGGAGCGGTCGATGCGCCCGGCGTCGAATGGCCAGACCCATCAAAATCCGCCATGATCAGTGGCGTGTTCCGCGATTCGATGATTGTGCTCAGAGCCACGAGCCGGGACGCCGGTGCCATCGATGGTCTTGTCTGGCGCGGCAAGCAATTCATCAACAGCGAGGACCACGGACGAGAACTTCAGGCAGCTGCGGCTTTTTCAAACCGTCACCGCGAATGCTTCAACCCTACCGAAGCGGGTTCGGCCAAGGACGGGTTGGGCGGAAGCAGCACGAGCCGCCTTCTTTCCCTCAAGGTGGAACCCCATCGCCTGACGACCGCGACTCAACTCGCCTTTTGGTTGGATCCGAGCGACCCCAAACATTGCGCCGATTCGTCCGCGCCGAAAGAAGGTCCACTTTCGCATGACGTCTATCGCAAAGTTGTGACCATTGGCGTTCTGGGCCATGAAAACCTCATCGAATTTCGATCGAGCTTTGAAATCGGCGATTCGCGGATTCTCGGCGGCTTTGAGGCGCCAACGGGCTATATGCCGGCCGAGTTCTCAAGTTTCTGGATCTTCGACCCGCGCGATCAGAAGTTGGAGCCCGAATCCGGCGACATTGCGTATCAACCAAAACCCATCATTTTATCGACGACCGATAAAAAATACGCGTTGGGCGTCTATGCCCCTCCGGGTCAAGGGGCGCAAATCGGTTATGGCGCGCAACGCTTCACCGGCCCAAAAATGGCGTCACCGACGCTGAAATGGAACGTCTTTTTCATCCAGAACAAGGTCGACCCCGGCCCGCACGATTTTACAAGCTACGTTATCATCGGATCGCTGGACGATGTTTCGGAAACATTGAAGACCTTGACGGCGTCAGCTAGCGGGTCACAATGACATTTGCGGGATGGTTTGAATGAATGTTGCGAGCGGATTCTTGGCGGGAACGCAGTTGGCGAACCTTGCTTGGCAACAGAAGAATTTCCGCGAAACTGGTTTGCGAATGCGTAGGATATCTTTCTTACACAGGCCTCATTATCATCTGCTTGTTCTAGGGCACGTTGATGAGTGAACTTTTGAAACGGAAGGTCATATCAATTTGGGACGCGGTTTCATTAGGCTATCCTTGCGCGCCCATGCCGCAATTTGAACTCGCTCGCGCGATTCCTCAGCAGCGTTTAGGCATAGATTTTCCGGTCGGCCTCGGATTCGAAAAAAATATTGCTCCTGTCCCCGCCGTCGTGCGCTTTGACGACGCCATTCTTCTGCCGGACGGATCCATCGTCACCGACGAGCACTACGTGTTCCATGGTCTAACTTTCGTTCCGCATGGTGGCGTCTGGACGCGATACGCGCCGCTCGTCGTTGAGGCTCGGGGCGACTTCGTCCAATTGTGTTTGCCGGCAGAGGTGCGTGAGGTCAACGATCTTGGCTTTCAACTCGTGACCGGACATGGACAGAATTATGGGCATTTTCATCATGATGTGATCGCACGCGCCTATTTCGCCCAGTTTGCAACCGAGCTTATGTCTGGTTCTTTCAAATATATTTGCCGTTATCCGAAATTTCCTATGCAACTCCATATTCTGAACCACGTTTTCGGTGCGGGAAATATTTTATTCCAACACGCTGTTTCACTCAAAGCAAAAAGTTGCGCGGTCGCTGCGTTGCCAAGTGGACCTTATGGAATGCTGCCCGAGTCGGTGGAATTTGCCCACAAACACTTGAAATCGGCCTTTTCGCTCAAGGGTTCAAAAGGAAGTCGTCGAATTTTTATTTCAAGGGCGGATGGTGTCGCCAACCAAGGACGACTGATCTCGAATCAGGGCGAACTCGACGCCTTGCTCCGCAGGTTCGGATTTGAGTCAATGGTCCTGAGCACCAATGATCCACACGACACCATTTCGGCTTTCGAGAACGCGGAGTGTGTCTTGGGTTTGCATGGAGCCGGTTTGATGAACTTGATGTTCTGTCCCGTTCCAACAAAGATCATCGAACTTCATCCTCCACACGCGCCGCCTTGGATATCAAGAATCGGACGTCTGGTGGGCCACGAGCACATCGTGTTCCAACTTCAAGAACACGGGGAGAAAACGGTGATTGATATTTCCGATCTGTCGTCATTACTCATTAAATTGCTTGAGTAAATTCGGTCTATACGCTATGAGTTCCGCCGTTTAGGCGTTTGGCTTCTTTCGTACCCCCTTGATAATTTCCGCTTGGAATTATCGGAAATCAATGGCATCCAAAACGTTACTCGGACATCTCAAGAGATATTGCAAAGTCGGGACTGGGTTCAGCAGGGCCCGGACGAAGGTCTTCAACACGGATCAAGGCTCGCAATTCACCAGCGCCGCCTTCACCAAAAAGCTCGAAGCCGCCGGAGTCGCGATTTCGATGGACGGAGGCGACTGCTTTATGGACAATATTTTGATCGAACGCCTGTGGCGCTCGATCAAATACGAGGAAATTCATTTGAAAGCCTATGTCGACGGTCGCCAAGCGCGGACTGGCATTGGCGACTGGATGAATTTTTTTGAATTTTCGGCGCCCACACCAGGCGCAGAACAACCAAATGCCCATGGCGGGTTGGCGCGCTGGCATGGACAAGATCGAGGTGGCAGCGACTGTGGACATGCCGATTCGCTTGAACAACGCAAACGTGTTGACTAGATACCCACAGCAGCAGCAGAATAAGCAGGAACTGCTTGAGTTTTGAAGGGAAAGAGCAGGCGGATTACACCTTAAATCCAAGCGCCTGTGGTCCTCCGAATGAGTCCACTTCATTAATTTTGGGATGGGAATCGATGGAACAGACGCTGCCCACGTGCGCTAAATTTAAAGAAGCTGATTATCTTGATGCCAATAAAGATGTTGCGGCTAAGGTAAAAGTGACCTCCGGTTATAGTGGATGGCAGCATTTTTGGGAGCACGGATATCAAGAGAATCGGAAAGGGGTCTGTTCCGAAGTCTACGTCTTTGTGCAGCAGCGCAAAAACTATCAACACCAACGAATCGTGGCGCCTCCGAATTTACGAAAACGTGTCCATGGCTCGGATGATTTGGTAGCATTTGAAAGTAATGGCCGATTGATTGCGGCGAATGTTTTCGGGCGTCTAATGCGTGTTGCGACCGACGCAGCCGATTTCCGGGTATTGGATTTTGGAGTGGGCTGCGGCCGCGTCCTGCGGCCCTTAGTTGAACTCTGCCGCAATACCGCGCTGACCGGCGCTCCGATAGCTTGGTGGGGCTCGGATATCGATGACGAAGCTATTACCTGGTGTCAAAAACTACTCGGACCCATAGGCGAATTTACGGTCAACAACCCCATGCCGCCTCTACCGTTCGATAATCAATTTTTCGATTTTATCTATGCGATTTCCATCTTTACGCACCTACCTGAAGAGATGCAACTCGAATGGATGGGTGAGTTTCGGCGCGTTATGAAAGTTGGGGCGACGGCGCTATTTTCCACCCATTCCTTCGACCTAGTTCCGGACCTGTGGAAGCCCGGTTTGACGAACAAGGATTTCTATTATCACATAGGTCAAGGCACCCATGGGCTTCCACAATTTTATCAGACAGCTTTCCATAGCCATAATTATATTCGAGCGAAATGGACGAAGTTTTTTGAAATAAAGGCTATCATCCCGAAAGGCATAGCCAACCATCAGGATTTGATTTGGTGCAAGAGGGTTGCTTGAAGGCTTCATTGTATCGCAGGCTTGGCAACGACGCTACAGAAACGCTTTGGACCTTTTCATTCGTCGCCTGTGAAGAACGCCGCTCGCGCGGCGATTGGTTCAAATCGCCACGTACCCTGGGCGCCAAAGTCACTCGACGCCATCCTCTTTCATGACGGGGCCTGATGCAGCAACACTTGCGTCCGACGACGCCGCAAGGCCCCGTCGGTTGAGAGACTCGTGGTAAGAATCGTATTTTTTCTTGTAGATCGAGTCCTTCTCTAAGAAATCTCGATTCCTGACCCAATGAACATTTTTCCTGACAATTCGGGCCGGATGTCCACCTAGAACACAGTTTTCATCCTCGAATTTCCTTGTAACGACGCTGCAAGCCGCCACAATACATTTGCTTGGGATCACAGCGCGTTTGTTGATATAGGCCCGCTCACCAATCCACACATGATCCCCAATCGAAACGCCTTCCGATATATCGAGGTAATCGCCGGTCTCCGAATCGAAAATGAGATGCGGAGCCTCTCCGCATCGAATCGTTATTCCGCTCGAAAACAGACAGTCGTCTCCAATAAACAGTTTGTTTTCAGTATTATATAAAAGAAACGTGCAGCCGGGTTCAATTGAAAATTGCTTTCCGACTTTCAGCAACGCGTGGTTGGCCTTAATATGGCTTCCGAAAACGATATTGAGGGCTTTTATTTGGTAAGAAGCGCTAATTAATACTGTGTTATTGTCACCATATATTTGCATATTTATCGTACTTTGGACGCGGGCGTTGCCGATTACAACAATATTATTGTCGCCTTTCACGCTGCCTGACAGCGTCACATTGGAACCAAATGCAAAGCTGTTATTCTTACCCTCGTTCCGCATCGCGCCCTCATCATCGACCCGTCTGGCCAAATTAAAACTAAATGCGAAACACTAAAATTCAACTTAAATTTGGAAAATGCCGCCGGACTTTAAATTCGGGGCAATCGGGTGAAGATACGATCTCCATCTCCATCTCCATCTCCATCTCCATCGCGGTCGCTGTCGCTGGTTCCGGTTCCACGCGGACCGGAACGAATGGCGGCCGCACTGAGGGTTGAAACAAGTGGCTCCGTCGCCAGCGAGCGACGCTAGGCGAACAGTTGCGACGCCGAAATCCCGTACTACCCGGCGGTAGCCGAAATCTGTCGTGGAGCAACACAGCTCTCCTCGCTTCGGCAGCTTTCGGTGAACCACGTAATAAACTTTTGAAAACAAGAGCGGAGCTTTTCCTGCTCCAGCGAACGAAACACCCGGACGAACGTGTCCTGCGACGGCAAACAATTGTGCAAAGTCGGGAATTCCCGAAGGAACCCCTCCTTTTCCTCGGTAACAATCGGCCATATCCATGCAGCTCTCGCCGCCACACAAAACCGTGCAAAGGGCAATCAAAAGAATTTCCTGAAGATCATGCCGCCGCGCCTTGCCTCTGCGTGGATCCTAAACCCCAGAAAAACAATCGCGAAACCCGTCCATGCCAGCCACCAAATGCTATTGCTTGAGCTCCTGGACGAATCTCAATCGCTCTCACGCGCAACTAAAGTCCGTATTCGATTCCCCTGGGTAATCTCGGCCATATTGTTGAAGTCGATATTCACTCATGATAGCGTTGGTATTCTTCGCTGCATCATCGCCTTTTGGTGAAGCCGCAGTCGTTAGTTTGTGTTCGGGGGTATCTTTGATCGACTCTATGGCGCAGGTTGGCCACAGGGAGAGGGAGAGGGAGAGGGAGAGCGATCAGCTCTCGATATCGCTTATTGCCGGGGACGAGGGAGTCAAGGCCGCCTTCTGGAGGCCGGCGCATTTGCCGCGTTCGGCTTGGCTCGAACATATTCCATTTGCCTTCTGGATCGTTTCGCAAATCAAGCCAGGAACGATCGTCGAGTTGGGGACGCATTTCGGAGCCTCTTATTTCGCCTTCTGCCAGGCCGTAGAATCCTTGTCGCTCGATACCCGCTGTTATGCCGTCGACACGTGGAAAGGTGACGAGCATGCCGGCTTTTATGGCGGAGGGGTCTTTGATTACGTCAATGCCTATAACAACGCCCAATACTCACGTTTTTCGAGCCTGATCCGCGCCAGTTTTTCGGATACGGCATCCTATTTTGAGGACGGTTCCGTCGATTTGCTGCATGTCGACGGGCTGCACACAGAAGCAGCTGTGCGGAGCGACGTCGAGACATGGTTGCCGAAACTGTCAAGGCGAGGGGTGATGCTTCTGCACGACGTGAACGTCCGAGAGCGCGACTTTGGCGTTGCCGCCGTCCTGAAACAATTGCGCGTTCAATATCCGGTTTTCGAATTCCTTCATGGCCACGGCCTTGGTGTCGTGGGAGTTGGCGATGAGTTGAGCGCCGGCGTCAGCAATTTTCTCAAAGCGAATGGGGATGCGACCGCACGCCGCGACATTACAAATTTTTTCGCTCGCCTCGGTCGTGCCTGCTATGACGCTCAGGTCGTTGGGCGGATTGAGCAAGATCGATCTAAAACGCTGGCTGCCGGGACCAAGATGCGGCGCGCTGTCCCAACTAAATTGCTAAAGTCCGAGAGTGAAAAATGACTCAGGTCGATCTTTTGAGAATGAGTCTGCCCCAAGCTAGGCGGTTCATAACGCCTGAATTCGACATTGATTATTATCGGAGTCAGTTGACGGCGGAGACCGATGTCGCGGATCCGGTGGGGCATTATTTCGAACAAGGCTGGCGCGAACTGCGCGATCCCTCTCGGAATTTTTCGACCTCCTTTTACCTCGATCGAAACCCCGATGTTAGCGCGTCGGGAATAAATCCATTCCTTCACTATATCGTTCGCGGACGGGGGGAAGGCCGCTACGCCCATCCAAGTGACCCGCGCAAGATCGAGGCGGACCTGAAAGTTGAAATGGCTCTCGTTAAGGAGCGTTTCGACGAAGAGTTCTATCTTCAACAGGCGCCAGAGTTGCGAGAGCAGGTCAGCGAGTCAATTCTTCGGCATTTCGTCGAAATAGGATGGCGCGCGATGCTTGATCCGGCGGCCGATTTTTCGACCGAGCTCTATCTCCAGCACAATTCGGATGTGCGGGAGTCGGGCATGAATCCGCTTACCCACCATCTTGTGACCGGGCGGTCGGAAGGGCGGCAAGCTTTTTCGTCGCACAAGCAACAGGATGTGTCTGAGCCGGAGCCTGCACCCGTCCGGGAGGAGGCGACGTCCGTAGCAATCGACTCCGTCGAACTTCCGCGCGAAATTTTTGAAGCCTTGCGCGACCCAAAAATCTTTGATGCCGATTATTACCGGGAGTCCTATGGGATCGTTGGAGACGATGTCGCGGTGGTTGCGGATTTTCTGACTCATCCCGAGCGTGCGGCGAGTCCCTATTTTGACCCCGAATATTATGCGGCGCAAAATTTCAATTTAGGTTCCGGGGCTTTCGCGGCGCTGAAGCATTACCTGACCATTGGCAAGGCGAAGAATTTGCGGCCATCGCGCATTTTTGACGGCGTCACCATAAATATGACCTTCGACGAGATAGAGACGATCATTGCGGCATCGGGGTTGTTCCAACAGGATTGGTATGAATATCACCATTCCGATGTTGTCAAAGCCGGCACCAATCCGCTAAAGCATTACTCGCTTGTGGGCGATAGAGAATACAAGCGGACCCCCAACGCCCTATTCGACAATAAATTCTATTTGCAGCAGGCAATCGAGGTGCGTACGTTAAAATGGCATCCGCTGGTCCATTACATTCTTCTCGGCTCGAAGAAGGGCCTGAGCACGCATGTACTATTCGACGCCAAGTGGTTTTCTTCGATTCGGCCCTCGACGGGGTCTGGGCGCACGCCGTTGGGCTGGCTTTTTGAAAAGGCGATGGCGGAAGGCATCGGGCCCAACGAGTTTTTCGATCCGATCCATTACGCCCGCGTGGCGCCCCACGCACTGAATTTTCCCGGCGGCCTAGTAGCGCATTACATGGAGGAGGGATGGCTGCAAGGACTCGATCCCTCCAAACGCTTCAGCACCAAAATGTATCTGGCGGCCAATCCCGACGTCCGCGAAAAGAAGTCCAACCCGCTGCATCATTTTATGAACAGCGGCCGCATGGAGGGCCGCGATCCAAATCCATTTCCTACCAATGTTCCGACCACGTTGGAGCGCTTCGGCGATCCGGAATATGGCGCAGTGGGTCCCTTGCTGTATTATGATCTCGAAACCGATCTGCCTCCCAATTTTGCCCAGTCGATCGCGGTTCACTTGCATCTTTACTACGTCGACATGCTTGATGAATTTTGTAGATATTTGTCCAACATACCCGCAAGATTTCATCTTTTCGTCTCGACCCAGCCGGGTCGGGGTGATCTCGAAGCTTTGCGCGCGGCCTTCGTCGAAAGGCTGGAGAATTGCGATGGCGTGACCGTGGCCGCGCCCGAAAATCGTGGGCGCGACGTCGCGCCTTTCCTGATCGAGTTCGGAAAAGCGATCCTGACTTATGATCTCGTCCTGCATCTTCACTCGAAACGCTCGCCTCACAGTCCAAAACATGCGGGCTGGCGGCGATATTTATTCCATTACACCCTCGCCAACAGATCGACCGTAACGCAGATCCTTACGTCTTTTCATGCCGATCCGCATCTCGGCGTGTTTCAACCGCCTTATCATCCGGAAATCCGCGCGCAACCGAAATGGGGCGGCAATCGCGATGTCGTCATTAGCTTGTTGAACCGTTTCGGCCTGTCTTATCTTGGAGACACGTGTCCGCATTTTCCGGCGGGCTCTTTCTTCTGGGCGCGGACAGACGCGCTGCGACCGCTGCTTGAAGGCCGGTTGTGCCTTGAGGATTTCGATGAAGAGGCGGGTCAGATCGATGGCACGCTCGCTCACGCGATCGAGCGCCTCTTCGGCCTCATTCCCGTGCTGCGCGGCTATTCCGTCGTTTCCCGCTTCACGGACATAGGCTTTAACCTCGTCAATTATTACGGAAAATCTCGTGCCTACCCGCAGTTTGAAAGCGATCGAACGCAGGAAATTCTCGATTACCAGCACGCGGTGCGGAAGCGGGGTGCCAAACGCGGCCGCATCGCTGTCGTCACGGCCATCATCGGTTCGTTCGACGCATTGTTGCTGCCCAACCGTCTCGAGCCTGAGATCGATTATTTCTGCGTCACCGATTCGGTGACCGACGGCTATGGAGTCTTCCGCCTTCTGCCCTGTCCCTATCTCGACGCAGATCCGCGTCGTAGTGCGCGCTACGTTAAGACCAACCTGTTGCGGCTCTTTCCCGGGTATGATTTTGTCGTCTGGGTAGACGCCAATGTGCTGGTTAGGAGAAATATTTCCGATTTCGTCGCTGTGACACAGGCCTCCGGCCTACTAGTTGGAGCCATTGCGCATCCGATACGCCGCAACTATCTTGAAGAGGCGACCGAGGCTTTTTCGCTCAACCTCGACGATTCCGATGTCATTGCGGCGCAGATCAGCCGGTATGAGTCCGTTGAGGCACTTGGCGAGGCCAATCTTATCGAGACCAATTTCATGGTCTTTGACGCTCGCAATCCGAAAACTAGGCTGTTCCAGCAAATCTGGTGGAATGAGATCAATCGGGATAGCCGCCGCGACCAACTCAGCGTCAATTATTCTCTTTTCCAGGCGGGGATCGAGTGGAAGCCTTTATTGCCAGATTATATGTCGACCCGCGATTCCGACGATTTCGCCATATTCCGGCATGGCGTGAATGAATGGGGTCCGAAACCTCACATCTACGCTAATTGGCACGAACCCAATCGGCTCGATGGCCATCTCTTGCCGCTGCCGGAGCTTCATCACTGGAGCCGCACCGCCGGAAACCTCGAACTCGACGTCGTGGTCTGCGTCTATAACGCCTTGGAAGACGTCAAGCTCTGCCTGACCTCCGTAGCGGCCGCCCTGGACCAACGCGGCAGAATTATCATCGTCGATGACGCCTCAGGAGACGAAACGGCGGCCTATCTCCAAAATTTCGCGGCGCAGACGGGCGCGACGCTGCTTCGGCACGAGGAGCGCACAGGTTACACGATTGCCGTCAATGACGGCATTCGTGCAGGCGAAGCTCGCAATGTTCTCCTGCTCAATAGCGACACGATCGTGCCAGCCGGCGCGCTGAACAAATTGTCGGATGCGCTCGACCGCGATCCTCTCCTTGGTATTGTCGGTCCCTTGTCCAACGCCGCGAGCGCGCAATCCGTTCCATCGGCGGCCGGCTCCGGTTCGCAGACCGCGATCAATCCAGTCCCGCCGGAAATGACCATAGCCGACATGGATCTATTCTTCGAGCGGCACTGGGACGGCGTGCTTATCCGCACGCCGCTTGTCCACGGCTTCTGCTTCTGCGTGAAGCGAGCCGTCTTCGAGTTGATCGGCTCGTTCGATGAAGAACTTTTCCCGCGCGGCTATGGCGAGGAGAACGATTTTTGTTTCCGCGCCGCTGACGCCGGATTTGATCTGGCGGTTCTCGCCAGCACCTATATCTTCCACGCCAAATCGAAGAGTTACGGCGACCAGGAAAGGACCGAGTTGATGCACGAGGGCATGCGGGTTCTGGTCCGGAAATATGGCAAACCGCGCATCTCGCGCTCGGTCGCGACCATGAACGCCCAGCCCGGCCTTGAGCGGGCGCGGAATCTGGTGGCTCCACTCTTCGAAGCCAAGGTCCCCGCCGCACCGCGGGCCCGTGGACGCCTTTTCGTCGCGCCGGCCCTGCGCACGGATGGCATTCCCGCTGGCTCCGGCTTCGTCCGCGCGCTTCTGCCTTACCGGACGGCCGCCATCTGCCAACGCTGGGAGGTCTTCCAGCTTCGAAGCGCCCATTTGCCTTCGCTTGGTCCCGCCGACGCTGTCCTAGTGCAGCGCGATGCCAGCTTGATCGAATCCGGCCGAGTCGCGAGCTGGATTGCGGAGGTAAGGCAAACGGGCGCTCGCCTGATATATGAAATCGACGACGATCTGCTGGATCGACAGGCCTTGAAAACGCGGGGTTACTGCGGCGACGTCGAAGAACTCGGCAGTCGCGTAATGGCGTTTGCGCGCGACGCGGACGCGGTGACTGTTTCGTCCGAGGCGCTGTTGAAGAAATTCACGAGGCTGAATAAGCACGTCAAATTCATCCCTAATGTGCTGGACGCCGATCTCTGGCGCTTGCGCGAGGGCGAGCCCTCGACCCTGCGCCAACCCGAAAGCCGGGTTCGCGGCCGCAGGATCATCATCGGCTATATCGGTACGCCGACCCACGACGAAGACCTGGAAATCGTCCGTCACGCCATCATGGACTTGCAGAAGCGATTTCCTGGACTGATCGATTTCCAGGTCGTCGGCGGGTTCCGCAATGCGAAGAATGCATTCGGAAGTGTCATTCCACTGCCCCTCGCCAATGATTATCCGAGCTTCGTCCGCTGGTTGCAAAAAAGCGTCTGCTGGGACATCGGCATTGCGCCCCTAGTCGCCAACAGTTTCAACGCGAACAAGAGCTACCTCAAATTCCTCGAATGCGGCGCCTTGGGCATGGCTATGGTCTGCTCCAAGGGGCCGGAGTTTGCGCGCGTCGTCAAGGATGGCGAAACGGGCCTTCTGATCGAAAACAACAGAAAAGCCTGGCTCAGCGCGCTTTCCGGTCTCGTCCGGAACCACGAGAAGCGGATCGGCCTCGCGCGCAATGTTTTCGACGAAGTGCGGCGTCATCACACATTGGACAACCTCGCCGACGTGATTCTCGAAGTCCTCGATGGCCAGCGCGACGCGGCTGAACCCGCGCGCGGCTTCATGACGGCGGGTGCCCATGGAGCGAATGTCGTTGTCTGATTCCAAAGGTGCCGAGATGGCTGCGCTGCCTCCGGCTGAGCTCGTCGGCCTTTACCGCGATGCAAACAAGTTGATCGATCTCGGCAGGCTTGACGAAGCGGAGGCGCTGCACCGCGAGGTGCTGGCGCGCGACGCAGGCTTTGCCGGATCGCTGCGCGGGCTCGCGCAGATCGCCCGCCGCCGCGGCGACAGCCAGGCCGCGCTGTTGAATTTTCGGGC
>NZ_CAIUXT010000016.1 GCF_903903185.1 uncultured Rhodoblastus sp.
CCGATCTGAATCGCAATCGACGCTGGAAGCGGACGCATTCGAGCACGCCTTCGCCAGCGTCAGTCAAAGCCTCGCTTTGGTCGACGGCCTGCGCCGCGCCCTGCCCCATGCGCCCGTGCGCCAGCCCATGACCGGCCCGCTCGACGTGACGTCGAGCTTCGGATTCCGCACCGATCCCTTCCTCGGCCGTCCGGCGCTGCATAGCGGCGTGGACTTGCGCGGCGACATCGGCGATCTCGTGCGCGCCACCGCCGCCGGACGCGTCGTCGTCGCCGGTCCGTCCGGCGGCTATGGCAATCTGGTCGAGATCGACCATGGCGCGGGCCTCGCCACCCGCTATGGCCATTTGTCGCAAATCGCGGTCGATGACGGCCAATGGGTCGAGGCCGGCGCGTTTCTCGGCGAAATCGGCTCGACCGGACGCTCGACGGGCCCACATCTGCATTATGAAGTGCGGGTGGACGGCGCAGCCGTCGATCCCGCGCGTTATCTTCGCGCCGGACGCCTCTTGAATTCCGCGCCATGACCGGGGTGATTGCGGCAATTCTTTCGCTCGGAGACCGGCTGGCGCATGCGCGTAAGTCGTATCTTTCTTACGGCCGCATTTTCGTCGCAGGTCGTGGGGCTGCGACCATTGCAAAGGTTTCGCGCTCAAATGAATAAAGGAAATGGCCGTGCTCAGGTTTATCGTGCTTGTTTATTCGCCGATATTTATTTCCGTCCCTGGCGCAACAATTCGTGGAGCCAGTCGGCGTTAAGCGCGCCCGGCGTCAACCAGGTCTTGAGCAAAGCCTCTGGCGAATAGCGTTCCAGCGACTCCATCATTTGTTTTTCAAGCTCCTCCATCGCGCGTTTTTGCATGGGTTCGAAATCCGGCAAGCCCATGAAAGCGCGCGCCTCGGCCGGCGTACAGTCGACATTGACCGTTATTTTCATCGGAGCGACCTCAGGAAGCAGACAACAAACGCAACATCCTAGGAAACCATAAGCCTGCGCGGGCGGAAAGCCATTACTTTGTTAATAATTAGTTAACGACCAAAGCTTCAGCTTGCGAGCAGCGCCGGATCGAAGTCTTCGACCGCCTCGGAGCCTTCGCTGATCGCGCGGTAAAGCGCTTCGACGCCTGGAAGGACGTGTTTGGCGAAAAAGCGCGCATAGACCAGTTTCCCCTTGAGGAAATCGGCGTCGCCCTCGCCTGCCGCCAGCATTTGCGCGGCAAGCCCGGCCTGTTTCACCAACAGCCAGTAGCCGGCGACGATCCCGGTCAGATGCAGCATCGGCACGGCGGCGGCGGCGGTGCGCGCCGGCGCGGCCCCGTTATGATCGAGAATCCAGGAGACGGAATCGGCGAAATGGACCATCGGCCCCCCCAGCGCCCCGGCGAGGGCGGCGACTTCCGCCGCCCCGGCGCTGGCGGCGACCGTCGCCTCGATGTCGACGATCAGCTCGCGCGCCGCAGCGCCGCCGTCGCGGACGATTTTCCGCCCGATCAGATCATTGGCCTGGATCGCGGTGGTTCCCTCGTAGATCGTGGTGATGCGGGCGTCGCGGAAATGCTGGGCCGCGCCAGTCTCCTCGATGAACCCCATGCCGCCATGCACCTGGATGCCGGTCGAGGCGACGCCGACCGAATTCTCGGTGCACCAGCCCTTGACCACCGGGATCAGCAGGTCGACGCGCGCCTGAGCCTTTTTGGCCTCGCCGTCGTCGGCCGACTGGCGGGCGACATCCATTTGGCTCGCGGTGTAATAGGCCAGCGCCCGCATCGCCTCGACGCGCGATTTCATGTCGAGCAGCATGCGCTTGACGTCGGGATGATAGGCGATCGGCTTGCCCGCCGCCTCTCCGATGGGGCGGCCCTGGACGCGGTCGAAGGCGTAGGCAAGCGCCTGCTGATAGGCCCGTTCCGAAATGGCCACGCCTTCCAGCCCGACGTTGAGCCGGGCGTGGTTCATCATGGTGAACATATATTCGAGGCCGCGATTGGGCTCGCCGACCAGAGTGGCGTGCGCGCCGCCGTTTTCGCCGAAGGACATCACCGCCGTTGGACTGGCGTGGATGCCGAGCTTGTGCTCGATGGAGGCGCAGACGAGGTCGTTGCGGGCGCCGAGCGATCCGTCGGGATTGACCAGGAATTTGGGCGCGATGAACAGCGAAATGCCTTTCACGCCCGGAGGGGCGCCGGCAAGGCGCGCCAGCACCAGATGAATGATGTTTTCGGCGACGTCGTGCTCGCCCCAGGTGATGAAGATTTTCGTGCCGGTGATGCGGTAGGCGTCGCCGTCGGGCACGGCGTGCGCATGCACGGCGGCGAGATCGGAGCCGGCCTGCGGCTCGGTCAGGTTCATCGTACCGGTCCAGGTTCCCGCAACCATTTTCGGCAGGTAGAGAGCCTTCTGCGCCTCCGAGCCATGATGATCGATGGCCGAAATGGCGCCGATGGTCAGCATCTGGCATAGCGAAAAGGCCATGTTCGAGGCTTTCCACATTTCCATCACCGGCGTCGAGACCAGAGTCGGCAGGCTCATGCCGCCATATTCCGCCTTGGCCGGCATGGCGTGCCAGCCCTTGTCGCAGAAAGCGGCGAAAGCCTGCTTGACTCCGTCCGGCGTCGTCACTGCGCCGTCCTTGCATTGACAGCCGGCGACGTCGCCGGGCTGGTTCAGCGGCGCCAGCACTTCGCCGGCGAATTTGCCCGCCTCCTCGAAAATGGCGCCGACCAGATCTGCGGAGATATCCTCATTGCCGGGCAAGGCGGCGACCCGGTCGAAATCACCGACCGAACGCAAGGTGAAGAGCATGTCGCGAATCGGCGCGGAATAAGCGGTCATGACGGACTTCCAATTTTAAAATGCAGCGCGGGCCAAATCAGCCGATGGCGTCGGTCGCGCGCGCGGCTTCGCGCAGGATGAATTTCTGGATCTTGCCCGTGGAGGTTTTCGGCAGCGGGCCGAAAATGAATTTCTTGGGCACCTTGAATCGCGCCATGTGGGCGCGGCAGAATTCCAGAAACTCTTCCTGCGAGGGATGGGCGCCCTCGCGCAATTCCAGGAACGCGCAAGGAACCTCGCCCCATTTCTCGTCGGGCGCCGCCACGACCGCCGCCGCCAGCACGTCCTTGTGGCGATAGAGCACGTCCTCGACCTCGATGGAGGAAATATTCTCTCCCCCGGAGATGATCACGTCCTTTGAGCGGTCCTTGATCTTGATATAGCCGTCCGGGTCGATCACCGCGAGATCGCCGGTGCGGAACCAGCCGCCGGCAAAGCATTCCTGCGTCGCGCGCTCGTTCTTGAGATAGCCCTTCATCACGATATTGCCGCGAAACACGATCTCGCCCATCGTCTGGCCGTCATGCGGCACGGGCGTGAAATGGGTCGTGTCGATCACGTCGATGCCTTCCTGCAGCAGCGAGCGCACGCCCTGCCGCGCGTTCAGTTCGGCGCGTCTGGCAAGGCTCTCGCTCTCCCATTCGCCCTGCTTGGAACAGACCGAGGCCGGGCCATAGGTCTCGGTCAGGCCATAGACATGGGTGATCGAGATGCCCAGCCGCTCCATGCCCTCGATGATCGAGGCCGGCGGCGCGGCGCCGGCGATCAGCGCCGAAACCTGATGTGAAATCCCCGACTGGATCGCCGGATCGGCGTTGATCAACATGCCATGGACGATCGGCGCGCCGCAGAAATGCGAAACCTTTTCGGCCCGGATCAGGTCGAACACCGATTTGGGATCGATCCGGCGCAGGCAGACGTTCACCCCCGCATTGGCCGCGACCGTCCAGGGAAAACACCAGCCGTTGCAATGGAACATCGGCAGGGTCCACAAATAGACCGAATGCGGCGGCATGCCCCAGCTGACGATATTGTTGATGGCGTTCAGATAGGCGCCGCGATGATGATAGACCACGCCCTTGGGATTGCCGGTGGTGCCCGACGTGTAATTGAGGGCGATGGCGTCCCATTCGTCGTCGGGCGGCAGGCTCTCGAAATCGGCGTCGCCCTCGGCGAGCAGCGCCTCATAGTCGATTTCGCCGAGCAGGCGGCCGCCCTCGAACAGCGAATCGTCGATATCGACGACCAACGGCTTTGGCCCCTTCAGCAGCGTGAGCGCCTTTTCGACGATGCGGGTGAATTCGCGGTCGGTGAACAGGACTTTCGCCTCGCCGTGATCGAGCATGAAGGCGATGGCTTCGGCGTCGAGGCGGGTGTTGAGCGTGTTGAGCACGCCGCCGCTCATCGGGACGGCAAAATGCAATTCCAGCATTTCCGGAATATTGGGCAGGATCGCCGCGACCGTGTCGCCCTTGCCGATTCCCCTTTTCTGGAGGGCCGAGGCGATGCGGCGGCAGCGCTCGAAAGTCTGCCCCCAGTTATAGCGTCGGTCGCCATAGACGATCGAGGTCCTGTGAGGGAACACGTCCGCCGCGCGGGACAGAAAGCTCAGCGGGGTCAAAGCGGCGAAATTGGCTTTGTTGCGATCGAGACCGGACAGATAGGCCTTTCCCATGGTTTTCCCTCTTTTTATCGTTGCCCTCGCGCGCAATGCCGGAGCGGCGTTGGCGCGGAGATTAGCCAATTTGCCGGCGCCCTCCAACTAGCCGGAAGGCAAAGAACCGCGTTCATATTGCAGAGACTTCCGCGCCGGCGCCGGCGCACGGGCCGGCGCTGAATATAAGGAGAAACCAGGCATCCGGCGACCGATCGCCGAAAATTTTCGACAAGCCGGCCTGTCGGGCGACGCGCTTGCGTTCGACCGGGCCAATTCGGTCACCCGTGTTTGTCGGGCGCGTGTATTGGCTGCACCGACCAGGCCGCCGGTTCGTCGTCCTTGTCGGCTTCGGCCACGGCGATTGTCGCCTGCACCTTGTCGGGCTTGTGATGGGCGGGCGCATAGATGGCGTAGACCTGCATCGGCGTCGCGCCGATATTGGTGATGTTGTGCCAGGTCCCCGCCGGAACGAGGACGCACCAGCCGTCCGCGACTTCTTTTTCGAAAGTCAGCTGGTCTTTCGCGGGTCCCATCTGAACCCGGCCGCTGCCGGCGTCGAGTCGCAGGAATTGATCGGTTTCCGGATGCGCTTCAAGTCCGATATCGCCTCCAACCGGGATCGACATCAGCGTCACTTGCAGGTAGCGCCCACTCCAGGCGACCGAACGGTAATTGGCGTTGTCCTTCGTCGCGCGTTCGATGTCGAACGATTGCGGCTGTGGCCCGATGTCCTTGATCCTCTCGGCGGCTCCGCTCATGGCTGATCTCCTCCAGTTTGCCGGCGCTGCGCAGTCCCGCATCGCCCTCGGTAATTCATCGCTCACCGCGATGAATTTATCGCGTCATCCTCCGAAAGCGGGAAGGTTCGGAAAACACCCAGTCCTGGCGGAGCGCGTTCGGTGAAACTCAAATCTCCCACCGCATTCTAACCTCCGCGCGCGAGCTTGGCCGCGCGCAAAGTGTTGGACATCAGCATGGCGATGGTCATCGGCCCGACGCCGCCCGGAACCGGAGTGATCGCGCCCGCGACATCGAGCGCCTCGTCAAAGGCGACATCGCCGACCAGCCGGGTTTTTCTCTGCCCCTCGGCGTTCAGGCCCTGCGCCGGAACGCGGTTGATGCCGACATCGATCACCAGCGCGCCCGGCTTGATCCAGTCGCCCCGGATCATTTCCGGCTTTCCCACGGCGGCGACCAGAATATCGGCGCGGCGCGCCACGGCGGGCAGATCGCGGGTGCGCGAATGGGCGATGGTGACGGTGGCGTTTTGCGCCAGCAGCAGGTTCGCCATCGGCTTGCCGACGATGTTGGAGCGCCCGACGATCACCGCCTCGGCGCCGGCGAGATCGCGGCCCAGAAACCTCGCCGCTTCCTCGATCAGCAGCAGCGCGCCCGCCGGCGTGCAGGGAATCAGGGCGCGCTCGACGGCGCCGGTCGCCAGCAGACCGACATTGACCGGATGGAACCCATCGACATCCTTTTCCGGCGCAACGGTCAGCAGAACTTTTTGCGTATCGATACCCACCGGCAACGGCAATTGCACCAATATGCCGTGAATCGCGGGATCGGCGTTGAGGCGGCGCACCAGCGCGATCAGCTCCGGCTCGCCCGTCGTCGCCGGCAGGTCATGCTGCACCGAATGAAAGCCACAGGCCTGGGCGGCCTTGCCCTTGGATTTGACATAGACCTGGCTGGCCGGGTCTTCGCCGACCAGAACCACCGCAAGACCGGGTTTGAAAGGGAGCGACGCGGCCTCGCGCGCCACGCGCTCGATCGCGACCGCCGAGGCGGCCTTGCCGTCGATCAGCAGCGCCTGTTTGCCGGACGGCTTTACGATGGATGAGGTCATGGCGGCAATCCAGCGGGTCGCTTAATTTTCTTGGCGGAGCCCGGCTTTTCGCAGAGCTTGGCGAAATTGTTAAGTCCCCATCGCATCGGCCTTGCGCAAATTCGGGAAGGCCACGGCCCAGATCGCCACCACCGCCAGCGCGCCGAAACCGCCCAGCAACGCCGCGCCGACCGCGCCAAGCAGCGCGGCGGCGAGACCGGATTCGAATTCGCCGAGTTGGTTCGAAGCGCCGATGAACAGGAAATTGACCGCCGAAACCCGCCCGCGCATTTCATTGGGCGTCGCCATCTGCACCAGGGTCTGGCGCACCACCATGCTGACGACGTCGAAGGCCCCGAGCGCCGCCAGCGCCGCCAGCGACAGGGCAAAGGAAGTCGACAAGGCGAAAACGATGGTCGCCACGCCATAGCCGGCGACGCAGGCGAGCATTTTCAGGCCGACCCGCCGGCGAAGCGGAAAGGCGGCGAGCGTCAGCCCGACCAGAATCGCGCCCATTGCCGGTCCCGCCCGCAAAATGCCGAGGCCCACCGGCCCGACTTGCAGAATGTCGCGCGCGTAAATGGGCAAAAGCGCGGTCACGCCGCCAAGCAGGACAGCGAACAGATCGAGCGAGATGGCGCCGAGAACCAGCTTGTTCGACCAGACATAGCGCAATCCCGCCAGCGGGCTCGTCTCGACCGGGTCGGCGGCGGCGCGCCCCGCGGAAGCGTCAGGACGGCGGATCGCCAGCGCCAGCGGGGCGGCCGCCACCGCCAGCAGCGCACAGAGCAGGAACACTTTTACGCCCGCCACGGCGAACAGCAGGCCGCCCAGCGCCGGCCCGGCGATGGTCGCCGCCTGGAACATGGTCGCGGACAGGGCGACGGCGCGCGGAAACCGTTCTTTTTCGACGATTTCCGGCAACAGCGCGGCATTGGCCGGGCCGGCGAAGGCGCGCGCCGATCCGAGCGCCAGCAAAGCGGGGTAAATCAGCCAGATCGGCGCATCCATCGTGGCGACGCCAAAAATCGCCAGCGAGGCTCCGGCCTGACCCAGAGCGGCATAGGCGGATATCTTGCGTCGGTCGAACCGGTCCGCGACGTGGCCGCTCCAGATCAGCAGGACGATCAGCGGCAGGAATTGCGCCAGGCCGATCAGGCCGAGACTGAGCGCGCTGCCGGTCGCCGCATAGACATGCCAGCCCAGGGCGACATCGAGCATTTGCGCGGCAAAGGCGCCCAGCCCGCGCGCGCCAAGGAAAAGATAGAGATTTTTCTGCGCAGCGCCTGTCGAAACATTCATGTGGCTGTCTATCAGCTGGGCGTCAGCCGTTCCAGATGAATGTGGCGGCGCAGCGCGCGCTTTCGCCCGGGCCAAGGTTGCGCATGGAAGGCTTTGCAAAAATATCGCCGGCAAATCCTTCCGGGTCGCCATGACCGGTCCAGGCTTCGAGACACAGGAAAGCGGCGCCGGGCCGCGACCACAGGGCGATATGGGGGAAGTTTTCCAGCTCCATGCGTAACAGCGGTCTTGCCGCGCCGAAATCGTCGCGGGCGAAAAAATCGAGGCCGGAACTGCGCGCGTCGAGGAAACACAGGGCTTCCTCGAACAGCGAAGGCGTCAGCGGCAACTCGCGGCCGTGCAGCGGAATCTCCCGGGTTTCGGGAGAAAACAGGCCGCCCGGCGTAATCAGCGGAATTTTGGGATGCTCCTCCCGGTCGAAGCGCACGAAATGCGGCCCGGTCGCCCCCGGCAAAGGCCAGTTGAACCCCGGATGCAGGCCGCAGGCGAAAGGCAGGAGATTATTGTCTTCATTGACGACATTAATAACGATGTTTAATTTATTGTTTTGTATGGATATAATTAGTTCTAGCGCGAACTCGAACGGGTAGAGCGCCCGCGTCGTTGGATTGGCCGCGAGGCGGAACACCGCGCGGTCCCCCGCCTCTTCGGCGACAACGAAATCCTGCCCGCGCGCAAAACCATGCAGGCCGAGGGGATAGCGCCGGCCCTCGATGATAATGCCGTCCCGCGTCCATCCGACGACGGGAAACAAAATCGGCGCCGACTCCGCCCAAAACATCACATCGCCCGGCCAGATCAATTCCCTGCCGGCGATTTTCCAGCTTTTGAGTTCGGCGCCGCGCCGGGCGATGCGCGCGACCGCATCGCCCGAGGAGATTTCGATGAATTCGTCCATTGCCCGCCTGCCCGAACTTGAAGCCGCGATCCGACCGTCATTTGGCCGAAAGGCCATTTGCTATAGAATGCCGTCACGCGCGATTTTCGCGCCGCCCGCCTTGCTTTGCGTCGCCGCCACGAGCGGACACAAGGCGGCGCGCGAAAGAATCCGCCGCCCCGGAGTCCTGCCGCATGACCGTCCCTTCGCCCGAAGCCGAGACCTGCCCGGCGATTCGCATGATCGGCGTCAATAAATGGTATGGCGCCTTTCATGTGCTGCGCGACATCGATCTCGAAGTGGTCAAGGGCGAAAAAATCGTGCTGTGCGGGCCTTCGGGCTCAGGAAAATCGACTTTGATCCGCTGCATCAACCGGTTGGAGGCGCATCAGGCCGGAAAAATCATTGTCGATGGCGTCGAACTGACCGACGAACTCAAGAGCATCGAGGAAGTGCGGCGCGAAGTCGGCATGGTGTTCCAGCATTTCAACCTGTTTCCGCACCTGAGCGTGCTCGATAATTGCACGCTCGCCCCGATCTGGGCGCGCAAGACGCCGAAAGCCGAGGCGCAGGCCCAGGCCATGCATTTCCTGCAAAGGGTGCGCATCGCCGATCAGGCCGACAAATTTCCGGGCCATCTTTCCGGCGGCCAGCAGCAGCGCGTCGCCATCGCCCGCGCCTTGTGCATGAAGCCGAAAATCATGCTGTTCGACGAACCGACCTCGGCGCTCGATCCGGAAATGGTCAAGGAAGTGCTGGACACGATGGAGCTTCTGGCGCGCGACGGCATGACCATGATGGTGGTGACCCATGAAATGGGTTTCGCCCGCCAGGTCGCCGACCGGGTGATTTTCATGGATCAGGGCCAGATTGTCGAAATGAACGCCCCCGAGGCTTTTTTCTCCAACCCGCAACACGAACGGGCGAAGACTTTTCTCAAGCAGATCCTGCATTGAAGACGCGGACTTAGCGTTGCGGAAGGGCGACCGATGCGGCGACCGTCGCGCGGATTGCCTAACCGGAGTTTTTTTCTTAGGAATAGGTCGAGGAAGCGCCGCCCACGGCGCCCGGATTCCGCATCCAAATGGCGGAGGGGGATACTACATGTCGATTTGCGACCAGCAGGCCAGACGATTCCTGGCCACGATCTGGCTTTCACTGGCGCTTGGCGTCGGACTGGGCTCATGGCCCGCCGCCGCCGATAGCGCCGCCCCGGCTGCCCAGACGGCGCCCGCGCCGGCTCCGCCGGGGCCGCTCACCACCAAGGATCCCGCGATTTCACTCGACGACCTCGAACTCCTGCTCGCCCCATTGTCGAAGGACGAGGTCGAGACCGAAGCGAAAGGCTGGTTCGATCTTTTGCGCGCCAAGGAACGCGAAATCACGCTGGCCGAATTGAGCGTCCATCGCAAGAACCGCGAAATCGCCCTGCTGGAAAAACAAAAGGCGGCGGCGGGGCAATTGGCCAAGGCCACGGCGAACGCGAAGGCGACCGGCGGCGCCGGCGGCGCGGCCTCCGAAAAGGTCGCGGAAGCGCAAAAGGCTCTCGCCAAGACGGTCGAAGCCACGAGCAGCGAAACCGCCAAGGAGGAAAAAAAGGCCGAGGCGATCGCGGGGGCGACGGCGAAACCAGCCGCAGCATCGCCTGCGACCGCGCCCGCGAGCGACGCGAAGGCCGGGAATGTCGTCGCGGCGGCCCAGAAGGAAGCCGCGACCGCCGAACAGGCCAAGGCGCTGGCCAAGGCCGCCCCGGCGGCGCCCGCCACTGCTCCCGCCGCCGTCGTCGATGCTTCAAAAAAGGCGGAAAAACTGGTCGAGAAGACCGAGGAAGCCTCTGCCGCCAAGGCCGACGCCAAGGTGCAACTGGTCGATTACAGCACACAGCTGACGAGCGAGCGCACCGCCCTGCTCGATCGCCTGAAGCTCGTGCTCGACAATTGGGAGCTCAAGGGCGGCGACCCCAAGACCTATCGTCTCTATGTGGCGTCGATCGGCGGGATCAAGATCGACGTCTCGGATCGGGCCGCGACCTGGGCGCGGGTCTCGGCCTGGCTTACCGCCGATGAGGGCGGCCTCCGCTGGGCGCGCAATCTGGCGACCTTCCTCGCCTATATTCTGGGATCGATTGTCGTCGCCCGGATCGTTCGCGGGCTCCTGCGCCGGGCTTTGGGCAGTGGCCGGCTGCATTCTTCGCAGCTTCTCGCCGACTTCCTCGTTTCAAGCTCGGGACGGATCATCCTCGCCATCGGCGTTCTGCTGGGCCTGTCGGCGCTTGAAGTCAATCTGGCGCCCCTGCTGGCGGTGATCGGCGCCGCCGGCTTTGTCGTCGCGTTCGCCCTGCAGGGCACGCTCAGCAATTTCGCCAGCGGCCTCCTGATCATGGTGTTCAAGCCGTTCGACATCGGCGACGAGGTCGAAGCCGGCGGCATCAAGGGCAAGGTCGTCGGAGTCAATATCTTCAGCACGACCATCCTGACGGAAGAAGGACTCCAGAACATCGTTCCCAACGATAACATCTGGAAGAACGTCATCGTCAACCGGACGACAGGCGTCTCCAAAAACCCCGGCGAGACGGCTTCAAAGCCCTCGGCGGCGTAACGCAAGGTCTCGGCGACAAGGCAGGCTCCTCCCGCCTGATCGGGCGGGGGGAAATCAGACCCGTTGCTTCACAGGCTGTGCCGCGCCGAAATCTCCGCGAGCATTTCGAGCGTTTTTGCGACCGCCGCCGCCAGGGCCCGCGCGTCTTTCGCGCGCAAGACAATCTGGTTCTTGAAGCGGCCATCTGACAGTTGCGGATAGGAGCCTATCGATACGTCCGGCAGGGCTTTCGCCAGCGCCGAGAGAGCGTCGGCATAGGCGCCTTCGGGCAGTCCGTGCGCATCGAGGGTTTCGGACAGGATTTTCACCCCCCTTGCCAGTTTCGGCGCAACATCTTCGAGCATGGCCTGCATGATCGCCGGCACGCCGGCCATGACGATGACATTGCCGATCCAGAAGCCGGGCGCCCGGGAAATCGGATTGGCGACGAGTTCCGCGCCATCGGGAATACGCGCCATGCGGCGGCGCGCCTCGTTGAGGTCTTGCGGAGCGATGCGCTCCAGCAGCAGCGCCAACGCGCGCGGATCTTCGGAAATGCCGACGCCAAAAGCCTTGGCGACGCCGTCGGCGGTAATGTCGTCGTGGGTCGGGCCGATGCCGCCGGTGGTGAAGACATAGTCGTAACGCGACCGCAAGGCGTTGACCGCTGCGACGATCTCCTCCTCCACGTCGGGAACGACGCGGATTTCCCGTGTCTCCAAGCCAATCTGCGCGAGATAATGGGCGATATGGCCGCTGTTGGTATCTCGGGTGCGGCCGGAGAGGATTTCGTCGCCGATGACCAGCACGGCGGCGGTGACCTGTTTTTCGCTCATGGGGTTAGACCTTGGTCCTCGGAGCGTTCATAAATGACATAGACGCGGGTGCGCAGCACGCGGACATAGCCGCGTTCTTCCAGCATGGCGCAGAGATCGACGTCCCATTTCCCCGGCGAATAGGCGAGGATCAGCGCGCGCGGCCAGAGCGTTTCCGGCTCAAAGCTCAGAAAAGGCTCCAGCACCAGATCCTCCGCGCCTTCGACATCGAGTTTCATCGCGTCGATGCGCCCGAACCCTTCCTCGCGCACGAGCGTCGCCAGCGCATAGGCGGGAACCCGCGCCGAGCCGCCGCCGCCCTCGACATTGACGATGCGCATCGAGGTTTCGGCGAGATCATAGGGATTGATGAACAGGGTCACGTCGTTTTCCGAGTCGGCGACGGCGCAGTCCATCGCCTTGACGGTCGCCGCCGGATTCTGCCGCAGATTGTAGACCAGGCGCTCGTAGAGCATCGGCTGCGGCTCGACCGCGAGTATTTTGGCGCGCGGCCCGGCGCGCAGCGCCACGAACAGGCTGGTAGCCCCGACGCCGGCGCCGAGATCGAGAAACGTCATGTCCGGCGTGATTCGGGCGGCCAGAAACCGCCTTTCCTCACGGTCGGCGAGTTGCGGCGTGAACAGCAGCCGCTTTTCGCAGGCGTTGTTGAAGGGATAAAGCCGCATCCGGGCGCGCAGGGTTTCGACCGTGACATCGACCGGCCGGGAGCGCAGCCGCCGCAGGCCGACACCGCGCACCAGCAGCGCCGCGCGCTGCCCAAGCCAGTGCATCCCGGCGTTCTGGGTGAATTGGAGCAGACGGCGCAGCGCGCCATGCGGCTGATGCTGGCCGAAGGGGGAAAGATCATTGGCCGCTCGTGCGCGCATGATCCGCGTTCTAGCAGCCGCAGCCCCAAGCTCCAAGTTGACGGGCCAATTTGACGAGCCATGTCGATGCAGCCAAGTTTTATCGCCCGAACCCTTGCGCGTCGCCCGGTTTGGGCTAAATCTGGCGATCGAAGGAGCTTGCGCCGGCGCCTGGCGCATGGTCTTTGCACCGTTTTCCGGACCCATTTTTCCCGTCGGCGGCGGACTGCATCAAGCGAAATGGAAAAAATGACTTTTATCGAAGCCGAAGCCTCGCCCGTCCGCAAGAACGGCCAGATCAGACTGCACGGGCCGGAAGCTTTCGCCGGCATGAGGAAGGCCGGGCGCATCGCCGCCGAAGCGCTCGACCTGTTGACGCAAGCCGCGCAGCCAGGCGTCGCCACCGAAGCGCTGGACCGGCTGGCCTATGAATTCGGCATGGATAATGGCGCCTATCCGGCGCCGCTCGATTATCGCGGCTATCGCAAGTCGATCTGCACCTCGATCAACCATGTCGTGTGCCATGGCATTCCCGACAGCAAGCCATTGCGCGACGGCGACATCGTCAATCTCGACGTGACCTATATCGTCGACGGCTGGCACGGCGATTCGAGCCGCATGTATTTCATCGGCGAAGTCGCGCGCCGCGCGCAGCGGCTGTGCGAAGTCACCTATGAAGCGCTGCGGCGCGGCATTGCGGCGGTCAAGCCCGGCGCCACCACCGGCGACATCGGCTACGCCATCCAGATCTACGCCGAATCCGAGCGCTGTTCGGTGGTGCGCGAATTCTGCGGCCACGGCATCGGCAAATTGTTCCACGACGAGCCCAACATCCTGCATTACGGCCACAAGGGCCAGGGCGTGACCCTCAAGGAAGGCATGTTCTTCACCATCGAGCCGATGATCAATCTCGGCAAGCCGCAGGTGAAGATTCTGGCCGACGGCTGGACCGCCGTGACCCGCGACCGTTCGCTTTCGGCGCAGTTCGAACATGCGCTGGGCGTCACCGCGACGGGCGCCGAAATCTTCACCCTCTCGCCGCGCGGCCTGCATTGCCCGCCCTATGGCAAGGCGGAATGAAGGACGACGCACCAAAGGAATCGCTGAACGCCGGCCATCGCGAGCGGCTGCGCGAGCGATTTCTGGCGGGCGGGTCCGAGGCTCTGGCGGATTACGAAGTGCTGGAATTGTTGCTGTTTCGCGCCATTCCGCGCCGCGACGTCAAGCCGATCGCCAAAATGCTGCTCAAGAAATTCGGTACTTTCGGCGAGGTGATCGCCGCCCCGGCGGCGCGGCTCAAGGAAGTGGAGTTCATCGGCGATTCGGCGGTCACCGAGCTGAAGATCGTCGAGGCGGCGGCGCGTCTGCTGTCGAAGGAAACCATGCGCAAGCGACTGACGCTCGGCGCTTTCACGCAGGTGCTCGATTATTGCCGGGGCGCCATGGCCTTTCTCGACACCGAGGAATTTCGGGTGATCTTTCTCGACAAGAAAAACGGCCTGCTCGCCGACGAGGTGCAGGGGCGCGGCACGGTGGACCATACGCCGGTCTATCCGCGCGAAATCATTCGCCGCGCGCTGGAACTCAATGCGAGCGCGGTCATTCTCGTCCACAATCACCCTTCCGGCGACCCTACTCCCTCCTCGGCCGATGTCGTGATGACGCAGAATATCGCCTCCCTCGCCAAGCCGCTCGGCATCAATGTGCACGATCATCTGATCATCGGCCGCAACGGCCATGCATCGATGCGCGCGCTGAAACTATTCTGACGGGAAACAGCCATGGTCGATTGGGGGATCGAAGGGTTAAAGCTGAACGTCTCGCTCGCGGGCGAGAGGCGCGCGCCGGCGCTGATCCTCGCCCATCCGCTCGGCGCCAATCTGCAAGTCTGGGACGACATCGCGCCGGCGCTGGCCGAAAAATTCTTTCTCGTCCGCCTCGACTTGCGCGGCCATGGCCGGTCGCGGAGTCCTGCCGGGCCCTATGCGCTTGCCGATTTCGGCGGCGACGTCTGCGCGACGATGGACGCGCTCGGCGTCAAGCGGGCGCATTTTCTCGGCCAGTCGATGGGCGGCGCCATCGGCCAATGGCTGATGATTCACGCGCCCGAAAGGCTCGACAAAATCGTGCTGGCCAATACGGCGTCTTATTTCCCGTCCGCCGCCGGCTGGAACGCCCGCATCCGCTCGGCGCGCGAAAAAGGCATGACGAAACTCGCGCCCTCCGTCGCACAGCGCTGGCTGACGGAAGGTTTCCGCAATGACCGGCCCGACGTCGCGCGAAAAATCGAGCACATGCTGCTCGCCAGCGATCCGCTCGGCTACGCCGCCTGCTGCTCGGCCCTGCGCGACACGGATCTGCGCGACGCGATCCGCGCAGCGCCGCCCCGCCCGGTTCTGGTGATTGTCGGCGAATCCGACGCTTCGACGCCACCCGAACTCGGCGTCGCTCTGGCGAAGAGTTTGAGCGATTCACGGCTGGTCCGGCTCAAGGCGGCGCATCTGTCCAGCGTCGAGGCCGAGGAGGCTTTTTTGGAGGCGGTGACGGTGTTTCTGGCAGGCTAAAATATCGATTTCGCTATTTCGCGCCGATCTTCGGAGAGCGGAAAATGCCGACCGCTTCTTGTGACGTAAAGTCGAAGTCCTTCTTCGTTCACCCCGCCATCTCTCGCAACGCCGCCCGGACCCGCGCCACCGCCTCGATCAGCCTATGCGTGTCGCTGTCGCGCAAAATGCCCTTGCCCGCGCAATATTCGTAATTTTCCGCCGCCGCCGCGACTTCATGGGCGCCGACGGCGCGCGCCGAGCCTTTGAGCTTGTGCGCCAGGTCGGCTCGCGAAAACTTCGCCGCGTCCGCATCGGCGCGGCCGAGTTGCTCGGCGATCCGCCCCGCCTGATGGTCGAACAGCGCCAGCAATTCGCTTTCCAGCGCGCTGTCGCCCATGGTCTGGCGCGCCAGATGGACAAGATCGATCGGGCATGCGCCAGCGCCGTCCCCGCTGGCGGTGGAAGCGGAATCGAAACCGGGAATACGCTGGGCGGGGGCCAAGGTTTTCTCCTGTCGGCGTGGATTTGGAGCGGTTTCACGCCGAAGGGCGGCGACCTGTGGTTGCGAAATTGAAAAATCCGGACGAAACCGCGCTGCCCAACTTCGCCCAAAAAAATGGACGAAACCCCTCATTTTCCGATATTTTCCGAAAATTTTAGCAACATGGAAAAAACTCCGTTAACGACGTTGGCAAAAGCCGCCCCGGCGGCTGTTTTCTTCGCGGCGGCGCCAGCGTAAAGTGTGTCTTGGTTAACTGCCTCTTAATGCGACTGGCGGTGAACCACCGACGCGACGCGTAAGGTCGCGTCACGACGTTGGTAAAGTCAAAAGGGCGATTTGGTCATGTCCACACCGAGCAAGGCTCAGGATCCCGCGGCCGCCGCTTTGTCGGCGATCGAGGACGCGCTTCGGCTGCATGTCGAGCCGGAAGCGGCAAACGCCGAAACGCCCAACGAAACGCCAGCGGAAACCTCCGCCGAGACCGGCGAAGGCCCCAAACTCGAATTCCATTTGCCGACGACGCGCCCCGATAATGAGCCGCCAACGCCGCGCCTGCCCGAAATCGCCGCCGACGAACTTTCGGGCGCCGTGCGCCCGCGCGACCCGGAAGCGCCGCGCTCGCCCCTGACCCCGAACGCCTTCCCGGCCAACGACGACCGCCCCTCGGTTGGCCAGATCCTGCAGAGTCTGCAGGCGCGCCCCGATTCCACCGCCATGACCGGCGCGATCATCGCCGCCGCCGCCTGGACCGGCCTGTGGATCGGCTATTTCCTGTTCACCCATGGCGCGGCCTTTTCCGGCTCGCTGTTCAGCCCGGCAGCCGCCATTTCCGCCTTCGCTCTGATCGGTCCGGTGATCTTCTTCCTCGCGATGGGCTCGGTCGCCCGCCGCGCCCAGGAAATGCGGCTGACCGCCCGCTCGATGGCGGAAGTGGCGATCAGGCTCGCCGAACCCGAGACCATCGCCACCGAACAGGTCGTCACCCTGAGCCAGGCGATCCGCCGCGAGGTCGCCTCGATGGGCGACGGCATCGAGCGGGCGCTGGCCCGCGCCAGCGAACTCGACACCATGGTTCGCGCCGAAGTCGCCTCGCTGGAGCGCACCCATGGCGAAAACGAGCGCCGCATCCGGCTGCTGCTCAGCGAATTGGCGAGCGAACGCGAATCCATCGTGCTCAATGCAAACCGGGTTTCTGCGGCGCTGACCGACGCCCAAAATTCCGTTTCCGGCGAGTTGGACGCCGCGACCCGGCAACTGACCGGGCTGCTCGACGCCACCGGCGAACGCCTCGCGAGCCAGCTTGAGGAAAAGAGCGGCGCCATCGAGCAGGCCTTCGCCCGGACCGGCGATGCCTTGCTGCAACAGATCGAAAGCCGCGCCGAAGCCTTGCTGGGCCGTTTCGACGCCACCGGCGGCGAGGCCTCGCGGCGGATCGAGGAGCGCGCCGGCGATGTCGACGGACGCTTGCGCGCCTTCGCCAGTTCATTCCTCGAACAGATTGACGGCCAGTCGAACCAATTGGCGCAGAATCTTCGCGACGCGGGCCAGCGCATTGGCCAAACCATCGGACAGCAAGGCGACGAACTGACCGGCCGCATTGCCGGTCAGACCGAGCGGCTGCATGAAATCGTCGCGGTCCATGGCCCTGCCCTGAGCCAGTCTCTGGCCTCGGTCGGAGAGGATCTCGCCCAGCGCCTGCGCGGGGAAACGCAAGCGGCGCAGAACCTTCTGGGCGCCTCTGGCGAAGCCTTCTCGCAGACCCTCGATGCGCAGCGCGCGCGCTCGGCCGAGCATTTCGCGCAGGCGACGCAGGCCGCACTCCGGGACATGAGCGCCCAGGCCGAAGCCCTGCAAAATCATGTCGGCGAAACGGCGCGGCGCGCCGTCGAGGACTTCGGCGCCCATGCCGAGAGCGTCGGCCAGACCTTCGCCAGCGTCAGCCTGCAAGCGGTCGAAAGCGTCGCTGGCCAGACCGATGCGCTGCGCGAGAACTTCCACCTGGCGGCGGAAGAAACCCTTGCGGCGCTGGCCGGCCACACCGAGGCCTTCAACGAGGCCTTCGCGCGCACCGCCGCCGAGGCCATCGAAGGCGTCGCCGGACAGACCGAGGCGTTGCGGGCGGCTGGCGAAACGCTGCGCGGGGCTGGCGATTCGGTGCGGGAAGCGGGCGACGCCCTGCGCGGAACCATCGAAATTTCGACCCATGCCGCTCTCGCCGCGATCGAGGACAAGACCGAGAACCTGCGGCACAGGTTCGACGTCCTTTCGGGCGCGACCGTCGAAACGCTGGAGGCGCAGACCGCCCGCATCGAGCAGTCTTTCTCGCGAAACTTCGAACATCTGAAGCAGACCGTCGGCTCGGCGACGCAGGAAACGCTGGCCGCGCTCGTCGGCCATACCGGCGCGTTCCAGGAGCAGTTCGCCCAGACGGCGCAACTGACCGTCGACGCCGTCGGCGTCCACGGCGAGCGTCTGGAACATATGGTCGCCGCCGTGACGCAGGACCAGCTCTCGGCTCTGGTCGGTCATACCGAAGCGTTCCAGCAGAATTTCGCCCGGCTGGCGCACGAAACCGCCGAACTGGCCGCCACCCGGACGCAGGCTTTGCAGATTTCGCTGGAAGCCGCCGGAAATGCCGTAGGAGACGCGCTCAGCGAGACCGTGGCCAGCACGCAGGCGCGGTTCGAGACCGTCGCCGAGACGACCGTCGCCGCAATGGAGACCAAAGCGCAGCAGCAGATCGCCGCCCTCGCCGAACAAGGCGAGGCCTTCCAGAGCCAATTCGCCCGCCTGACAGAGGAAACCGTCGGTCAGGCCCGGACGCGGACCGATGGCATGCGCGAATCGCTCGAAGCGACCAGCCACGCGGTGGGCGAGGCGCTGAGCCAGACCGTGGCCGCAACCCAGGCGCAATTCGAGACGGCGGCCGAGGCGACGCTGGCGGCCCTTCACGCCAAAGCGCAGGACCAGATCGACGCCCTCGCCGGCCATGGCGATGCCTTCCATGAGAATTTCGCGCGCCTTACCGAAGAAACGGTGAGCCAGGCGGAAGCTCGCGCGAAGACCCTGCGCCTGTCGCTCGAAGCGGCCAGCCGGACTGTGGGCGAGACGCTGAGCGAGACCGTCGCCGCCACGCAGGCGCGGTTCGAGACCGCAACCGACGCGTCGCTCGCGGCGCTGCAAAGCAGATCGCAGGAGCAGATCGACGCCCTCGCCGGCCATGGCGAGGCCTTCCACGAGAATTTCGCCCGGATCGCTCAGGAAACGGCGAACCAGGCGGAAACGCGCGCGAACGCCCTGCGGCAGGCGCTCGAAGCCGCCAGCCGGACTGTGGGCGAGACGCTGAGCGAGACCGTCGCCGCCACGCAGGCGCGGTTCGAAGCCGCCGCCGACGCTTCACTCGCGGCGCTGCAAGGCAAATCGCAGGAACAGATCGACGCCCTCGCCGGCCATGGCGAGGCCTTCCACGAGAATTTCGCCCGGATCACCGAGGAAACGGTAAGCCAGGCGGAAGCTCGCGCGAAGACCCTGCGACTGTCGCTCGAAGCGGCCAGCCGGACGGTCGGCGAGACGCTGAGCGAGACCGTCGCCGCCACGCAGGCGCGGTTCGAGGCCGCAACCGACGCCTCGCTCGCGGCGCTGCAAGGCAAATCGCGGGAACAGATCGATGCCCTTGCCAGCCACGGCGAGGCCTTCCACGAGAATTTCGCCCGGATCACCGAGGAAACGGTGGGTCAGGCCGAGGCGCGCGCGGAATCCCTGCGCCTGTCGCTCGAAGCGGCCAGCCGAACAGTCGGCGCGACGCTGAGCGAAACGGTCGCCGCCACCCAGGCGCGATTCGAGGCGACCGCCGAATCGTCGATTGCCGCCCTGCAAAGCCGTTCCCGGGAGCATATCGCCGCGCTTGCCGGCGAAGGCGAGGCCTTCCGCCAGGATTTCGTTCGGATCACCGAGGAGACCGTCGGCGGCGCCGAAGCGCGGACGCGGACCCTGCGCCAGTCGATCGAAGAGATCGGCCGGCTGGTCGGCGAGACCGTCGGCGGCAATATCGCCGCGACGCAGGCGCAGTTCGAGGCGGCTACCCAGTCGGCTCTTAGCGGCCTGCTAGCGCAGACGGCGACGATCGACCGCAATTTCGCCGCCTCCGCCGACCAGTTTGCCGCCCGAACGGGCGAAGCCGCCGCCCAGGTTGCCCAGCGCGTCGGAGAGACCCAAAAGCGCTTCGCCCAGGTCGCCTCGGAAGCCGTCGCCGCCGTCGGCATGCATGGCGACCGCGTCAACGAAACCCTCGCCCGGCGTCTCGACGCCTTCGAGGCGACGCTGACACGCGGCGGCGACGAAACCTCCAACTCCATCGGCCAGCACGCCGAGCGGCTCACCCAGCAGATTTCCGTCAGTCTCCATGCTTTCGAGACCCAGTTGGCGCTCGGCATCGCCGAGGCGCGGGCCAAGCTGGCGCAGCATGCCGAAAGGTTCAACGCCGATTTCGTCGCCCAACTCGCGGCGCTCGAACAACTGATGCGCGGCGGCGGCGAAAGCTCCGCCGACCATATTCAGGCGCAGACGGAAGTCCTTCGCGAGACACTGACGCAGAATCTGCGCGGCTTTGAAGCCGCCATCGCCGAACTCGGCGGCGGCGTCACGGACCGCATCGGCGCGCAGGCCGACGCCCTCGCCGAGACCATCGGCGGACGGCTGGCGGCGATCGAGGCGACCATCGACGTGCATGGTTCGGCGCTCGACGCGCGCCTCGGCGAACGGGCCCGGACCATCGCCGATCTCCTCGGCGGACAGCTCGACCGCTTCGCCGCGCAAACCACCGATAAGTCGCAGGAAATTTTCGAGACCATCGACGGACTTATCGGCAAGGCCCATACCGGCCTGGCCTTGCGCTCGGACCAGCTCAACGATGCGCTGGCGGGACGCGCCATCGACATAGCCAAGGTGCTGGGCGAAGGCGGCCGCGAAGTCGGCCGCGCGCTCGACGCCAAGGCGCGCGAACTCGATGCGATTATCCTAGCGCGCTCCACCGCGCTGACCGAGGAATTGTCGTCCAAGACCCATGAGATCGATTCCACCCTTGGCGGGCGCGCCAGTGAAATCGCCGCCAGTCTTGGCGGCCATATCGAGCTGTTCGAGCAGAAAGTATTCGGTCGCCTCGGCGAGGTCGGCCGCACGCTCGACCTCAAAGCGAACGAACTCGACGCCATCTTCCTCGCCCGCTCCACCGAGCTCAGCGCGGAATTGTCGTCGAAGGCCCGTGAGATCGATTCGACGCTCGGCGGCCGCACCAATGAAATCGCCGCCAGTCTCGGCGGCCATATCGACCTGTTCGAGCAGAAGGTATTCGGTCGCCTCGGCGAAGTCGGCAGCACGCTCGACGCCAAAGCGCATGAACTCGACGCCATCATCCTCGCCCGCTCCACCGAGCTCAGCGCGGAATTGTCGTCGAAAGCCCACGAGATCGATTCCACGCTCGGCGGCCGCGCCAGTGAAATCGCCGCCAGTCTCGGCGGCCATATCGATCTGTTCGAGCAGAAGGTGGTTGGCCGCCTTGGCGTGGTCGGCGAGGAACTGGATCGCCGCATCGGCCAGATCGAGGCCACCGTCGATGGACGCGGCCGGGCGCTGACCGACGAATTGCACGCCCGCGCCTCCGAACTCAACGAATGGTTCGATACGCGCGGCCTAAAGCTGATCGAATTGTTGGGAACGCGCGGCGGCGAAGTGGTGTCGCAGATCGTCTCCTTCAGCGAAAGCGCCGTCAGCGCCCTATCCAATCGTTCCGGGGAAATGCTCGAAGAGTTGCGCCGGCGCCAGACCGAGATCGGCGCGACGCTGGAGCGTTCCGACCGCGAAATGCGGGAGAATCTCGATCGCGCTACCCAGACGCTCGAAACGGCGATCGCCGGGTCGAGCGCCTCGTTGAGCCAGGCGCTCGATGAGAGCGCCGCCGGCTCGGTGACGCGGCTGACCGACGTCAATCTCCAGCTCCGGCGGGAGGTCGGCGGCCTGATCGACGGCCTGTCGCAGACCCATGCCTCGCTGATCGAGCTGATGCAGGCCGCCGAAGCCGATTTCGGTCGGCTCGACGGCTCCTTCGCGCCGAAGATCGAAGCTTTTGCCGGCGCCGTCGAAGCGCTGCGCGGCGAATTGGACCGGCTCGATTCGTCGGGACAGGAAAGTGTGCGCCTCGCCAGCGAGACGGCGCGCTCCATCGGCGGCCAGAACCGGGTTCTCGAAGCCAGCCTGCGCGAAATGTCGGCGACGCAGAAATCCATTGATCAGACGCTGGAGGAGCGTCTCAACACGCTGGCGACGGCCCAGGCGTCAATCGACGAGGCGCTCGAAGCGCGGCTCCAGACGATGCAGCGCCTGTTCGACGAAGCGCAGCAGCGCCAGAGCGAGTTCGAAAGCCGGCTGGAGAATTTCGGCGGTGCGATCGGACGCACCTTGTCGCAGGCCGAAATCCGGGCGCGCGAGGTCGGCGCCTTCCTCGCGGAGTCCTCGACGGCCACCGCCGGCGCACTCACTGGCCAATACGAGGAACTGCGTCAGAGCGCCGAGCGCGAAGGCGCGCGGGCGGCGACGGAAATCGCCGCCGTCTATGAGCAGAATCTCGGCGAGATGAACCGGACGTTCCAGCAGGCGGCCGACCGCTACAAGGCGGTCTCGGGCGAACTGCGCGCCATGACCGGCGAAATCCAGCGCGAACTGGAAGCCACGCGGCAGGAATTGCGGCGCGGCGCGCTGGAACTGCCGCGCGAGGCCGGCGAACAGACCGCCGCCATGCGCCGCGTTGTCGCCGACCAGATCAAGGCGCTTAGCGAATTGACCGATCTGGTCGCCCGTTCGGAACGCGCACATGACATCTCCGAACCGGCGACCCAGCCCAAACCCGCGATCCCGGTCCGGCCCGAACCTGCAATCCCGGCGAGGGATTCGGCCGCGATCCCCGCGCGGGACACCGCCACCATCCCCGCGCAGGATTTTGGCGCGATCCACGAAAGACTGCCGGAGCAACGGCTCGCGCCGCGTCGCGAACCGCCGCGTCAGGCCGCGCGTGAAGACAAGCGTCAAGAAACGCGTCAGGAGACCTTTGGCGAATCGCGCTTCGACCTGCGCCCGACCGCGCCGCGAGCGCCGGCGCCGTCGTCAAGCGAACGCGGCGGCGGCTGGATGAGCGACCTGCTCGCCCGCGCCTCGCTCGACGAGCAACCGGCGCGGCGCGGCTCCTCCGGCGACCCGCTGGAGAATCTGTCTGCCGACATCGCCCGGGTATTCGATGAAAACGCCCTCGTCGACGCCTGGGACGGCTATCGTCGCGGCGAAGGCGCCGCCTTCGACCGCCGGCTCTATACCTCCCAGGGCTTGAAGAGTTTCGACGATGTCCGCCGCCGCTATGGCGCCGACGCCGATTTCCGCCAGACCGTCGATCGCTATTTGCAGGAATTCGAACGGCTGCTGATGGAGATCGACCGCGAGGATCGCGATGGCTCCCTGACCCGCGCCTATCTCCTCTCGGAGACCGGCAAGGTCTACACCCTGCTCGCCCATGCCTCTGGACGACTTGGTTGAGCGGCCGACCTTAGTTCGGCTTGGTTGAGCGGCCGACGTTGAATGAGCAGAACGCCCGGAGAAATCCGGGCGTTTTTTTCGGCCATCCGTGAAAATGGAATTTTGCATCGGCGCATTCAAGCCATCTGCCTTTGCTTCCGACTCGTCGGAAGCCATAGCCGTTCGCAAGGACGGGCGACTATCGACGCCCTACCGGCGTCAGCCGGCGCCGCTCCAGTCGGGGCTGATATCATCGGTCCTTTTCAAGGGCCGATGATATCAGCCCGTCCTTGCGGCCCAGGCGACGAGTTGCGGCAGAATCCGGCGGAAGGCGAGGTCGAGCGCCTCCAGGGCCTCCGGGGCTTTGATCTCGCCGACCGGTTCGCTGGCGGAAAACATTTTCGCCGAAACGACCTGCCCGCTCGCTGTGACAATCTGGGCGGCGATTTCGACCCGCGCGACGCGGCGCGTCGCATCAATGTCAAAATGGCGGATCGCGAGCGCCAGCGAAGCAGCGGACGGCTCCCCGGGGCCGCGAAGTCGCGACAGCATTCCGGCGTTTTGAAATGTCTCGATGGTTCGGCTCTGCACGAGATAGGTCAGCCGGTCCGCCCAGCGCACGCCGGGAAGGTAGGCGAAGCGATCCTCGCTTTCGCGCACCACCACCAGATCATTGTCGAGCGGCGGCGCGACCGTCGGCACATCGACGGAAATATTTCCGCGCGCCATGCGGGCGGCAACCGCGGCCGGACTTAGATTGTAAACCTGCGGCGCGCTCGCGCAGCCGGCCAGCAGCAGCGCGAACAGCAGCGCCGCCGGACCCGGAACGAGCCCGGACAAAAGCCGGGCAGCCTCGCGCCGAAAGGAGATTCCAATTCGCTTCACGCCGTCCCCAGTTCGATTTCAACCAACTCTGGCCAAACCATGGCCAAAGCGAAAGCATAGCAAGCCTCTCCTCGCCGAAAAGCTTTTATCGGCCCTTGTATTCGGGCAAAGCCGGCTTCGGTCCGAAAAGAATGCTTTGCGGGTCGCGCTCCAGTTGCCGCACCGCATGACCGACGTCCTGCAAGGTGCGGCGTCCATCGACCGCCAGCCCCTCATATTGGCGCAGGCCCGTATTGGCGAAGCGCGACAGATTTTCCGCGAGCTTCTTGATCGAACGCGCGGCCTCGGCAATATCGGCCACCATGGTCTTGCCCTCGCCCTTGCCGAGCAGGGTGTTGATCCGGGTCATGGCCTGATCCGCGTTATCGACAATGGCGTTGACCTTGGCCGGATCGACGCTGTCGATCAACTCGCGCAAATTGCCGGAACTGTCGGCCAGCGCCCCGGTCAGCGTCTGGATATTGGCGACGGAAGCTTTCAGCGCCGGCGCGTTTTCGTCCACCATCTTGCTGACGTTGCCGATAAATACGTCCGCCTTGGTGCTCAGGTCCTGCGCCGTCTTCATCAATATTTGCAGCTGCGACGGTTGCGCGTCGATCACGGCGTTGGCGGGCAAGGCCTCGGCGGCGGCGCTGCCGCCCTGCAAGGCGATGGAGGCGTAGCCGGTCAGGCCGCCGGTCTCCAGCTGGGCTTTGGTGTCGGTCTTCACCGGCGTCTGCGCATCGACCTTGATGGTCGCGAAGACCCGGCTCGGATCGTTGGGCATCAGGCCGAGTTCGGTCACTTCGCCGACCTTGAGGCCATTGAACAGCACCGAATTGCCATTGGAAAGGCCCGAGACCGAGCCCGCGAAATGTACCTGATAGGTTGTCAGCGTCACCTTGCCGCCCGTGCCCTTGAACCAGAACACGAACAGAAAGGCGCCGACGATCACCGCCAGCGTGAACAGGCCGATCAGCGCATAATTTGCGCGCGTTTCCATTGGCAGTCTCCCTGTCCTTTCAGCGTTTCGCCGCTCACGCGCGCGCTCCGTGCCGGGAACCCGCCGGGGCGGCCGTCAGCAAACCCGCGTCGGACGCCGGAACATCCGGAATTTTCGGCGCCGCGCCTTGCGGGACGATGGTCCGCGCCCGCTTGCCATGGAAATAGGATCGCAGCCAGGGATGATCCGACGCCAGCATGGTCGAAAGCGGACCGGACGCGATCACCTTGCCGTCGGCCAGAGCCGCGATGGTGTCGCATATCGAATAGAGACTGTCGAGATCATGCGTGACCATGAACACGGTCAAGCCGAGCGTCTTCTGCAGGGTCGAGATCAACTCGTCGAACTCCGCCGCGCCGATCGGGTCGAGGCCCGACGTCGGCTCGTCGAGGAACAGCAGTTCGGGGTCGAGCGACAGGGCGCGGGCGAGCGCCGCCCGCTTGATCATGCCGCCCGAAAGCTCGGAGGGAAACTTGTCGGCGGCATCCGGCGCCAGCCCGACCAGCTTGATCTTGAGCATCGCCAGTTCGTCCATCGTCTCTTGCGACAGCGACAAATATTCGCGCATCGGCGCCTGGATGTTCTGCTTGACGGTCAGCGCGGAGAACAGCGCCCCGCTCTGGAACAATACGCCCCAGCGCCGCTCCAGCGCGCGATGTTCTTCGGGCGAAAGCTTGTCGATGTCTTCGCCGAAAACCTCGATCTCGCCGGATGTTTTCGGCAAAAGTCCGAGGATCGTCCGCGTGAGAACCGATTTGCCTTGACCGGAGCCGCCGACGAAGCCCATTACCTCGCCGGCCTTGACGTCGAGATCGAGCCCTTCGAGCACCATTTTCGGCCCGAAGCCGACATAAAGGTCGCGGACGCGGATGATCGGCGGCTTGTCAATTTCCGGCTTGTCGTTTTGCTGGCTTTCGCGTTCTCGGCTCTCGTTTTCCTGGCTGTCGTTTTCTTGCATCGGCCCCTCAGTAATGGATGCTGGCGAAGAAAATGGCGAACAGGCCATCGACGAAAATCACCATGAAGATGCCATTGACCACCGAGTCGGTCACCCGCCGGCCAAGGGACTCGGCCGATCCTTCGACCTTGAACCCTTCGATCGACGCAATGATGGCGATGACCAGAGCCATGAACGGCGCCTTGATCAGGCCGACCAGAAACGTGTTCAGGCCGATGGCGTCCTGAAGGCGGTTGGCGAAGGCCACCGGGCTGATGCCCTCATAAATCCAGGCGGTGAGCAGGCCCCCGGACAGCGCCGCCATATCCCCGAGGAAGGTAAGCAAGGGCAAGGCGATGATCAGTGCGTAAAGCCGCGGCAGGATCAAGACGTCGATCGGCGACATGCCCATCACCCGCAGGGCGTCGATCTCCTCGCGCATTTTCATCGAGCCGATTTCGGCGGTGATCGCCGAACCCGAGCGGCCGGCGATCATGATCGAGGTCAACAGCACGCCGAGTTCGCGCAGAACCAGCACCCCGATCAGATCGACGGCGTAAATCGGGGCGCCGAAACGCTTCAACTGAAAAATGCCCTGCTGTTCGACGATGCAGCCGACCAGGAAATTGATCGTCACGATGATCGGCACCGCCCGCAGGGAAAAGGTTTCGAGGTGATAGACCAGCGAAGTCGGCCGCGCGAGCTTCGGATTGAACAAGGTCCGCGACGATTCGATCACCAGTTCGCCGAGAAAGGCCACGCCCGCGACAATCTGGCGCACGATGTCGAGAGTCCATGCGCCAAACCCGGCGAGCAAGCTGACCAGCGGATTGAGCTTGGGAAGCTTGACGACCACCGGGGGGGCATAGGCCGCCTCGTGCAGCAGCGTGTTCTGGTCTTGCGAGACGGCGGCATATTCCGCCGCGACGCCCGCCGCCGCGATGCTGGTCCGGGCCTTGTCGATCAGCCATGCGCCCGCCGTGTCGAGCCGCGTCACGCCGGCGAAATCGATCGAAACCTTCGCCGCGCCATGGGCGGCCTCGGCCAGCGCTTTGGCGCTTTGCTCGAGGACGCGCGAAGCGGCGATGGTCCAGGCGCCGCTCAAGGCGATGCGGGTGTTCTCCCCGTCCTTTTCAACCGAAAAGCGCGGGGCGGCGGTGTCGAATTTGGACATTTCGCGCGATTCTGCTTTGCTGACCCGAAGGATTGAATAAGCTCGCCAATCGTTCTTGAATAACCTCGCCAAGCCATTTAAGCAAAAGCCAAATTGCCGACAAGCTACGACTCGCGCCCTTCAGCAGGCCATGACCGCTTCGCAACGCCGCCAGATGGACGTCCAGATCGAGCGTTTCGCGCTCGAAAACCCCTTCGTCATCGCGCGCGGCGCCAAAACCGAGGCGGTCGTCGTCGTGGTCTCCTTGCGCGAATACCGATCCCTGGGGCGCGGCGAATGCACGCCCTATGCGCGCTACGGCGAAAGCGTCGAGAGCGTGATGTCGGCGATCGAATCGGTGCGCGCATCGCTCGAAGCCGGGGCCGACCGCGTGGCCTTGCAAAAGCTGCTCCCGGCCGGCGCGGCGCGCAATGCGCTCGATTGCGCGCTGTGGGATCTCGAGGCGAAAATTTCCGGCGTCCCGGCCTGGCAATTGGCCGGCCTGCACCGGCTCGCGCCTTGCGTCACCGCTTACACCCTGTCGGTCGGGACGCCCGAAGCCATGGCGCGGGCGGCGGCCCGGGCGGCGGATCGACCGGTGCTGAAAATCAAGCTGGCGGGCGTGGGCGACGCCGAGCGGCTGGCGGCGGTGCGGCAAGCTGCGCCGGACTCGGAACTGCTCGTAGACGCCAACGAGGCCTGGCGCCCGGAGGATCTGGAGGCGCATTTCAACGCCTGCGCGCGGGCGGGCGTCGCTTTGGTCGAACAGCCCCTGCCCGCCGGCGCGGATGACGCGCTGGCCGCCAGAACCTGGCCAGTCCCGGTCTGCGCCGACGAAAGCGCCCACGACCGCCACGGCCTCGCGCAATTGCGCACAAAATACGATCTGATCAACATCAAGCTCGACAAGACCGGCGGCCTGACCGAGGCGCTGGCGCTCGCGGACGCCGCCGAAAAACTGGGCTTTGGCCTGTTCGTCGGCTGCATGGTGGCGTCGTCGCTGGCCATGGCCCCGGCCCTGTTACTCGCCGGACGGGCTCGGTTTGTCGATCTCGACGGCCCGCTGTTGCTGGCGCATGACCGGCCCGAGGGCCTGCGCTACGAAGGCTCGACGGTTTACCCGCCGGAACGGGCGCTGTGGGGGTAGGCGAACAGATCGGCAAGTCGCGACCGCCTCGAAGGCGGTCACGGTCGGTTTCCGACCTTGACGCAAGTCGTCGGCGCGCGACCCGACATCCTGAACCGCGCCCTTACCCCGGCAGCGCGAAAATCGCCATGCGGCGACGCATACCACAGGCCAGAAGCCGGCTTGCGATTCTGCAATCGCAGCGCGCCGCCGCCGACCATGATCAGCGCCGTTCCCGGCTTCTCGAAAATCAGCGACAGCCTGGCCCCGTCGGCGCACTCAAAATTCATGTAAGCCTGCGCGTGGACCGGACCAGCGCCGCTCATCAAAGCAAACGTCAGAATGATCGCGCGGTTCGTTGCAGCCATCGCGGTCGCCTTGCCGATCGAGAGAGGCGATGGTCGATAGTCTGGAGCAAGATTCTTTGCGGCGCAATGCGGGCCGGATGGCGACGAAAGCCGGCGTCACTCCATCGCCGCCGCTTTTAATATGCAGATCATCACCGCCCGCGCCGGCGTTTCGGCGCCATTGCGGATCAGATGCGGGCGGTCGGCGCGATAGCGGAGGGTTTCGCCAGCGCGCAAGAAATCGGTCTCTCCGGCGACTTCCACCTGCAATTCGCCCTCGATGACCGAAAGTTGTTCGACCGCGCCGGGCTGGTGCGCGTCGGATTCGAGCACGCCTCCGGGTTCGGCGGAAAAATCATAACATTGCAGCCAGTCCACCGTCTTGATCCAGCCGGTGATGGCGAGCCGGCACTTGCCGTCGTCGGACACCAGGATCGGCGTGTCGCCGCGTGAAATTTTTTCGATGAAGGGCGAATCGTCGCGCTCGCGCAACACCCGCTCCATCGTCACGTCGAGCGCCTGCGCCAGGCGCCAGATCGTCGCAAGCGTCGGATTGGTCTCGTTGCGCTCGATCTGGCTGATGATCGATTTGGCGACGCCGGATTGTTCGGACAATTCCGACAGCGACAGATTGTAGGCCTTGCGCAGCCGTTGCACGGTCTTGCCCAATTGTCCCGACAAAGCGGCTGCTCCGGCTTCGAGCGCCTTCTGCTTGTCCCGCCCTTCAATCCCCATTGCTTCAAATCCGGCCCGTTGCGTGAAGGAACCCGCATCAAACGGAATACCGTTTGAAATAATAGCCAGTTTCGTTTGAAATATCGAACGAATGTTTCAGGCGGGCGAGGCTTGTCGTCGTCGCGCCGATCTTTCGCCGAGAATGGCCAGCAGGCCGGAACCGGCGATCGCCGCCGCGCCGGCCAGAACGGCGTCCGAGGGCCATTCGCCGAAAAAGGCGAGGCTCGCCAGCAGCGCCCAGAGCATGGCGAGATAATCGAACGAGGCAAGCAGCGAGGCGTCCGCAAAGCGATAGGCAAGCGTGGCGAGGATCTGCGCGACGCCGCCGGCCACACCGACCCCGGCCAGCGCAAGCCATTCGCGCGCGCCGGGCGCAACATAGGCCTGACTGGCGAGAAAAGACGCCCCAAAAGCCCCGGCGGGCCAGATCCACGCCAGCGCCATGAGCAGCGCCCCGAAAAATGCCGCGAGGGAGGTGAAATAGAACACGATGGCGCCGGTGTGTTCCGAAATCGCCAGCCGCCGCGTCTGGATGATCGACAAGGCCGCAAAAGCCGCGCCCGAAAGCGCGACGAGGGCTCCGGCCCCTTCCGCTCCAAACCCCTGAGGGGTTTGGGAATCGTCCGGCGAAAAGCCGATGTGGTCCGACAGCATCGCGAGAACGCCGCAAAACCCGATGGCCACGGCGATCCAGCGCATCGCGAGGACGTTTTCGCGCAGGGCCAGCGCCGCGATCAGGGTGACGAAAATCGGCGAGACGTAGAAATAGGCGGTGGCGTCGGCAAGCGGCAGCAGCGACAAGGCCAGGAAATTGGCGAACATGCCCGCCGTACCCGACAGGCCCCGGCCAAGATGACGCAGCGGCTTCGTCGTCGCCAGATGGGCGGGAAAGCCGCCGCTGATTCGCAGCCAGGCCAACAATACGACCAGCGCGATAGCGGAGCGAAAAAACACGATTTCGCCGACCGGACAGGAGGACGCGGCGGCGCGCACGCCAATCGCCATGGCTGTAAAGGCAACGGTTGAAAGGATTTTCAGCAGAACTGCGATCAGCATGCCTCGATGAAGATCAGCATCGTCATCGTCTCGCAACAATAAGCTGTCAGCAATTTCGCAAGTCCTTCTTGCGCTGTCCGCGATTCTGCGGGCCGACGGAAGGCGCAGGGTTCCTCGAACACGCGGATTGCGAGACGGAAACAATCCCGATCCCGCCGCCGCCAACGCAGGGAAAAAATGACCGAAGCGCCGGACGACCACGCCGACTCGCCTGAGCCCAGGCTTTACCGGACCTTGTTCCTTTCCGACATCCATCTGGGCACACGCGGCTGTCAGGCCGAGCTTCTGCTCGATTTTCTGAGGCACAATGACTCCGAGGAGCTTTTCCTGGTCGGCGACATCGTCGACGGTTGGCGGCTCAGATCCGGCTGGTACTGGCCGCAGGCGCACAACGACGTGGTGCAGAAACTGCTTCGCAAAGTGCGCAAGGGCGCGCGCGTGGTTTTCGTTCCCGGCAATCACGACGAATTCGCCCGCGAATTCATCGGACTGGAATTCGGCGGCGTCGAAGTGGTCGATCACGTCATTCACCGGACCGCCGACGGCCGGAAATTCCTCATCGTCCATGGCGACCAGTTCGACATTGTCGTGCGCAACGCCCGCTGGCTCGCCCTGCTCGGCGACTGGGCCTATGATTTCGCCATCTGGCTCAATACCTGGTTCAATATTTTCCGCCGCAAATGCGGCATGCCCTATTGGTCGTTCTCGCAATGGGCCAAGCTCAAGGTCAAGAACGCCGTCAATTTCATCGGCGATTTCGAAGTCATGCTGGCGGGCGAGGCGCGCAAGCGCGGCGTCGACGGCGTGGTCTGCGGCCATATCCATCACGCCACGATCCGCGACATCGACGGCGTCACCTATGTGAACACTGGCGATTTCGTCGAATCCTGCACCGCCATCGCCGAACATTTCGACGGCAGGCTTGAATTGCTGCACTGGGGCCTGCTGGAGGCCGAACGCGCCCAGACCCCGGCCCGAATTTCGGCCCCGACGCCGGTTCAGGTCGTCCCGCTCCCGCAGCCGATCGGCCTGCCCGCAACCCAGCCGGAAACCATCGCGGCGCGCGAGACCGCGCGGGCGTAAACGCAAGTCCGGTGGCCCCTGCCCGATCCGTTCGCGCTTACTTTTCGACCGGTTCTCCAGCGGCGAGCCAGTCGTTCATCGACCCGGCATAATGGGCGGTGGCGTCGCGGCGGCCGCCGAGCCGCGCCAATTCGATCGCCTGCAAGGTGCGCTGGCCGGATCGGCAGCTGAAAACCACGCGTTTTCCAGGCTCGCTGGGCAGGAGCGCCGGGTCGAAGCGCGACAGCGGCAGGGAGGACGCGCCGGGAATATGACCGGCGGCAAATTCATTGGGCTCGCGCACGTCGAACAGCGCGATGGACCCATCGGCCAAACCCTTTTTCAATTCTTCGCGCGTGACGATTTCGACCATGGACCTCACTCCGTATCATTTCTTCGACGGCGCAAAATAGTCGGTTCGACCGAACTTTCCACCCCGTCGCCGGAATTTTGACGCAAGATTTGGTCCATTTTCTTCGTCCATGTCGCCTGATGGCCATAAAACGGCCGTTGGAAGCGGCTTTCCAATGCGGCGAAGCCGCTCTCGGCGAAAATGGCGAAGCCGCGCTTGGCAAATGCCTCGAATCCGCGCACCCTGCCGCGCCCCGGAGTTTTTTGCATGTCGATCCATTCTCGCGCCGCGCTCGCCCTGTCCGGTCTAATGCTGGCGGTCGCGCCGGCTGGCGCCGGCGACGTCTCGCTCGACCAGGCGGCGTTTTCGACCGGCGCCAAGGGCAAGGTGACCTTCAAGAACGTCCAGTTGAGCGACGCCAATCTGAGCCAGCCGGAAGTTGCAAGCCTGTTTTCCGGAACACTCACGCGCGAGGCGACGGGCGCGCTGCTCGAACGCCTGACCGCGAAACAGTTGAAAATTCCCGAGGTCGAAATCCTCTCGGAGAATGGCGACCGCTATATCCTCCATGACGTCGTCGCAGACCATATCGAGAAGGGCGGCGCGCAATCGCTGGCTTTCGCTTCGCTCGACGGCGTCCTGCCCGACGACAGCGGGGACGCCACGTTGCATTCCGGACCGGCGCGCTTCGAGGCGCTCTCGATGCCCGGCCTCGCCGCCTCGCTGCGTGGCGAGGACCTCAATCTGCCGGCTTTCCGCTTCGCGCATCTGAACTGGGATGGCGGCGAATTATCGCTCGTCGACAAGGCGACCGCCGCCGGCGCGCCGGGCGGCAACCGCATCCGGCTCAACGCCGGCCCCGCCCATGTCGACCAGACGTTCGACGCCTCGGGCGTTCAACTTGCCGCCGACGCCAATTTTGCGGGCCTTTCGGTGAAAATGCCGCCGCAGTCGAAAGGCGGCGCGGCGCTGACGGCTTTCGGCTATGGCGAGGTGTCCGGCGACGCCCATTACTCCGGCGCCTATGATCTGCCCGCGCGGGAATACAAGCTGGCCGATTATTCGCTCGACCTGCGCAAGATCGGCAAGATCGCCTTCAGCGGCGCGCTGTCGGGACTGGAAAAAAGCGTCTTCACCGGCGACAAGGCGACCCGCGAGCAGGCCATTCAGGCGGCGACCGTCGATTGGGCGCAGATCGATGTGACCAACGCCGGCCTGTTCGACAAGATCGTCGCCTTCGTCTCGCTGAGCCAGGGCCGTAGCCCCGAACAGGTCAAGACGGAATGGCGGAGCGTGGTTTCGCAGGCGCCGCTGTTGTTTTCCGGCGCCCAGGCGGTCGCCGCGACGGCCAAAGCGGTGGACCGTTTCATCGCCGAACCGAAAAACCTGACCCTGCGCTTCAAGGGCAAGGGCGAACCGCTCAAAGTCGGGGAACTGCTCCATGTCGCCGATCCCACGGCGCTCATTGGCAGGCTGGAAGTCGCCCCCGCGCCCGAACCCGCGCGTCCGGCGAACGCGGCCAAACCTTGAACGTTTTTCCATCCAAGCCTTGTTCGAATTTCAGCGGATAGCGAAAAAACGATTTCGCGCGCTGGTCGCCAGTCTGGAATTCGGCGAAGCGCCGTCCATCGAGAGGATCATCCATGACCGATCGCCTTACCTCCGACATGCAATCGGGCGCGCTGATTTATCATTCCCATCCCCGCCCGGGAAAGCTGGAGATCACGGCGACCAAGCCGCTCGGCAACCAGCGCGATCTGGCGCTCGCCTATTCGCCCGGCGTCGCCGCGCCCTGCCTCGCCATTGCCGAGGACCCGGCGCGCGCCGCCGATTACACCATCCGGCAGAATCTCGTCGCGGTGATCACCAATGGCACCGCCGTGCTCGGCCTCGGCGACATCGGCCCGCTCGCCGCCAAGCCGGTGATGGAAGGCAAGGCCGTGCTGTTCAAGAAATTCGCCGGCATCGACGTGTTCGACCTCGAAATGGCCGGCCATGACGTCGAAAAACTGGTCGACGCCATCGCCGCGCTGGAGCCGACCTTCGGCGGCATCAATCTCGAAGACATCAAGGCCCCGGAATGTTTTGAAGTCGAAAGGCTGCTGCGCGAGCGCATGTCGATTCCGGTTTTTCACGACGACCAGCACGGCACCGCCATCATCGTAGCCGCCGCCGTGCGCAATGGCCTCCAACTGGCCGGCAAGAAGATCGAGGAGGCCAGAATCGTCGCCTCGGGCGCCGGAGCGGCGGCGCTAGCCTGCCTGAGCCTGCTGGTCGCGCTCGGCGCGCGACGGAAGAACATCACCGTCACCGATCTCAAGGGCGTCGTCTACAAGGGCCGTAACGAGCTGATGGACCCGCTCAAGGAGACCTTTGCGCAGGAGACTTCGGCGCGGACGCTGGCCGAGGTGATCGCCCGCGCCGACGTGTTTCTCGGCCTGTCCGCGGGCGGCGTGCTCAAGCGCGAAATGGTCAAATCGATGGCTGCAACCCCGCTCATTCTGGCGCTGGCCAATCCCGATCCCGAAATCACGCCGGAAGAGGCGCTGGCCGTGCGTCCCGACGCCATGCTGTGCACCGGGCGCTCGGATTATCCCAACCAGGTCAATAATGTCCTGTGTTTTCCTTACATTTTCCGAGGCGCCCTCGACGTCCACGCGACGACCATCAACGAGGAGATGAAACTCGCCGCCGTGGACGCCATCGCCGCGCTGGCGCGCGAAACGCCGTCGGACGTGGTGGCCCGCGCCTATGGCGGCGTCGCGCCGCTCTATGGCAAGAATTCGCTGATCCCCTCGCCGTTCGATCCGCGCCTGATCCTGCGCATCGCCCCCGCCGTGGCGAAGGCCGCGATGGACAGCGGCGTCGCCAAGAAGCCGATCCTCGATTTCGACGCCTATCACGAACAGCTCGAACGCACGGTGTTCCGCTCGGGCTTCATCATGAAGCCGCTGATGCATGCCGCCAAGACCAAGCCGAAACGCGTGATCTACGCCGACGGCGAGGACGAGCGGGTGTTGCGCGCGGTGCAATCGGTGGTCGAGGAAGGCATCGCCCGGCCGATCCTGATCGGCCGCCGCGCCGTGGTCGAGAAAAGGCTCAGGACTTTCGGCCTGTCGCTGCGCATCGACGAGGATTTCGCGCTGACCGACCCAGAAAGCGACCCGCGCTACAATGATTACGTCGCCACGCTGCTGGCGGTCGCCGGACGGCGCGGCATCAACCCCTTGACCGCGCGCACGCTGGTGCGCACCAATAATACGGTGATCGGCGCGCTGGCGGTCAAGCGCGGCGAGGCCGACGCCATGCTCTGCGGCCTTGGCGGAAAGTTCGCGTCGCGGCTGCGCTACATCAAGGACATCATCGGGGTCGCGCCCGGCGTCGGCGACTTTTCCTCGATGAGCCTGATGGTCACCCACAAGGGCGCGTTTTTCCTCGCCGACACCCATGTTCGCCTCAACCCGACCGCGGCGGAAATCGCCGAGACCGCCCTGCTCTGCGCCGTCCATGTCCGCCGTTTCGGCCTGAAGCCGAAAATCGCCCTGATCTCGCATTCCGATTTCGGCGCCGACGACGCGCCTTCGGCGGTAAAAATGCGGTCGGCGCTCGAACTGATCCGCGCCCACGCTCCCGATCTCGAAGTGGATGGCGAAATGCAGGCCGACACCGCCCTGTCGCAGGAAATCCGCAATCTCAAGCTGCCCGGCTCAAGGCTCAAGGGCGAGGCCAATGTGCTGATCATGCCGGATCTGGCCGCCGCCAATATCGCCTTCCAGATGACCAAGATGATGGCCGACGCCTTGCCGGTCGGGCCGATCCTGCTTGGCGCGGCGCGGCCCGTGCATGTCATCACCGCCTCGATCACCGCGCGCGGCATCGTCAACATGACCGCCGTCGCTGTTGCGGAAGCGCAACAGAAGGACGAAGAACCGGATATGGCGTGACCTTCGGCCGGAATTAGCCCCAATCGATGCTATATTAAGTGGGTCGGATCGTTGCTCGGAGGCGAAGTCGCGCCGCTGGAAGCGAGCCGCCGAGTCTTTTGCGGTGTCTCTCGCGGGTTTTTTGCCTGCGCTTCGCGCGAAAGGCTCCAAAAGGCGTTAGCCGCCTGCTCAACCGCGCCCGGCAAAGATGCGCGCAAAAACAGGCGAAGAAGGGTTCTGGATGACGTTCGGCCTGGGCCGGATCGCCGGCTTCGTGCTGCTGGCTTCGTGTTTTCTCGCTGCGCTTTCCGCAAGGGGCGCGGAGCGATCGCTTGCGCCGGATTTCGGTCCGAACTTGTCGGACCGCGCGATCTCCTACGCCCGAACCTGCGACGCCGACGGCGCCGGCTATTTCACCCTGCCCGGTTCGGACCTTTGCCTGAATTTCGGCGGCCGGGCCTTTTCCGATCTCGCCCTGCGCCATGTTCCGCTCACGGCTTTCACGCCCAATCCCGGCGCGCCCCTGCGGTCGACTTACCCTGCGACGTCGCGCGCGCCAAATCCCGCTTCTGTCGGCGGCGGTCTGGGCCTCGGCGCCAGCATCGGCGCGCAATTGCCGACCGAAGCCGGCCCCGTGTCGGCCTATGTCGACGTCACGACGATTTTCGGCGCCGGCATGCTGTCGCCCAATCCCGCCGGAGTTTACAGCCCCCAGGCCGATCTGGCCGGCGTCAACCCCAACGCCTGGCTCAATTTCACCCGGTTGGACCAGGCCTGGCTGCACTGGGCCGGATGGACGGCGGGACGCGCCCAGTCGATTTTCGATTTCTATGCCGACGCCTACAACATCATGCCGCTGCGCGGATCGAACGCCCATACCGAATTGCTGGCCTATCGCTTCCAGCCGACGCCGGGGGTGATGGCGGCGCTGGCGCTGGAGAACAACCGCGAGCGTCGCAATCTCGTCGGGCAGGCGGTCAACGTCAATGCTTCGGCCGATTATTCCGGTCCCGGCTTCCCCGACCCGGTCGCCGCCGTGCGCGTCGAAAGCCCGTTTGGCGTAGCGCAACTTTCTGGCGCGGCGCATGAACTGCGCACCCGCTATGTCGCGCCCGAATCGGTCGCGCCAGGCCAGCCCGACGCCAACACAACGACGCAATGGGGTTTCGCCGCCCAGGGCGGCCTCAAGGTAAACCTGCCGAACCTGTCCGACGCCGACGCCATGATCCTTCAGGCGACCTATGCGCGCGGCGCTTCGGCCTATCTCACCGGCGATAATCAGCCCTTGTTCGCCGGCGTCAACGATCCCAGCCATCCGGGCATCGCCAATCCGCGCCTCGCTGCGGCGCCGGGCCTGACCAGCTACGATTACGATTGCGTGACCGCGACGCCCCAGCCTTTCGGCAAGTGCGACCAATCTTCCGGCTATGCGCTGATCGCAGCGTTCAAGCATTTCTGGACGCCGACCTTGTCCTCCTCGCTGTTCGCCAGTTTTTTCGGCATGAATTACACCGAGGCGGCGCGGACCGGCGCGCCCGGAGTCGCCGGCGCCAGCAATTACCGCGAGACCTCCGTCGGCGCCAACCTGACCTGGACGCCGCTCAAGAACATGATGGTAGGCGGCGAAATCGCCTTTACCCAGGGCAAGGCCTCGGGGGCCTCGGGGGCCGCGCCGGTTGCGCCGCAGCAGCCAAATTCCCCGGCCTGGCCTACCGCCAATGAATGGTCGGGACGCATCCGCGTCCAGCATAATTTTTGACCGCCCGACATGGGCCGGAATCATCCGCGAGGGCCAAAAAGGCGTAGGGTGAGAGATGATTGAATCGGATTTCGCGCGCGCCCTGGCGCAAAAACATTTTGGCTATGGCCGACTCGACGCCGATCTCAGGGTGATCGACCGCGTTGGCGCCCTGATGGACTGGATGCCGCCCCCCGGCGAAAAAATCTTCAACTCCCCGGTTTTTCTCGCCATGGAGGCCGAATTCGCCGCCCTGCGCGGCGAGGGCGCAGCGCCTATCGACCTTCCCGGCCCGCGGCTTACGCCCTTCGACTCCCCGTCTTTTTCGTTATCCGTTGTTTTCGACCCGCGCCGCGACGGCTTTCTCGTCCTGGCCAGCGCCGAACGCGACGCAAAACAGCGGCTGGCGCCCGAAGGAAGCGATACCGGGGCGCCAGAGCAATTTGCTAAAAAGCGGAGGCCGACGCCTGGTAAAAACATCGCGGAAACAAAAGACTCGGGGGTCGATGGCGATTGGGCCGGCAATTCGTCCACGCCGGAACGTCGGGCGCAGGCGGCGGGGCAGTTGATCCTGGAACAGGCGGCGCTTTATCGCGACATTGTCGAAACCTCCGCCGATCTGGTGTTTCGCCTCGACGCCGACCTGCGCGTCACTTTCGTCAACCGCCACGCCTGCAGCCTGTTGCTCGGGCCGGAGAGAGCGTTTCTCGGGCGCCATGCGGACCAGGTACTCGGCGTCGGCGCGCCCGAGGAAAGCTGGCGTTCGCGGCTTTCAAAGCAGGCGGATTGCTCGTTCGAACAGGCCCTGCGCGTTCCCGGACAGGAAACCCTATGGATCTGGTGGCGCGTCAACTGGATCGGCGCCCGGCGCGGTTTTGGCGAATATCAGGCCGTGGGCCGCGATGTCAGCGATCTGCGGCGGTTGCGCGCGGAAGCCGAGCAGGGCGCCGAGGAAGCGCGGCGCAATGCGGTGATGCGCGAGCGCCTGCGTATCGCCCATGACCTCCACGACACGCTCGTCCAGTCGCTGGTCGCCCTGGCGCCGCAAATTCATCTGATCCGCAAGGTCGCCGGGCGTGACGCCAATCCGCGCATGATCGACGAACTGGCCCGCGCCGAACAGGCCGTTCGCGACGGTTTGGCCCTCGCCCGCGCCGCCTTGACCGACCTGCGCGCCGGCAATGTCGAGTCCCAGGGTCTCGGAGCGGCGCTCGAAACCCTCGGTCGCCGTTTCACCGACCGCACCGGAATCCACGTTCTTGCAAATCTCAATCAGCGCGCCGGGGCGGCGGAAGGCGAAAGGGCGGAAACGCTCTACCGCATCTGCGAGGAAGCCTTGCGGAACATCGAATGGCACGCCAGCGCCAGCCGCGTCGAAATCGCTCTTTCAGTCGACGATTGCGGGGCGCTGACGCTGGTCGTCGCCGATGACGGCGTCGGCTTCGACCGCGACCGGATCAAGACCGGCCATTTCGGCCTGACCGGCATGCGCGAAAAAGCGGAGTCGCTCGGCGCCCGCTTCACCGTGGACACCGCGCCGGGGCGAGGCGTCCGCATCGAGATCGTCGCGCCGCCAGAACCGCCGAGCTAACCTCTCTTTTCAATTTATTTGATTATAAATCAATGATTTAAATAATTAATTCGGCTCGGTCGGGCCGGGGCCTGCAAAGAAGGCCGCCTTCCCTCGAGCGCTAACTTTCCGGCAGGAATATCCGGTTGAACCAGCGCGGAAATCGAACGCCGAAATTCGATCCGGGCGGCGGACCGCGACGTCGGGACCCTGATCCGAGACTAATGCATAACCCGTTGAATATAAGTAAAAATTGCAATCGATCGCCAAAGACGCTAGGTTCGCTCGGAATTCTCTTGGGATTTTACGTCGGGCGCCCCACCCGGCCGGGAATTTGTAGCGCCTGGTGCGTTTTGGTTTTCGCTTGCGAGCCATGGCTCCAAAGCTGTTCGACGAATTCACCTTCCTCGAACAGGCGATGGATCGTTTGTTCGAGAGGCCTGTTGTAAAAAAAAATCTCCAGCTTTTTTGGAATTGGCGCTCGAAACAACAGGCCAGCGGATTGTTTCCAGCGGCCGACGATGGGCGCCGTCCCAACGGGCGGCGGGGGGGATTTTTTGTTGCCTGACGAGCGCATCCGCATCCTGATCGCCGAGGATCAACATCTGATCCGCCGGGCCTTCGCCTCGATGCTGGCGCTCGAACCGGATTTCGAAATCGTCGCCCAGGCGGCCGACGGGGCCGAGGCGGTGCAGGCCGCGCGACGCTGGAAACCCCATATTGTGCTGATGGACATCCAGATGCCGCGCCTCAACGGCATTGCCGCGACGTTGCAGATCGTCAGGGACTGTCCCGACACCCAAGTCGTCATCCTGACCACTTTCGACACCGACGATCTCATTTTCGACGCCATCTGCGCCGGCGCCCAGGCCTATCTGCTCAAGGACGCCGACGAAGCCGAGATTTTGGCGACGATCCGCTCGGTCTCGCGCGGCCATTCGCGGCTGACGCCCAATGTCGCGCGCAAATTGCTCAATGAATTCCGCCGCGTGCGCCGCCCGCCCCGCTTCCTCGACGGCGACGGCGATCTGCCCGGCGAAGCGCTGACCGAACGCGAAAACGAGATTCTGCAATTGATCGTCGAAGGCAAGGGCAACAAGGAAATCGCCGGCGACACCAAACTCGCCGAAGGCACGGTGAAGAATTACGTCAGCCGCATTCTCGAAAAGCTCAACGCCCGCAGCCGCACCGAATTGGCGGTCAAGGCGCTGAACCGGCGGCTCGACGGCTAAACCGCCAGATTATCGATCAGCCGCGTCTTGCCGATCCGAGCCGCAACCAGCAGGCGGATCGGCCCCTCTTCGAGCGAGGCGATTTGGGCCAGCGTCTCCGCGTGGCGGGCCTCCAGATAATCGACGTCGAAACCCGCCGCGCCAAGCTGCAAGGCCGCTTGCGCCGCCGCTTGCGCCGGGGCCGCGCCGGAGCGGATCGCCGCCGCCGTCTCGTTGAGAACGAGGGCCAGCAAAGGCGCCTGCGCGCGTTCCGCCACGCTCAGATAGATGTTGCGCGAGGACAGAGCGAGGCCGTCCGCCTCGCGCAGGGTCGGGACGCCGAAAATCCGGGTGGGAATGTCGAGATCGGCGGCAAAGCGCCGGATGACCGCCAATTGCTGGAAATCCTTTTCGCCGAAAAATGCGCTGTCGGCCTGGGCCTGGTTGAGCAATTTGGCCACCACCAGAGCGACTCCGGGGAAATGATCCGGGCGGAAGCGGTCCTCCAGCCCCGCCAGCGCCGGGCCGCCCGGAATGATCTGGGTCGAAAAGCCTTCGGGATAGATCTCGCGCGCGGGGGGTGCGAAACAGCCCGCAGCGCCGGCCTGCGCCAGTTTGGCGAGATCGGCGTCGAAGGTGCGGGGATAGGCGTCGAAATCCTCGTTGGGGGCGAATTGCGCCGGATTGACGAAAATCGAAACGACGGTCCGCTGCGCCACCTTCCGCGCGGCCTCGACCAGCGAGACATGGCCGGCGTGCAGCGCGCCCATGGTCGGAACCAGCGCGATTTTTTCGCCCGCCGCCCGCCATCGCGCCACGGCGGCGCGCAGTGAGGAAATATCGCGGAAGACGTGCGGCGCGTCGGACATTTTGGCTCACAGCGCTTTCGGGTTCCGGATCGCGCGAAAGCGCGAGCAAGGTTCAAGATTTTCACCCGCCAGCCGGCGAAGAAAATCGATATGGCCGATCGGCAGGCCGACTTCTCGCGCCACGGCTACGATTCGGGCCATGTAGTCCTCCGGCGCGCGGTGGGAACCGCCCGCTGGCCGGCCGATATAGATCAACGCCCGCATCGGCGGCAAGCCTTCGCGCAGCACCGGCTGGCTGACTTTGACATAGCCGTCGCCTTCGTAGCGGTCGAGCGCCGCGAGATTGCCAAAACTCAATTCCCACAACACGCCATGCGCCGTGGACCCGGCGTCGCGAACCAGGGTGGCGAAACCGTCCGGCAGCAGCGCCACCCGGTGACGCGGCAGCCGCGCCCGGCCCCGCATTTTTGCGCCGGGGCAGCGCAATTCCATGGCTTTGGCGTCCATGTTGGAGCCATAGGCGAAAGTGAGCGGCATGGTTGGTCCCGAGGATTTCTGACGCTTGCCGATCCTTAGCAAAGACCGGACCCGCAGGCCAATCGTCACCAATCGTTCAAGCCGCTTGCGCCTGGAGGATATTGGCTGCGCTCGCGGCGGGCGGCGTCACCACGATCCGCGAAATGAACCAACCGGCAAGCCAGCGGATCATCCACGGTATCGGCAGGATGAAGACGCAGCCCAGAGCGGCGGCGAAGGTCCGCCAGAGAATGCTCACGCCCGTCCCGGTAAATTCGAACTCATGCGTCCCCACGGTTTGCGCACAGATCCAGCGCAGCATCAGCTTGAGGATCCAGGCCCATCCGACGATGGTCTCGACGGCGAAAAGAAACAGCACGCTCCATCCGAAAAAGGTCCAGAATCCGCCCTCGAACGAGACCTTCAGCGCCCCGTCCTCGCTGCGCAGGGCGCGGGCGAACCAACCCGTCAGCGCAAAAACCAAACCCGCGTTGATGAGCAGCAGGGCGCCGGCGATCGCCTGCCCCGTCGGGCTCTGGTTGACCAGCCCCAACCCGAGCCCGATCAGGCCGAAACCGACAAAAGTCGGCCAGCATTGGCCAATGTCGCCTTGCAGGAACAGGCGAACGCCATTCGGCAAGGCGACGCGCCCGGCGAACCAGCGATAGAACCACAAACCGGCCCAGGGCGCCGTAAAGACCAGGGAAATGCCGAGCGACGCGACGATGGAGCGCCAGAACAATCCCCAGACCGGCAGGAAGGATTGCAGCGGGCCGACGCCCGCCGCCGCCCGGTTGCCGGCCTCTCCGAGGGCTGCGGCGAGTTCCGGGACCTCGCTCGCCGGCGCCGGCCCGCCGCCTTCGACCCAGACGGCGTCTGCCGGCCCAAGGCGCCCGGCCCGCGCCAGCGCCGCCAGTTCATCCAGCGAAACCGGACCGTTTTGCGCGCCCGCGCGATCCTTGAAAAAATAATTTCCCGCCATGGCCGAACGCCTGAAATACCGCCGTGAAAACCGACCCTCGCGATGGAGCCGGCGTGGCCAATCTGCGCCGGGAGACAAAAAAACGCCAGACTCGCGCGAGTCCGGCGTTCAAGTTGAGAAACCAGCGAGCCTCAGCCGAATTCGAGGATTACCGCATCGACGGCGAGCGAATCGCCTTCCTTGCATTTGATCGCCTTGACGGTGACGTCACGCTCGGAGCGCAAAACGTTTTCCATCTTCATCGCCTCGACCATGGCGAGCGGATCGCCGATCTTCACCTCTTGCCCCTCTTTCACATACAGGTTCTTGACGAGGCCCGGCATTGGACAAAGCAGATATTTCGAAGTGTCGGCGACCTTCTTTTCCGGCATCAGTGCGAAAAGCTCGGCCTCGCGGCGGGTGAAGGCGCGCGCCTCGACGGTGACGCCGGCATGGGCGATTTCATGGCCGTTGAGAATCGCCCGCACCTGAACGGCGACCTTTTCGCCGTCGATCAGGCCGTTCCAAACCGGCAGGCCGGGAACCCAGTCGGATTCGAGGCGATGCGCGAAGCCGCCGTCGGCGAAGCGCACCAGCAGCGCGCCGTCGGATTGTTCGAGTTCGATTTCGTAAGGCGTCTTGTCGAGCATGACCGTGCGATCGTTGAGGAAGCGCACCGGGTGCTGGGTCGCCAGTTGCCCGGAAATCTGGCGCTTGCGCCGGTTGCCGACGTCATCGATGAAACCCGCCACGGCGGCCAGGCGACGGGCGACCTCGCCCGCAGCCGTCAGCGGCTTGAACCCGTCAGGATATTCCTCGGCGATGAAGGCGGTGGAAATATTGCCCGACCGCCAGCGCTCATGCTGCATCAGCGACGACAGGAAGGGGATATTGTGGCGGATGCCGTCGATGACGAATCCGTCGAGCGCGTGCGCCTGCGCCTCGATGGCGCTGAGGCGGTCGGTCGCATGGGTGACAAGCTTGGCGATCATCGGATCATAGAAGATCGAGATTTCGCCGCCTTCGAACACGCCGGTGTCGTTGCGCACGGTCACGCCTTCGGAGCGGCCCTCCTCGGGCGGACGATATTTGACCAGCCGACCAGTGGAGGGCAAAAAGTTTCGGGTCGGGTCTTCGGCGTAGATGCGGCTTTCGACCGCCCAACCCTTCAACTGGACGTCGCTCTGCTTGAGCGTCAGCGGTTCGCCATAGGCGACGCGAATCATCTGCTCGACCAGATCGATGCCGGTAATCAATTCCGTGACCGGATGTTCGACCTGCAGGCGGGTGTTCATTTCCAGAAAAAAGAAACTCTTGTCCTGGCCGGCGACGAATTCCACCGTGCCGGCGGAATCATATTGCACCGCCTTGGCGAGGGCCACGGCCTGCTCGCCCATTTTCTTTCGGGTCGCCTCGTCGAGCAGCGGCGACGGGGCCTCCTCGATCACCTTCTGGTTGCGGCGCTGGATCGAACATTCGCGCTCGCCGAGATAGATGACATTGCCGTGCTTGTCGCCGAGCACCTGAATTTCGATATGGCGCGGATTGACGATGAACTTTTCGACGAAGACGCGGTCGTCGCCGAACGAACTTTTCGCCTCCGACTTGGAGCGGGCGAAGCTTTCGGCCACTTCCTCGCGCGAATTGGCGATGCGCATGCCCTTGCCGCCGCCGCCGGCGGAAGCCTTCAGGATCACCGGATAACCGATGCCATCTGCGATTTTCACCGCTTCCTCCGGCGTCTCGATCACGCCGAGATAGCCCGGCACCGTCGAGACTTTTGCGGCATTGGCGAATTTCTTCGATTCGATCTTGTCGCCCATCGCTTCGATGGCGCCGACATTGGGGCCGATGAATACGATATTATTGGCCTTGAGCGCCTCGGCGAAGGCGGCGCGCTCGGACAGGAAGCCATAGCCGGGATGGACGGCCTCGGCGCCGGTCTTCTTGCAGGCGTCGATGATTTTTTCGATGACCAGATAGGATTCGGAGGCCGGCGGAGCGCCAATGTAAAACTTCTCGTCGGCCATTTCGACATGGAGCGCGTCCTTGTCGGCTTCGGAATAGACGGCGACGGTCTTGATGCCCATACGGCGGGCGGTTTTGATGACGCGACAGGCTATTTCGCCACGGTTGGCGATGAGTATTTTCTCGAACATTCTGGCACCGGAACGGATTTTTCCGGCCTTGCGGAGGACAAGGCCCAGCGGATGATCTGTTGGGACCGACTATTATGGGAACTATCCGCCTGCGTCCAGCCAACAAACGGCTTATGCCAGCCCTCGCAGGTGAGAACCTGCGAGGGCTGGATAGGAGCGAACGCGACGCCGAACTCATGCGAGGGATTCGTTGGCCGCGACGAGTCGCAGTCAACGAAAAATGGTATCAAGCCGAAGCAAGTTCTCCGTTCATCGCGGCCGCCGCCGCCAGCGCCGCCTGCACCGCCGGCGCCCGGGCGCGCTTGCGCACTTCATCGAGAAACCATTGCGGCGCGCGGTCGGATTCGGCGAGCACGTTTGCGAGCAACGCGAAGCCGGACAGCGAGAATTTCCTGCCCGCCTCGCCGATCAGCCATTCCGCCTGCTCCTGGGCAAGAACGCCGGTGGGGCGGACCTGCCAGACCAGGTGGTCGGTAAGGCATTCGACGAAGAATTCGGTCCATTCGAGACAGGGGGCGTTCTGCGCGCGATCGAGTTCGAACAAGGCGGCGGCCTCGTCGCGGCTGACGCCCTCCTCCTCGAACAAGGCGCGGCGCAATTGCCGGATTTCCGCCGGCGTCAGGTTGTTGGCGGCCCGCGCCAGCGACAGGATCAGGGCGCGGCGACCCCCCGCTCCCGCTTCATGCAGGCCGAACAGCGCGGCTTTGGCCGGATTTGCAACAGACATAGTTGGCGGCTCCATCGTTCGAGCAACGCTACCCCCGCCTGCGTTGCGTGAACGTGAATCGACAGAGTCAACGAATGGAAAGGTTAAGGCTTGGTTTCTTGCGTGTTTCGCAAAGGGCTACTTCCGGCTCCGGTCATAGCCGCGGCGGCGGTAGAGCAGGCTCGCGCCCGCGCCGCCATGGGCGACGGCGACAACCGCGCCGATCAGCACGTGATGCGTCTCCACATCCTTCACGTCGATCAGGCGGCATTCGAAACTGACCAGCGCGCTGCGCAGCACGGGCGCGCCGGTGACGCCCTTGCGCCAGTCGCCATGGGTGAATTTCTGCTCAAAATGCGCGTCGGTGCGCCCGGCGAAAATATCCGCCAGCGCCTCGTCGGCGGCCCCAAGCGCATTGAGGCTGAAAACGCCGTTTTCCAGAAACCGCCGCGTCGAGGGCGAATGGCGGTTGAGGCAGACCAGCATCGTCGGCGGCTGGTCCGAGATCGAGGCGTGCGCCGTCACCGTCATGCCGGCGACGCCGGCGACGCCATCGGTGGCGATCAGATGCACCGGAGAGGCGACTTCGCTCATCGCGTCGCGATAGGCCTTGGGATCGAGCATCGATTCCCCTTTCGCGAACGTCATTTCGACCGCCATGCTGGTGTTCCGTTCTTTCCCGCCAGCGCGCTGCTTACACCGCGCCGCTCCGGCGGGAAAGCTTGGCCAGTAAAATTGGCCGACCAAGGCGACTTTGCGCGGCGACGGCCAATCCGCCGCGTCTTGCAAGCCTTCTGTGTTCCAAGCCTTGTGTTGCGGCCCGGCCCGGCGCTTGCTAGCGTCCCGAAGCCGAAGCCGCGCGGACCCCGGCCGATTCTGGATTACCGATGGAAATTTTCCTGCAGCAACTGATTAACGGCGTGACCCTCGGCTCGATCTATGGACTGATCGCTATCGGCTATACAATGGTTTTCGGCATTATCGGCATGGTCAATTTCGCCCATGGCGACGTTTTCATGCTTTCCGCCTTCATCGCCCTTTTGCTGCTGCTGCTGCTGACTCAAGGTTTCGGCGTCGCGGAAGGCCCGGCCTTCGTCGTGGTGCTGTTCGCCTCGATGGCGCTGACCGCCTTGTGGAATTTCGTCATCGAGCGCGTCGCCTATCGCCGGCTGCGCGGCTCTTTCCGCCTCGCGCCGCTGATCTCGGCCATCGGCATGTCAACCTTTCTCGCCAATTTTGTCACCGTAACGCAGGGGCCGAACAACAAGTCGATCCCGCCCTTCCTCGACAAGGTCATTGCCATCACCAGCGGCGGCGCCTACGACGTCACCCTGTCCTACAAGCAAATTCTCATCGTCGCGGTGACGGCGGCGCTGCTCGCCGCCTTCTGGTACGTGGTCCAGAAGACGCCGCTCGGCCGGGCGCAGCGCGCCTGCGAACAGGACGCCAAAATGGCCGCCTTGCTCGGAGTGGACGTCGACCGCACCATCGCCCTCACCTTCGTCATCGGCGCGGCGCTCGCCGCCGTCGCCGGCAGCCTGTTCCTGCTGCATTACGGCGTGGTCAAATCCTCCGACGGTTTCGTTCCCGGCGTGAAGGCCTTTACCGCCGCCGTGCTCGGCGGCATCGGCTCGTTGCCCGGCGCGGTGCTGGGCGGGATGGCGATCGGCCTGATCGAGACGATGTGGGGGCAATATTTCTCCAGCGACTACAAGGATGTCGCGGCTTTTTCGATCCTCGCCGTCACCTTGATCTTCATGCCCTCCGGCCTGCTCGGCCGGCCCGATGTCGAGAAGGTGTGAGTGTTGAGCGCAGCCGCCTCGCCCTTTTCTCGCGCGCTGAAGGAGTCCGCGCTGGCGACGCTGATCGTCGCCGGCCTAGCCTTTCCGATCATTGCCTTTCGCGCCGATCCCGATTTCAACAATCTGCTGGAATTGTCCGCGCGCTGGCCGCTGTTCCTGGCGTTCTGCGCGCTGGGCTTCGGCCTGCGCTTCCTGCTCTCGCTCTGGGAGTCCCGCCCGAAAGCGGCGCTTGCTCTGGCTCAGGCCACGACGGGCAAGCAAAGGAAATGGCTGGCGCCCGCGGCGCTGGCGGCGCTGGTCGCCTATCCGCTGCTGATCCTGGCCCTGCTCGGGCCGCAGGCGGCGCTCAAATGGGTCGATACGTTCGGCGTGCAGATCCTGCTCTATGTCCTGCTCGGCTGGGGGCTCAATATCACCGTCGGCCTCGCCGGCCTGCTCGACCTCGGCTATGTCGCCTTTTACGCGGTGGGGGCCTATGGCTATGCGCTGCTGGCGCCCCTGACCGGCCTGTCGTTCTGGGCGCTGCTGCCGGTCTGCGGGCTGCTTGCGGCCTTCTGGGGTTTTTGCATCGGCTTCCCGGTGCTGCGCCTGCGCGGCGACTATCTCGCCATCGTCACTCTGGCCTTCGGCGAGATGCTGCGCATTGTCGCGGTCAACTGGGACGCGGTGACCAAGGGCGAGGCCGGCCTTTACGGCTTTCCCGGCCTGACGTTTTTCGGCCTGCCCTTCATCCCCGGCCCGCGTGGCTTCGCCGCCCATTTCGGCGTGGCTTTCGCCGGTGTGCACAAGCTGATTTTCCTCTATTATCTGGTGCTGGCCATCGCCCTTCTGGCCAATTTCGTCTCGATCCGGCTGCGCCGCCTGCCTTTGGGCCGCGCCTGGGAAGCGCTTCGCGAGGACGAAATCGCCTGCCGCGCGCTCGGGCTCGACACCGCCAAAATCAAGCTTACCGCCTTTGCGCTCGGCGCCTTTTTCGCCGGCGTCGCCGGCTGCCTGTTCGCGCTGAGGCAGGGTTTCGTGTCGCCTTCGAGCTTCACCTTCACCGAAAGCGCGACCATTCTCGCCATTGTCGTCCTCGGCGGCGGCGGTTCGCAGTTCGGCGTCGCGATGGCGGCGGCGCTGATCGTCGGCTCCTCGGAACTGTTGCGCGAACTGACCTTCCTGAAGGCGATTTTCGGCGAGAATTTCGACCCGACGCAATATCGTATGCTGCTGGTCGGAATCGCCATGGTGGCGATGATGAATTTCCGTCCGCGCGGGCTGGTGTCCATGCGCCAGCCGACCATTACGCTCGGGCCCGAGCCGGAGGCCAGATCGTGAGCGCGCGCGAGGTCCACCCATGACGGGGTTCGCCTGGATCGACGATCCGCTGCTGCGGGTCGATCGCGTCACCATGCGGTTCGGCGGCCTCACCGCCGTCAACGACGTGTCCTTTTCGGTCGGGCGCGGCGACATCACCGCGCTGATCGGCCCCAATGGCGCCGGCAAGACCACCTTGTTCAATTGCCTGACCGGTTTTTACAAGCCGACCGTCGGCCGCATCGCCTTTTCGCCCAAGGGCGGACTCGACGACGACCGCATCGACGAATTGACCGCCACGGCCCGGAGGAACTCCAACGACGGCGGCGAAGACCTCTATCTGCTGGAGCGCATGGCCGATTTCGAGATCGCCAAAAAAGCCCGGATCGCCCGCACCTTTCAAAACATCCGACTGTTTTCCGGCATGAGCGCGCTGGAAAATCTTATCGTCGCCCAGCATATCGCCTTGACCCCGGCCTCGGGTTACGGCGTCTTCGGCTTGATCGGACTGCCCTCCTACCGCCGCGCCGAAAGCGAGGCGGTCGAGCGCGCCAAAAAATGGCTGGAGCGCATCGGGCTTCGGCGCCGCGCCGACGATCCCGCCGGCGCCCTGCCCTATGGCGACCAAAGGCGGCTCGAAATCGCCCGCGCCATGTGCGCCAACCCGGCCCTGCTCTGCCTCGACGAGCCCGCCGCCGGCCTCAACGCCAACGAATCCCATGGGCTGGCGACGCTTCTGCGCGAAATCCGGGGGGAATCAGGCGTCTCGATCCTCTTGATCGAGCATGACATGGCGGTGGTCATGGCCATATCCGATCATGTCGTGGTGCTTGATTACGGCCAGAAGATCGCCGATGGCTCGCCATTGGAAGTGCGAGAGAATCCAGCCGTTATAGCCGCCTATCTCGGCGTCGAGGATGAAGAACTCGGGCCCGCCGAAGCCGAGCTGACAGCCGAGACGAAGCCATGAGCGCGCTATTGTCGATCGAGGGCGCCGAGGCCTTTTACGGCGCCGTGCAGGCCTTGCGCGGCGTCGATCTCGAAGTCGGCGCCGGCGAGATCGTCGCGCTGATCGGCGCCAATGGCGCCGGCAAGTCGACTTTGATGATGAGCATTTTCGGCGCCCCCCGCCTGCGCGCCGGGCGAATCCGGTTCGACGGGCGCGACATTACCGGCCTGCCGACCCATGAGATCGCGCGGCTGTCGATCGCCCAGTCGCCGGAGGGACGGCGGATTTTTCCCCGCATGACCGTCTATGAAAACCTGCAAATGGGCGCGGCTTTGGCGAGCCTCGACGGTTTTTCGGCCAATCTCGACCGCGTCTATGACATTTTCCCGCGTTTGAAAGAGCGCGCGGCGCAACGCGGCGGCACCTTGTCGGGCGGCGAGCAGCAGATGCTGGCCATCGCCCGCGCCCTGATGAGCCGTCCGAAACTGCTGTTGCTCGACGAACCCTCGCTCGGCCTCGCGCCTTTGATCTGCAAACAGATTTTCGAAGTGGTGCGCCGCCTCAACCGCGAGGAGGGCCTGTCGGTGTTCCTCGTCGAGCAGGACGCGCATCATGCGCTGAAACTCGCGAATCGTGGCTATGTCATGGTCAATGGCGCCATCGCCATGCAGGGACCGGGCGCGGAACTGCTGCGCGATCCAAAAATCCGCGCCGCCTATCTCGAAGGAGGCGGAAGTTGAACAGTGCCTTCGTAATCGGCGACCCGCGCGTTTTCATTGGCGTCACCTTGATCATCGGCGGGCTGGCCTCGTTCGCGGCGGGCCGCGCCGTCGCCCTGAACTGGAAGCCTTTGTGGCTGCTGGCGCTCTATGGCCTGCCTTTGACTTTTGCGATGCGCTTTCTGCACTGGTCGCTGTTTGGCGAACCGCTCGCCGCGCCTTTTGCCGCGCTGATCGCCTATGGCTGGACGCTTTTCGCCCAGGGGCTCGCCTGGCGGAGCGCTCATGACGCGCTGGTGCGGAGGCAATATCCCTGGCTTGGCGAAAAACATAACTGACGCCCATCGACAAAAACCCGGCATGACGGCAAGATCGCGTCGCTAAACGGCAAGGGAAAACATCCATGAAGAAGAGTTTGCTGGCCCATTGTCTCGCCACTTGTCTTGCCGCCGTCCTGCTGTCGGGCGTCGCGCAGGCGCAAATCAAGATGGGCGTCGGCGGGCCGATCACCGGCTCCGACGCTGCTTTCGGCGCGCAATTGAAGAACGGCGTCGAACAGGCGGTTTCGGACATCAACGCCGCCGGCGGCGTTCTGGGCCAGAAAATCGTGCTCAGCATCGGCGACGACGCGGGCGACGCCAAGCAGGGCCGCTCGGTCGCCAATCAATTCATCGGCGAGGGCGTGACCCTGGTCGTCGGCCATTTCAATTCGTCGGTCACGATGCCGGCCTCCGAATCCTATAATGAGGCCGGGATTCTCGAAATCACCCCCGCCTCGACCAATCCGCAGATCACCGAGCGCGGCCTGCCGCTGCTGTTTCGCACCTGCGGCCGCGACGACCAGCAAGGCGCGGTCGCCGCCAGCTATCTCGTCGCCCATGCCAAGGGCAAGAAAATCGCCATCGTCCACGACAAGTCCACCTATGGCAAAGGCCTCGCCGACGAGACGCGCAAGGCGCTCGCGGCGGCCGGCGTCAAGGAAGTGCTCTATGAGGGGCTGAACAAGGGCGAGAAGGATTATTCCGCGATTGTCTCCAAGCTCAAATCGGTCGACGCCGACATCGTGTTTTTCGGCGGCCTCCATACCGAGGGCGGGCTACTGGTGCGCCAGATGCGCGACCAGGGCGTCAAGGCCGTGCTGATGGGCGGCGACGGCATCGCCAGCCAGGAATTCGCCGCGATTGCCGGACCGGGCGTGGTCGGCACGCTGATGACCTTCCCGCCCGACCCGCGCCAGCGCCCCGAAGCCGCCGCCGTGGTCAAAGCTTTTGAGGCCAAGCACTACAACCCGGAGACCTATACGCTCTATTCCTACGCCGCCGTACAGGCGATCAAACAGGCGATGGAAAAGGCCAAGTCCACCGATCCGACCCTGGTGGCCAAGACCCTGCGTGAAGGCGGCCCGTTCAAGACGGTGGTCGGCGACCTGTCCTTCGACGCCAAGGGCGACGTCACCCGCGCCGATTATGTCGTCTACCAGTGGCGCCCCGGCGCGGACGGCAAAATCACCTATGAGCAAGTTCAGAATTGAGGTGATATACTAATTTTAAATTACTGGAAAATATAACTAATTCTGCACTTGAGAAAACGCTCCATCTGGCCTCGTCCACCACGCCCCTCATGCTGAGGAGGCCCTGAAAGGGCCGTCTCGAAGCAGGGGGGATCGCTGGCCGCGATCTTTCCGCAATGCGCCTGTGATGAAGGTTTCGTCTGCGGCCCATGGTTCGAGACGCGCCTGACCGCGCTCCTTGACGCGAAGAGGCGACGAGCGTCTTGGCCTTCCGTCCGCCCGGGCCGCGCTCGCCCGTCACCCCAGCGTCGCGAGCCCCGGAAACGTCTGCAACAGCCAGAAACTGACGCTCTGGATGCCCCCGGTCAGGAACATCACGCCGGTGACCACCAGCAACGCGCCGACGATTTTCTCGACCTTGCCGAAATGCGCGCGGAAACGCTTCATGAACCGGATGAAGGGCTCCATCGCCAGCGCCGCGAGCACGAAAGGCAGGCCGAGGCCAAGGGAATAGGCCGCGAGCAGGATCGCGCCATGGGCGACCGTCGCCTCCTGCGAGGCGACGGCGAGGATCGCCGCGAGAATCGGCCCGATGCAGGGCGTCCAGCCGAAGGCGAAGGCGAGGCCCATGACATAGGCGCCCCAGAGGCCGATCGGCTTTTCGACGCTGACTCGCTTTTCGCGATAGAGCAGATTCAGCCTGAAAACGCCCAGAAAATGCAGGCCCATGCCGACGATGGCGACGCCGGCCAGCGCCGAAAGCAGGGGCAGATGCTGGCGCACCGACTGGCCGAGCACGGAAGCGGTGGCGCCGAGCAGCACGAACACCGTGGAAAAGCCGAGCACGAACAATATCGCCGCGATCAGCATGTCGCGTTCGGCGCGGCGCTCGCCGCCCTCGGCCAGTTCCTCCAGCCCCGAACCGGCAATAAAGGTCAGATAGGGCGGCACCAGAGGCAGCACGCAGGGACTGAGAAAGGACAACAGCCCCGCCAGCGCCGCCGCCGACATGGTCACATTACTCGTCATTGCAAGAATTCCGTCTTCGTCGCTGCGCCCTGACGCCTTATACGATAGAATCCCATCTCTGCTTCAATGGATTTCAACCGATCCTTGGGAAATGGAACTGTCCTTGCGCAATCTCATCACCGATGTCGCCGGCGTCAAGGTCGGCTCCGCCCATGATCCGGTCCTGGCTTCCGGCGTCACCGCGCTGATCTTTGACTTGCCCGCGACCGCCGCCATTTCGATCGCCGGCGGCGGGCCGGGTCTGCGCGACGCGGCTTTGCTGGAGCCGGAAATGACCGTGCAGACGATCGACGCGCTGGTTCTCTCGGGCGGGTCGGCCTATGGCCTCGATGCGACGGGCGGCGTGCAGTCTTATTTACGCGAGATCGGTCGGGGGTTTGACGTCGCCGGCCAGCTGGTGCCGCTGGCGCCGGGCGCGATCCTGTTCGACCTCGCCAATGGCGGCGACAAGAATTTCTGGAGCGAGCCGAAATATTGGCGACTCGGGCGCGAGGCGGCGCGGGCGGCGGCGGAGGTTTTCGACCTCGGCACCAGCGGCGCCGGCTATGGCGCGACGCTGGCCGATCTCAAGGGCGGCCTCGGTTCGGCCAGCATGGTGACGCAAGACGGTTTTGTCGTCGGCGCGCTGGTCGCCGTCAACTCGGTGGGACAGGCGACGATTGGCGACACCGGCCATTTCTGGGCCGCGCCTTATGAACAGAATCGCGAATTCGGCGGCGGCGGCTGGCCGCAAGCCTTCTTGCCGGAGCATCTGGCGCTGAAATCCAAGAGCGCGGCGCCGCAGAACACCACCATCGCGATTGTCGCCACCGACGCCGCGCTGACCAAGCCGCTGGCCAAGCGCATGGCGATCATGGCGCAGGATGGCGTCGCCCGCGCGTTGCGGCCGATCCATGCGGCGCTCGACGGCGACGTGGTTTTTGCGGCGGCCACCGGCGCCAGCGGCCGCGAAGCCGATATTTTCAGCCTGACCGGGATCGGCGCGGCGGCGGCCGATTGCCTCGCCCGCGCCATCGCCCGCGCGGTCTATGAGGCGACGCCTTTGCCCTTTGTAGGCGCCCTGCCGAGTTGGCGGCAGAAATTTGGCGGCTGATTTTAATCGATGTTTCCGCCGGGCGGCATCGACGCCTTCATGAGAATCGTTCGACCGTCGCGCCCATCCAGAGCACGCCCGCCATGCAAATTGCGCAGAATACGGCGGCCGAACCCATGTCCTTGACGATCTTGATGACAGGGTCGATCTGCGGCGTCGTGCGATCGCAGAGTTTTTCGATGCTGGTATTCAACAGCTCGACCGCGAGCACCGCCAGCAAACAGGCGATCAATTCAGCGCGGCGAAAGGCGTCCGGCGTCAGAATGAAGGCAGAGGGAATGGACGCCGCCAGCACAGCCACTTCAAGACGAAAGGCGCGCTCCGTTTGCCAGGCGCTGGCGAGGCCGCGGAACGAGGCCTCGAAGGCGCGGATCAATTGATGCTTGCTCAAAACTCTACACATTTTCCAGGGAGGGAACCCAATTCTATCGCGTATATACGAGGGTCGCATGAAACTGTCTAACCTTTATCCCGGAACTCATGCGCCCCACATCTCGATTATTACACCAAATGGAATTCATGATCTCGCCAACAACGCGGGCTGGGTCAAGGGCTGCGTCCAAAACGACACGGGCGCCTTCGCGGTTCAGACGATCCGCCGATGGCGCCAAGATGTCCGCCGCGTTCGCTAGAGTCGATTGCGATTCGGTTGAATCGCAATCGACTTTAGATTCCTTTGTTTTCGCAATGTTTTTGCGCAAAACCGGCGTCCACATTTTCGCGCATTGCTTGATCGGCTCGCGAGGCGCCAGGTCGTCACCGCCGTTGGCGGCGGGTCGAATGGCTCGCGCGTGCGATTGCGGAAGGTCGAACTGCAGCGCCTCGCCGATGAACTGGGCATCTCCATCGAGGTTCATCATCTGCTGCGGGGAATTAGCAAATAGAACAAGATCGACCATCCCCTGTTCTCGTTCATCATGCAAAACTGGCGCGCTAAACCGCCCGTCAACTATCACGTCACCGTCGAACGGATCGGCGCGACGACCACCGAAAACCGATCGACAGCGCGGTGCGAACCCGACAAAAAGCCCAATCCCAAGGGTATCGGCGTGTTGGACGAGGAAATTTGGAGCCTTAAAATCCAGCGCGCGGATTTCCACGGCGGATGGAACTACTCCTTCGCGCATTCAAACCCGACAATCAAAGCGGTTGATTCCTGACGATCCCTCATTTCGAAGCGCCTGTCTCACTCGCGTTGACAAATTTCGAGCCGCCAATAAACTATTTGGGATTGCGTGGTTAAACAACGCTATCCATGTCGCCGGAACGACAGCGGCATTTCTTATTGTTGTCAATGGGAGGAAATAAGCGAATGCACAAAGAACAAGTTTTTAAAATCGCCCTATCCGCTGCAATCTTAGTTGCGACTATGGTTTCCTTCCAGGCTTTTGCTGGACCCCACGATGCGGGCTATTATAAATGCAATGCGCAGACCGGGATCACTTACTGGCGGTATTCAAAAAAGAGGAGCGATGCCCAGGAAACGGCCTTCAAGCAGGCTGTCACGAACGTGGCAGGTATAGGGAAAGGGTGCCGAAGTGTCTCATATCCATCGAAAGAGCCGGAAGGGACCGAGATCTGAAATCAAATCGGCGTAATGCCGAGTTCCCAGGAGATCACTTCCTGCTTCTACGCTGGACATGGAAGAGCTTGCGGCCGTTGCCGGGGGAACATATCTGTCGAGGCTCGCCATCCGCCGCCGGGAACCAGCCAGCGGAACAAGATCGGGCGTCGCCTTTTCTCGTTCATCATGCAAAACGCGCGCGGCGCGCCGTTCGTCAGCTAACGCGTCATCGTCGAAAGTATCGGCGCGACGACCACCGAAAACGGATCGACGGTTCGATGCAAACGCGACGAAAAGCGCCATCCCAAGAGTATCGTCGCGCCACGGCGAATGGAACCACGCCATCGCGCGTCCGGATATTCGTTCTCAAACCCGGGCTAACCGAGCGCGATTTATGAATTCCGCGCGGTCGCGCGGAAGCGGCGGTTTTTTCCGGATTTTGAGTTAATTCACCGCCAGAATGACCTGGCTGGGGTCGAACGTCGCGGCGGCCTTGCTGCCGCGCACGAGGCCGAGATCTTCAGCCGTCTGGCGCGGAACCACCGCATGAAGCGTCTTGCCGTGGCCGATATCGAGCAGCACTTCGCTGTTGCGTTCGGCGTCGGTGCGCTCGGTCACTTCGCCGATGAAACAATTACGCCCATCTTTTGGCGCGTGTTCAACTGAAAACAGGCGGATGAACGGAGACTTGACCAGCGCTAGCACCTTGCGTCCGGGCGCGAGATCGAGATCGTCGGCGGCCTCGTTGGTGACGATGGCCAGAATGTGCCGATCCTCGGCGATCTTGAGCGTCACTTCGACATCGACCGGCCAGCGCCTGACCTGCGCCACTTCGGCCTGAAACACGTTGCGCGCCGAAATGCGCGCGCCGACCGTCCACAGCAGCGCCTCTTCCTGGCCTTGCACGCCTTCCTCGGCGATCATATTGGAAATGAGCGATAATTTCTCCTCCAGCCGGTGGAAGGTGGCGATCAGGCGGCGCCCCTCCTCGGTGACTTCGGCGCCGCCGCCGGAGCGCCCGCCCGGCCGCGTCAGGAACGCCGGGGTCGGCAGCAGATTATTGACCGCATTGACCGAATCCCACGCCGTCTTGTAGCTGAAGCCGGTGGCCTTGGCGGCCTTGGCGATGCTGCCGAGTTCCGCGACTTTTTCGAGCAGCTTGATGCGCTCGCGTCCGACCAGGAAGCGGCCCTCGCTGTGCAAAGCCAGCAGGGCGTTGATCTTGTGTCCCGTCATTTCAGCCTCGTTTCCCGGCGCCACCTTTTCGCCTGGGGCGCTTTTCGTCGCGCGGCCGGGTAAAAATTCCGCTTGCCCGGCAGATCGTTTTGGTTTTAGCTCATGACAATATGTAATCGAATGACATTACGCTTTTTGCCCGTTATCTGGTCCACTGCAAGGCAAAGGCCGCGTCGCTCGCGCGGAAAAGGTCTGTTGATACCACGATTTGGATAACGGCGCGCCAAAGTTGGCGGCGCACGGAACTGGATTATAGCCGCCGCCTGGAAAGGCGGCGCACCCAATCGTCAAGCCCGGAGCACGCGCGGTCCCCATCTCCCGCGCCAGTTCTGGCATGACGGTCAAGGCGGCCCCGGCCTGTAGCCCTCTCGAAGGCCGGGGCCGCCGCCCAAGCTTCCGCCGTTTGCCTGGCGCGGTCAAATCAGGGCGCGCAGCGGTCGGCGAACAGCGCGTCCATGGTCCGGGCCGGCGCCGCCTTGCGCAGGCGCGGCAGGCCGAAGCCGTCCTCGATCGTCGCCAGCAGGCTGAAATGATCGAAGCGCGTCGCATCCTGGAATGGCGCGTCGCAGGAAGTCGTCACAATGGTCGCAATATGGTTGTCGGCGCCGCCGGCGGCGCGCACAAATTCCGACACCGGCGCATCCGAATACAAAGGTCGCGCGCCCTCGTCGAAGGTCACGACGATCGCCGAGCGGCGGGAGAAATTTTTCGAGCCGCGAATCGCCGTGACGGCATCGCGCACAAAGGCGTCGAAATCGGCGATGAGGCGGTCGCGGTCATGGCACTGGGTCAGGCCGTGGCCGTCATGGCATTGATTGGGAACGATCAGCGCGACTTGCGGCGCCTCGCCTTCGAGATCGGCGGCCAAGGCCGCATAGGGCTTGATCAGCGTGGCCCGATCGGGGTCGGCGGCCAGCGACTGGAAATAGGGCAGCGGATTGTGCTTTTGCACGTAAAGCGCGCCCGCGACGCCGCCCGGCGCGACCGTGACCAGCGATCCCGGCTCCGGCAGGGTTTCGGCATAGAGAACGAAACGCAAGCCGGCGCGGCGCAATTGATCGACCAGCGAATCGCCCGAAATCTGGTTGCAGGGAGTCGAAGGCGCGATGTCCGGGGCAAAGCAACTCGGCCGGTCGTCGCGGATGCCGAAATCGTCGCCGCCGATCAGGGCAAGGTAATTGGGCAGGCTCGGATGGGCGACGCCGAAATAGCGGGTGGCCAACCCTTGCGTCCGCGCCAGTTCGCGCAGGAAGGGCGACGGGCCGTTGAACAGGGCGTCGTCGAAACCATGATTTTCAAGAACGATGACATAGATATGGTCGAAACGCGGCGTTTGCGCCCGCGCCGTGGCGGTTGCGAGGACAAGGGCCGCCAGCAGCGCCGAAAATAACGGAATCGCCCGAAAAATGGGTCGCCAACGAACGCGTGTGGCCATTCTTGCTTCTCCGGCTTGAACGCAACTGCAAGCATTTTGCGCAACAACAGGCGAATATTCAAAGGATTTCAGGTTCGCTCCAGCCTTCCCGGACCTATCCCTGAGCCGAGCCCCCCGGGCGCGACGTCGCCAGCGTAAAATCTCTGTTGACGAAATTAAAAAAGGTGTCACACTAGAAGTCATTGCAGCCTCGATTGAAAGACGTGCGGAGCCGCTTTCAAGTCAAGGATAACGCCTTCGGGCTATGAACCCGCAAGACGAGCAATATTATGGTCGATATCCCCGGTAATGGCGACAAGACTTAAAATGTTTTGTTGCTGTTGTGGATCGGCCGCCAGCATGGATCGCTGCGCGTGAGATCAGGCTCCCTCCGGATCCACTCGCGCATCGGCGATAAAGCCTGGAAAGCGGTTTGCATGACTCCACCTCAGTTAGCTGATTTCGGACGCTCTCGTCAGGGTGAGACGTCTCGACGTTGAACCAAGGCCAAAGCGCGAAATCCGCCAGTTCGATGGGAGATGCCGATAAACACTCAAAGCAGGTCTCATAGCGGAAACATCCGCCTTTTGTTCTGATCTCTATCGGAATTCGCAATAAGGCGAATTTTGGCCCCGCGCGCCCCAGGCGGCGGGGCCTGTTCGTTTTTTCCGCACCCCTGGCGACTAGCTTCGATTGCGATTCGGCTGAATCGCAATCGAATTTAGATTCCTTCGTTTTCGCAATGTTTTTGCGAAAAACCGGCGTCCACTTTTTCGCACATTGCTCTAGGCGGCGCGGGCGGAGCTATGCAGGGCTGAAATTTATGCGCCCATTTGTCAACGCCACCGCCTGAACCGGGTCAAGCCGAGCGCAAGCGCAAAGAAAAAGGCCGCATCCAGGATGCGGCCTATTTTCGTTTAGTTGCCGGCAATATTGGCCTTGGCTCGCGCCCACCAGCCGGAGCGCTTCGGCTTGTCCGGGTCGGCTGCGGTGATGACCGGCAGTTCGATCTGGCGGGGAACGGGAGACGGCGCCGCCTCCGGCAAAGGTTGCGACTCTTGCAAAGGTTCGGGCCTGGACTCCGATCGCGATTTTTGCGCCGGTTGCGATCTCGGCTCCGGCGTCGCGGCGACCGGGACAGGCGCCGGTTCGATGTGAACCGGAACGGGCGCCGCCTCGGCGACTGCTTCCGGCGAAGCCGGCTCGTGCGCCGCTTCCGGTGCAGCGAAAGCCGGATGGACGCGCGACTCAGGAGTCGGCGGCACAGCCTCGTCGGTTTCGGCGGCGGGCGCCGTCAGCTGCGACAATTCACCCGCTTCGTTCTCGTTGCTCGCCGTCTCGCCGGTCGGGCGCCAGTCGCCGGCAAATTCGCCGTTTTCACCGTCGCGGGCGCCGCGTCCGCCGCGACGCCGCCAACGGCCGCGGCCGCGCCGGCGCTCGTCCGGACCTTCTTCGCGCGGCGCCTCCGGGCTGGGTTCTTCCTCGCCGCCGGACTCGACCGGCGCGATCAGGTCGCCGCCGATTTCCGCCATCGTCTCCAGCCCTTCATCGGAAGGCTGCGGCGCATTGGGATCGGCGACGCTGGCGTCGCGCTCGAAATTGCGGCCCCGGCCGCGACGGCGGCGACGGCGGCGGCGGTTTTCCGCATCGCCGTTCTCGCCGCCCGCCTCGGAGGACTCGCCCTCCGCCGCCTCGGTCTCGGGCTCGATCTCTTCGTCGAAATCGGCTTCCGATTCCGCTTCGCCGATCGGTTCGATGTCGTCGATCGCGCGGCGGGGATCGAAGCGGCGCAGCGGGTCCGGCGCCGGACCGGTCGCCGGCTCGCCGCGCTCCAGCGCATGATAGGCGCCGCCGGTCAGCGAATCGTCGGCCTCGACGGTCACCGAGACGCCGAAACGCTCCTCGATCACGCGCAACAACGAGCGCTTCTGGTTGAGAATATAGAGCGCGATCACCGTGCGGGTGCGCAAAATCACATTATGCGAGGCGCTTTTGATCAGAGCGTCTTCGAGTACGCGCATCACATGGACGGCGACCGAAGCGGTCGAGCGCACGGTGCCGGCGCCCGCGCAATGCGGGCAGATCACCGAGGAGCCTTCGAGCACGCCGGTGCGGATGCGCTGGCGCGACATTTCCAACAGGCCGAAATGCGAGATGCGGCCGACCTGGATGCGGGCGCGATCGTCCTTGAGCGCTTCCTTGATGCGGCGCTCGACGGCGCGATTGTTGCGGCTTTCCTCCATGTCGATGAAATCGACGACGATGAGGCCGGCGAGATCGCGCAACCGCAATTGCCGGGCGACTTCGTCCGCCGCTTCGAGATTGGTGCGAAGCGCCGTGTCCTCGATATTATGTTCGCGCGTCGAGCGGCCCGAATTGACGTCGATGGCGACGAGGGCCTCGGTCTGGTTGATGACCAGATAGCCGCCCGACTTCAGCGTCACCTGGGTATGGAAAAGCGCGTCGAGCTGCGATTCCGCGCCCCATTTGGCGAAGATCGGCTGCGGCTCGGTATAGAATTGCACATTCTTGACATGGCTCGGCATCAACAGGCGCATGAAATCGCGCGCCTCGCGGTAACCCGCCTCGCCGGCGACGACGACGTCGTCGATGTCCTTGTTATAGAGGTCGCGGATAGCGCGCTTGATCAGCGAGCCTTCCTCATAGACCAGCGCCGGGGCGCTGGAGGACAGGGTGAGTTCGCGCACCGTCTCCCACATGCGCATCAGATATTCGAAATCGCGCTTGACTTCCGGCTTGGTGCGGGACGCCCCGGCGGTGCGCAGGATGACTCCCATGCCTTCCGGAACGTCGAGTTCCTGGGCGATTTCCTTGAGCCGCTTGCGGTCGACGGCGTCGGTGATCTTGCGCGAAATGCCGCCGCCGCGCGCGGTATTGGGCATCAGCACCGAATAGCGCCCGGCGAGCGACAGATAGGTGGTCAGAGCCGCGCCCTTGTTGCCGCGCTCCTCCTTGACCACCTGGATCAGCAACACCTGACGGCGCTTGATGACTTCCTGGATCTTGTACTGGCGGCGCAGGCGCGGCATGCGATAGGGCGCCTCGTCCATGGCGTCGCCGCCAAGCTGTTCGACGATTTCTTCTTCCTCGCCGCTTTCGCCGCCTTCACGGTCGCCGCTCTCACGGTCTTCATGGACGCCGTTATCGCCTTCCTGATCTCGGTCACGGACGGCGAAGCGGCGCGCGCTCGTCCCTTCTTCTTCCCCGTTTTCACCCAAGGCCTCGTCGGGATCCACCGCTTCCCGCGACTCGCGCGGTTCAAAAAAAGCGGCTTCTGGCGCGCGGGCCACAAATGTGTCGTCGTGCGTTTCACCCGGTTCGTCGCCAGCCTCCTCGACAATAGCGAATCCTTCCGGATCCGAAGCGAGTTCGTGGCTTGCGGCCCGTGGCGAGGCCTCGACCGAGGGGGCGACTTCCAAAACCGGCTCCTGCTCGGCGACAGCAAGCAATTCAACCGCGACCGACTGTTGAACCGAGTCAGCGTCGACGCTCCACTCTTGCGCCGCGACCGCGCCATCTGGCGCCGCTTCGCCTTCGAATTCAGCGGCCTCGACGAATTCTGCTTCCGGCCCGCCAGGTATTTCGACGCCCTGCTCCGGCGCAAAGTCCTGAGCTGCCTGACCATCCTCGCGGGCGCTTTCCCCGGATTGGGCCGATGCGCCGGGCTCGTCGTCGCCGAGAATCTCGCCGGTCACGCGCTCGTCGTCGTTGGGACGGCGGCGTTCCGAGCCGCGCCGGTGGCGGCGGCTGCGGCGGCGGCTGGTGTCCTCGTCCTCTTCCTCGCGATGCGCGCGCGATTCCTCTTCGAGCAAGGCGGCGCGGTCGGCATGGGGGATCTGGTAATAATCGGGATGGATTTCAGAAAAGGCGAGAAAGCCGTGGCGATTGCCGCCATATTCGACAAAGGCGGCCTGAAGCGAGGGTTCGACCCGCGTCACTTTCGCCAAATATATATTGCCGCGCAGTTGTTTCTTGGACGCGGATTCGAAATCGAACTCTTCGACTCTATTGCCGCGTAGCACCACCACCCGCGTTTCTTCGGGATGGGAGGCGTCGATGATCATCTTGTTGGCCATTGGGAACTCTTGCAGGCATGACGCGGCCACAGGCCAGGATCGCGCTTGCGCATTCGTCGGCGGATTCCAGAGCATATTGCCAAAAAGCGGGTGACTTTCCGGATAAGACTATGCTTTGAAAACAGAAGCTCAAATCGCTTTGACGTTTCCAGGAAACATCAAGCCGAACTGGGCCGCCCGGTCCGATTACGCGCTCGGCGCCGCGCCACGGGAGGCGCGCCATGCGATAACGGGTTGAGGGAAGGTGAAGTGACGGAAAACGCCACGCGCAGCGCTCTTGAGGCGCGGCGCAGCGGGAAAAGACGGGCGAACGGCCCGGTGGGCGGATCGGGACGCCGGAGGAAGGGGGGGAACGGCCCGCTGCGAATCGCGCGCAACCCGGACGCCTTTCGGCGCCGAGGGATTCCGCGATAAAATGCCTCGCGCGGCTATTGTCGCCGCGATGAGGTCTTGATTCGAGCACGAGCAAACTTTTCACCTGTCCTCCGGCGCGCAGGGACGCCGGACTATGTCCAGGCCGTATGGCGGACGAAAAAGCGGCTCAACCCCCGCCGACGCGAAAAGCTCTTGCTTAAGGAAGCGGCGCGTCGAGGCTGGAGAGGCCGTTCTTCGCTCGTTTGGCGCGAATCTTATCGCGCCCGAACTGGAACCGTTCTATCTAACCGAAGGAACCCGGCTTTGGCAAGTTTGATCGCAGGCGTGGCGACGGCGCCACAGTGCGCGCGCGGACTCGCCTGTGGCGATGGTAAACAAAGGTTAATCATTTCATGGTCTGACTCCATCGCACGAACCGGCGTCGGCAGAACGGAATAATCTGAAAAACATGGGCTCTGGCGGCAAACCACGGCGGCGGACGCATGATCACCCGACTGCGCGTCCGGTTCTTGCGCTCGGCTTGGTTTTCGCGCCTTTTTTCGCGGCGCTGGCGCAACAACCGGCGCCGGTTTCGGCGCCGCCCCCCATCGCCCGCGCCGTCCGGCTCGAACCGGGGCCGCGCGAGACCCGGCTGATCTTCAGCCTCTCCGCTTGCGTCGCCGCGCAGAGCTATGTGCTGGACCGGCCCGCCCGCGCCATTGTCGACCTGTCGGAGGTCAATTTCCAGATCGATCCCGACGCCGGCTTGAAAGCGCCGGAAAAGCGCCGTCGCCACTCCCGGCACAGGGCGACGGACGCGGCGGGGCTCGTCGCCTCCTACCGATTCGGCAGATTGGCCCCGGGAAAATCCCGCATCGTCGTCGATCTCTCCGGGCCGGCGGAAATGATTTCGTCGGACTGCGCCCCGGCCGCAGAAGCCTATGAACTGTCCCTGTCGCTCGCTCCGCAGGCCGAAGCAGCGTTCCGGACGGCCGCGCGCGCCGGCGCCGAAAAACAGGCCGCCGCCGCCCTGCCGCAGGACACCGCCCGGGACAAGGCGCGGGAAACCGCGACCGCCGCCGCCCGGCCTCCCGGCGAAGCGCCCAGGCCGGTCGTCGTGCTCGACCCCGGCCATGGCGGGATCGACACGGGAGCGATCGGACGTGATCGCGGGGTCGAAAAATTCCTGGTGCTCGATTTCGCCAAGGCTCTGGCGTCAAAATTGCGCCATGACGGCCATTACCGCGTCGTGCTGACCCGCGAGGACGATGTGTTCGTGCCGCTGCGCGAGCGCGTGCGGATGGCGCGCGACCTCCATGCCGAACTCTTCGTCTCCCTTCACGCCGATGCTCTGGCGGGCGGCGCCGGCGTGCAGGGCGCAACGGTCTATACGGTTTCCGAGCGCGCCTCCGACGCCGAGGCCGCCCGCGTCGCCGAGCAGGAGAACAAGGCGGATTCCGCCGCCGGAGTCGAGGCCCAGGAGGACGCCAGCGACGTCAACGACATATTGTTCGACCTGACGCGGCGGGAAACCCGAGCTTTTTCCCATGTTTTCGCCCATTCCCTGTCGGAATACTGGAAGGTCGCGGCGCGGCTCAACAAGAATCCGCGCCGCTCGGCCGGTTTTGTCGTCCTCAAGGCGCCCGACGTCCCCTCGGTGCTGCTGGAGCTTGGCTACCTGTCGAACGACGCCGACGCCGCCGACCTGAGCGCGCCGGCCTGGCGCGAAAAAGCCGCCGCGCAGGTCGCCCGCGCGATCGATGCGTTTTTCGCCTCGCGCCAGCCGGAACAGGGGGGCGCGCCGGCCCCGGACGCCGCGTCCGGCGGCGGCGCCCTTAAAGCGACACAAAGCGGCGGCAACTAGAGCCGCAGCAATACGAAATTTCAGTCGGCCGTTCAGGACCCTGACCAATTTCGGATGGCCCGCGCGCAGCCACGGTGATATAGGCGCGCTTCCGGCGAACTTGCGGGACGGCTTCATTCGAACCAGGCCGCGCGAAAGCAGCGCAAAGAAAAGGCGCTGGCGAGTCGGAAAAGTGAATTTGCGAAAGGTCAATGGATGCGGATGATCGCCCGTTTTTTCGGCTTCGTTTTCGCCACGGGCGCGATCCTCGTCGTTCTGGCCGCCGTGGCCCTCGGCGGGCTGATCTATGTCTATTCCAAGGACCTGCCCGACTATACCCAGCTGAAAAATTACGAACCTCCGATCATGACCCGGGTCCATGCCGGCGACGGCTCGCTGCTCGCCGAATATTCGCACGAACGCCGGCTCTATCTGCCCTCCGGCGCCATTCCGCCGCTGGTCAAACAGGCGTTCATCTCGGCCGAGGACAAGAATTTCTACAGCCATAACGGCGTCGATCCGGAAGGCATTGTGCGCGCCGCGATGGTGCTGGCGCAGGGCAACAAGCATGTCCAGGGCGCCTCGACCATCACCCAGCAGGTGGCGAAGAACTTTCTGCTGACCAACGAACGCAGCTTCGATCGCAAGATCAAGGAAGCCCTGTTGTCGTTGCGCATCGAGCAGGCCTATTCGAAAGAGCGCATTCTCGAACTCTATCTCAACGAAATCTATCTCGGCCTCGGAAATTACGGCGTCGCCGCCGCCGCCCTCAATTATTTCGACAAATCGGCGCATGAACTGACCCTTGCCGAGGCCGCCTATCTCGCCGCCCTGCCCAAGGGGCCGAATAATTACAATCCCTATCGCAACCGCGACGCCGCCATCGCGCGCCGCAATTACGTCATCGACCGCATGGTCGAGAATGGCTACGTCGCCCGCAAGGAGGGCGACGCCGCCAAGGCCGAACCGCTGACCGTCAACCCGCGCGCGCTGTCGCCCAATTCCATCGCCGCCGGCTATTTCGCCGAGGAAGTGCGCCGCGAATTGAACGACCGCTACGGAGACAAGAAACTCTATGAGGGCGGCCTGTCGGTGCGCACCACCCTCGATCCGAAAATGCAGCTGATGGCGCGCAAGGCGCTGGTCGATGGCCTGCTGCGCTTCGACGAGGCCCATGGCTGGCGCGGCCCGGTGCGCACGATCGAACTGACGACCGACTGGGGCAAGCCGCTCGGCGAGGTTCCGGCGCTCGGCGACGTCGCCCCCTGGCGGCTGGCCGTCGTGCTCGACGTCAACGACGCCGCCGCCCGCATCGGCCTGCAGCCGCCGCGCGAAAAATCCGGCGAAATTTCCCGTCTGCGCGAAACCGGTTCGCTGACCGCCGACGGCCTGCGCTGGACCCGCCAGCGCTTTCGCCAGGCGCTCAAGCCCGGCGACGTGATCTATGTCGAGCCAATGGAGGGGCGCCCCGGCCAGTTTCGCCTGCGGCAGGTTCCGGAAATTTCGGGCGCCATCGTCGCGATGGACCCCTATACCGGCCGCGTCTTCGCGATGGTCGGCGGCTTTTCCTTCGACCAGTCGTCGTTCAACCGCTCGACCCAGGCGCTGCGCCAGCCGGGCTCGTCGTTCAAGCCCTTCGTCTACGCCACCGCGCTCGACAATGGCTATACGCCGTCCTCGATCCTGCTCGACGAACCGGTTGAGATCGCGCAGCCGAATGGCGAAGTCTGGCGCCCGGAAAACTTCGAGTCGGGCCATTACGGACCTCACACCCTGCGCTATGGCGTCGAACATTCGAAAAACCTGATGACCGTGCGCCTCGCCCGCGACATCGGCATGCCGCTGATCGCCGAATATGCGCGCCGCTTCGGCATTTACGACGACATGGCGACCTATCTGCCGATGTCGCTGGGCGCCGGCGAAACCACGGTGATGCGCATGGTCACCGGCTATTCCATGCTGGCCAATGGCGGCAAGCGCATCAAGCCGACGCTGATCGACCGCATTCAGGACCGCTGGGGCCATACGATCTACCGCCACGACGAGCGCCAGTGCCTCGGCTGCGACGCGCCGAAATTCGATCCCGAAAGCGAACCCAGGCTGGTGGACAATCGCGAGCAGGTGCTCGATCCGCTCACCGCTTACCAGATCACCTCGATCATGGAAGGCGTGATCCAGCGCGGCACAGGCGTGTCGATCCGTGAAGTCGGCAAGCATCTCGCCGGCAAGACCGGCACCACCAACGAAGCCAAGGACCTCTGGTTCATCGGCTATTCGCCCGATCTCGCCGTCGGCGTCTACCTCGGCTACGACAAGCCGCGCTCGATGGGCGATTCGGCGCAGGCCGCGACCTATGCCGCGCCGATTTTCCGCGACTTCATGAAAATGGCGCTGGCCGACAAGCCGGACACCCCCTTCCGCGTGCCGCCGGGCATCAAGCTGATCTCGGTAGATGTCCATTCGGGCCTGCGCTCGTCGGGAACCGGCTCTATCCTCGAAGCCTTCAAGCCCGGCACCGCGCCCCCCGATACGTATCGCGGCGGCGGCGGCGGAACCGCGCGCGTCAGCCACAGCCCCGCCACCGACCAGGCGGTCGGCTCGGGAACCGGCGGGCTTTATTGACCGGCTTTGACACTTGCCCTGCCGGTCTCTATTCTTTGCCTCCCTTTTTTGAACAGAAAGCAGTCCCATGCGCGCGGAAGCCGTTTCGCTCGTCGAACAGATCAAGCAGTCCGTGGGACTGCTGAGGAGGCATCTTTGACGTCGAGACCTCGACGCGCCGCCTCGCCGAACTGAACGCCAAATCCGAACATCCCGACTTCTGGAACGACGCCGAAGGCGCGCAGAAACTGATGCGCGAGCGCACCGAGCTCGAAGACCGGCTCGGCTCGCTCGCCCGTTTCGAGAGCGAACTCGAAGACGCGATCACCCTCGTCGAACTGGGCGAGATGGAGGGCGACGCCGACGCCGAAAAAGAAGGGATCGACCAACTCAAGACCATCAAGACCGAGGCCGAGCGTCGGCAGGTCGAGGCGTTGCTGTCGGGCGAAGCCGACGCCAATGACACGTTCATCGAAATTCATTCCGGCGCCGGCGGCACCGAAAGCTGCGACTGGGCGCGGATGCTGTTGCGCATGTACACGCGCTGGGCCGAGCGCCATAAATTCAAGGTCGAGCTGATCGAGGAAACGCCGGGCGACGAGGCGGGCATAAAATCCGCGACTTTGCTCATCAAGGGCCATAACGCCCATGGCTGGGCCAAGACCGAATCCGGCGTGCATCGTCTGGTGCGGATTTCGCCGTTCGATTCCAATGCGCGGCGCCACACGAGTTTTGCTTCGGCCTGGGTCTATCCGGTGATCGACGACAAGATCGACATTCAGGTCAACGAGAGCGATTGCCGCATCGACACCTATCGCGCGCAAGGCGCGGGCGGCCAGCACATCAACACCACCGATTCGGCGGTGCGAATCACCCATATTCCCTCCGGCATCGTCGTCGCCTGCCAGATGGAGCGCTCGCAGCACAAGAACCGCGCGACCGCCTGGAACATGCTGCGCGCCCGCCTTTACGAACAGGAACTGGAGCGCCGCGAGGCCGAGGCCAGCAAGGTCAACGCCACCAAATCGGAAATCGGCTGGGGCCACCAGATCCGCTCCTATGTGCTGCAACCCTACCAGATGGTCAAGGACCTGCGCACCGGCTACGTCTCCGGCACGCCGGACGAAGTGCTCGATGGCGACATCGACGATTTTCTCGAAGCCTCGCTGGCCCAGCGGGTCAATGGCGGCGGGCCGGTCGAGGTCGAGGACGTGGAGTAGAATCGGCCTTATCGCGAGGATTTGGCGCGCCTTCGGCGAACCCGGACTATTATGATTGGCCTTCGGCCGCTTTTTCGCCGCCCCCGGCCCCTCATGGTGAGGAAGGCTCCTCCGGGCGTCGCGAGACGCCCGGAGGAGCCTGTCTCGAACCATGGGCAGCCGAAGAAACCTTTGGCGCCGCGAGGCTGAAACCTGGTGGCTAACGACCCCCTCGCCCTTCGAGACGCCTGCTAAAGCAGGCTCCTCAGGGTAAGGGGATTTGTGTTGAAAATCAGAGTTTCAGTGCATTTTTGATCCCTTGGGTGGTCCTTGCGAACGAAGCATAGAAAAAGCGGTTCAGCGCTGAAACTCCTGTCCTGGGGATCCGTGTCTTCCTGCGAGGCGCCCATCAGCCTCTTATCGCAAGATCGAGCGGCGCGGCCGGCAACTTGTCGTGATCGACGACAAGCGCGACGCCGCCCTTGTCGTCGAGGACGAACCGACCGATGCTCTTGCAGGCCGTTGTTATCGGCAGCGTTTCCGGCTAAATGATCGAGGAAATTGTCGGAAGCGTTTTAGAGGGCGCGCGACATGAAAGTTCTCGGCCTTTTGGTGCTGTTCATCGCCCTGCCCGCATCGGTCGCGCAGTCCGCCAGTTTCAATTGCGCCAAAGCCAAAACGCCGCTGGAAGTGAAAATCTGCCGTGAGCCGGCCTTGGGCAAGGCCGACGAGGCGCTGGCCAAAGTCTACCAGCAGCGGCTGCGCGATTTCCCGATTCCCACCTTCATCAAGGATTCGCAGCGCGCCTGGCTGAGCATGACGCAACAATGCCCCCAGTTCGAAGCCAGCAACAGTGGCGATACCTGCCTCGGCCTGTATCGGGCGCGCATCGACGCCCTGAACCATTACGGCAACGCCAAAATCTATACCGATTACGGCAAGGCCTTCAGTCACGAACAAACCACCCTGCTGTTATACGAGAAGAACGGCGGCCTCTGGCTCGACTGGTATGGCGACTGGATGCCCGACGCCTATCGGCCGAAACCTTTTCCTGACGGCTATCTCGCCCAGGACGGAGGCGCGCTGACCGCAAAGGACGGAAAATATGCGATCGCCGACCATGACGACGCCACCGTAACCGTCACCGACGACAAGATCACTTTCGGCGGAGAATATGGCATGTCGCTTTCGGCGCGGCAGGGGTTCCTGCATGGCGATTATCCGCGCGTGAAATGATCGGGTTCAACCTTTGTTTCGAACGAGGCCGGCCAGCGACTCGCCTTGCGCGGCGTAAGGCAGCCGCAACACTGGCAGGGGAGCGATCCGGTGCGCAATTTCGCTGGGCGCATAGCTGAACGGCTCGTTCGCCAGACCTTGACTGACCACGATCGCCGCAAGCTCGACCCCACGCATCCGCAACACTTCGACCGCCGTCAGCGTGTGGCTGATCGTGCCCAGATAATCGCCGACCACCAGCACGGTCGGCGCGCCCAGGGCGACGACCCAGTCCAGCACCGTGTTGTTGGCGTCGAGCGGGACCATCACGCCGCCGACGCCCTCGATCAGCAGCAGATCGGCGTCCTGCCGCAGAAAGGCCCGCCCCTGGGCGAACAGCGCCGCGCAGTCGAGCGACCGGCCCTCGGCACGCGCCGCCAGGCTCGGCGCGAGCGGCGCGGCAAAACGCCACGGTGAAATTTTTTCGACATTTTCCGGGCTGAGGTCCTCGCCCAGGGCGGCGAGGATCGCCCCCGTGTCGCTGGCGGCGATTTCCCGCTTGTCGAAGCCCGAGATAACCGGCTTAGTGGCGGCGACCGTCAGCCCGAGCGCTTTCGCCTGACGGATCAGCGCCGCCGTGACATAGGTCTTGCCAATGCCGGTGCCGGTCGAGGTGATGAAATATCTTTGGGCCAAGCCGCCTCCAACCTTGAGCAAAATGACAAACCTGCTGAACCACCTCTGGCTTCCCTACACCCAGATGCAGACCGCAAGCCAGCCCCCCGAGGCCGTCTCGACCCAGGGCTCGCTGATCCGGCTGCGCGACGGGCGCGAGTTGATCGACGGAATCGCCAGCTGGTGGACCGCCTGCCACGGCTATAACCATCCCCATATCCAGGCCGCGCTGCACGCCCAGATCGAGGCCATGCCGCATGTGATGTTCGGCGGTCTCGTGCACGAACCGGCGCTGAAGCTTGGCGAGAGGCTGGCGGCCCGGACCCCCGGCGACCTCAACCATGTGTTTTTCGTCGACAGCGGCTCGGTCGCCGTCGAAGTGGCGATGAAAATGGCGGTGCAATTCCACCTCAACCGCGGCGAACTCGGCCGCAGCCGCATGGTCAGCTTCCGCCATTCCTATCACGGCGACACCATGGCCTGCATGTCGGTCTGCGATCCCGACGAGTCCATGCACGCCTTGTTCAGGAATTATCTGCCCAAACAAACTCTGGCAGAATTGCCTTTTAACAGAGAGTTAGAGGATACACTTAATGTTCTGCTGGAGCATGAGAAGGGACGGATAGCCGCCGTTCTGATCGAGCCTCTGGCGCAAGGCGCAGGCGGCATGAAGTTCCACTCCGCGGAGGTTCTGCGCCGCGTCGCCGAGGCCTGCCGGCGCCATGGGGTGTTGCTGATCGCCGACGAAATTTTCGTCGGATTCGGGCGGACGGGGACGCTGTTCGCCTGCGAGCAGGCTGGAATCACCCCCGACATCCTCTGTCTCGGCAAGGGCCTGACCGGCGGCGCCCTGTCGCTCGCCGCGACTTTGGCGCGGCCGCATGTTTTTGAGGCATTTCTTTCCGACGATCCGGCCAAGGCGCTGATGCACGGCCCGACCTTCATGGCCAATCCGCTCGCCTGCGCCGCCGCCAACGCCTCGCTCGACCTGTTTGACAATGAACCGCGCCTGAAGCAGGTCGCGCGCATTGAAACTTTGCTGCGGGAGGGATTGGCGCCATGCCGCGCCTTTCCCGGCGTGGTCGACGTGCGGGTCAAGGGCGCCATAGGCGTCGTGCAATTGCAATCTATCGGCGACGCCGGCGCCTTGCGCGAAAAATTCGTCGCAAAGGGCGTCTGGGTCCGCCCCTTCGGCGATATCGTCTATCTGACCCCGGCTTTCACCATTACGGAGGATCAGCTCGCGGCGCTGACTTCCGCGATCTGTTCGACCCTGGCGGACTCGTCGAGATCGTGATGAAATGGCGTCTCGGTGATTTCCTGCACATTCAAGCCTAGCCGCGCGATCAGGGCGCGGTCTTGCGCCGCGTCATTGTTGGACGTCGTCAGCAGCTTTTCGCCGTAAAAAATGGAATTGGCGCCGGCCATGAAGCACAAAGCCTGCGTTTCGGCGCTCATTTCGCTGCGGCCCGCCGAAAGGCGGACGCGGGCGCGCGGCATGACGATGCGCGTCACGGCGATCATCCGCACCATGTCGAAGGCGTCCACCGCCGGGCGGCCTTCCATCGGGGTGCCGCGCACCGCGACAAGGGCGTTGACCGGCACGCTTTCGGGATGGGGATTCATTTCCGACAGCACCCGCAACAGCGAGGCGCGGTCGAATTCCTTCTCGCCCATCCCGATAATGCCGCCGCAGCACAGGCTGATTCCGGCGGCGCGCACATAGCCCAACGTGTCGAGACGCTCCTGATAGGTGCGGGTCGAGACGATTTCGCCGTAATATTCGGGGCTGGTGTCGAGGTTATGGTTGTAGGAATGCAGGCCGGCTTCGGCCAGGCGGCGCGCCTGATGCGGCTGCAACATGCCGAGCGTCACGCAGGCCTCCAGCCCCATGCCGGTGACGCCCTTGACCATGTCCACGACGCTGTCGAATTCCTTGCCGTCGCGCACCGAGCGCCAGGCCGCGCCCATGCAGAAACGCGAGGCCCCGGCCTCCTTGGCGATCTGCGCCCGCGACAGCACATAATCGACGTCGATCAGCTGTTCCTTGGCCTGCCCGGTTTTTTTGGCGTGATGGGCGCTCTGCGGGCAATAGCCGCAATCCTCGGCGCAGCCGCCGGTCTTGATCGACAACAGGCTGGCGAGTTGAATGGTGTCGTCGTGATATTGACGATGGACGCATTGCGCGCGATGGACGAGATCGAGCAACGGCAAGGCGAACAAGGCTTCGATTTCCTCGACCGTCCAGTCGTGGCGGATCGGAGCTATTTCGGCGAATTGCGGGTTCAGCGTCATGAGGCTCTCGTGAAAAAGGTTTTTGGCTTCAAAGCCGATCTATCGGTCGGTTTTGGAAGCGTCCGGCGCCACAGGCATTCGATTCCGATGCGCCGCCGCGCCGGTTGGCGCTCAGGGCAGGCTGCAAATATAGGCTGTTTGCCTTTATCTTCGCAATTCTACTATTAGGTCGGCGGCAAATGGCAAAAACAGAAATCTTCCGCGCCTATTGCGACCGGCGCGCCGAACAGGACCGCCTGCGCGCGCTGACGCCCGGCCAGATCGCCGCCGATGGCCGGCTCAGGCGCAACGGTAGGCTGCTGGTCAATTTCGCCAGCAACGATTATCTCGGACTGAGCCTGCACCCCGCGCTGATCGAAGCCTCGCGCGTCCATACGGAAAAATATGGCGCCGGCGTCGCCGCCTCGCGGCTGGTGACAGGCGAACATCCGGCTTTTGGCGAACTCGAAGCGCGGATCGCGCGCGCCAAGAACCAGCCCGCCGCTCTGGTGTTGGCCTCGGGCTACCAGACCAATCTGACCGCCGTGGCGGCGCTGGCCGACCGCGACGTCGCCGGGCGCCCGGTGTCGATTCTCGCCGACCGCCTTGCCCATCATTCGCTGCTGCAAGGCGCCCTGCTCTCCGGCGCCCGGCTGATGCGTTTTCGCCACAATGATTGCGACCATCTCGAACAGCTTCTGCAAAGCCGCGCCAAAAGGCAAGATTTCTGCCTGATCCTTACCGAAAGCGTGTTCGGCATGGACGGCGACCTCGCCGATCTCGCCCGGATCGGCGCGCTGGCGCAGCGCTACGACGCCCTGCTCTATGTCGACGAGGCCCACGCCACCGGGGTTTTCGGCGCGCGCGGCTTCGGCCTGTGTGAGGATTTCGCGCCTGTGGTGGACGTGGCCATGGGCACTTTCGGCAAGGCGCTCGGCGGTTTTGGCTCCTATCTGGCCTGCGCGCCGGAAATCCGCGACTTTCTGATCCAGCGCTGCGGCGGGCTGGTCTATTCCACCGGCCTGCCGCCCGCCGTGCTCGGCGCCATCGACGCGGCCCTGACGCTGGTTCCGCAAATGGCGGCGGAACGCCAAAACCTGCTGGCGCAGGCGGCCCGGCTGCGCGGGGCGCTCAACGCGCAGGGCTGGGATTGCGGCGCCAGCGCCAGCCAGATCGTGCCGGTTCTGGTCGGCGGCGAGACCCAGACGCTGGCTCTGGCGGCGGAACTGGAGCGGCGCGGCCTGCTCGTCCCCGCCATCCGGCCGCCAACCGTGCCACAGGGATCGAGCCGGTTGCGGATTTCGCTGAGCGCCGCGCATAAAGCCCAGGACATTGACGTTTTGATCGATGTCTTGGGCGAACTGGCGCCGGTTTACGCGCCGAAGGCTGCCGCGTGAAAAGCAGCAGCGGCGTGAGGCTGGTTTTCATCCATGGCTGGGCGCTCGGGCCGGCAATCTGGGACTTGGTCGGCCCCAGGCTCGAAAAATTCCCTCAGGCGCGCGTCGATCTAGGCTATTTCGGCGCGGCCGGCGCGCCAGCCGCCTTGTCCGACGCTTTTTCAGACCCTCGGCCCGGCGACATTCTCGTCGGCCATTCGGCGGGCTTTTTATGGGGGCTGCGGCAGAGGCCGGATTGGGCCGGCGCGGTCGCGATCAATAGTTTTTCGCGCTTCTGCCTCGACGCCCGCGGGCGCGGCTGCGTCCAGCTGGCGCAATTGCGGGCGATGCGGACTGCTCTCGCGCGCGACGCCGACCAAAGCGTGAAAAATTTCCGCGCCTTCATCGCCGCGCCGCCGCCGGGACCGGCAAATGCGGCGGCGCTGGCCGAAGGACTGGCGTTGCTGGCCGATTTCGACGCCGCGCCGCAACTCGGGAACCGGCCCTTATGCGTTCTGGCGGCGCGCGACGACGTTCTTGCGCCCCTTTCCGAGGCGGAAAATCTGGCGCGGACGGCGGGCGGGACGCTTGCCCTGAGCGCCAAGGGCGGGCATGGACTGCCCTGGACCGCGCCAAAATTCTGCGCCGAAAAAATCGAGGCATTCTTAAACGCTCATGGCTTCTGACCCGACCAAGCTCGCCATTATCCGCGCTTTCGACGCGGCGGCGGCGACCTATGACGCGGCCTCGAAGGTGCAGCGCGAGATCGCCCGCGAGTTGCTCCTTTACGCGGCGCGCGCCTGCGAGCGGACGCCGGCCAGAATTCTCGATCTCGGCTGCGGCGCGGGCCATGCGACGGAATTTGCCCTGCGCCAATGGCCGCAAGCGCAATTTGCGGTGCTCGACGCCGCGCCGAAAATGCTCGAAGCGCTTCAGGGCAAATTTTCCGGCCTCGCGACCATCTGCGCCGACGCCGCCGAACCCGGCCCACTCGGGGAATATGACGTGATTTTGTCGAGCATGATGGCCCATTGGCTGCCCGAGCCGCGCGCCGCCGTTCGGGTCTGGCGGGATTTGCTGGCGCCGGGCGGAAAATGTTTCATCGCTCTGCCGGTCGAAGGCAGTCTGCACGAATGGCGCGACGCCTGCCGCGAAGCCGGTCTCGCCGACGGATTATGGCCCTTCCCGCCGGAAAATTTCGCCGCCGGCCTGACCGAAAAGACGGAAATCCGCGCCTTCGTCGCCTCCTATCCCGACGCCGGGGCTTTTCTGCAAAGCCTCAAGCGCACCGGCGCGCGCCAGGCGCGGCCCGGCCACCGCCCGGAATCGCCCGCCGCACTGCGCCGCCTGATGGCGAGCCGCCGGGAGGGCTTCATCGCGACCTTTCGGATCGCCTTCCTGACCATCGGCGCGGAATAGCAAGTCTCGGGATTCGTGTCGGGAGCGAAAAGCGGACGCCTGCCTCAATCATAGGCCAGCGTCAGCAGTTGACCGAACGGCGGAACCGTTGAAGCGTGCGATTCGGGCACGGCCCAGATCACCGGCCAATTTGGTCGGAACCACGCCGGTCCTTCGAGATCGGTCAGGACCACGCCAATGTCCGGCCGATACTGGTCGGCGCGCTCGAGCAAAGGCGTAAAATCGGTGCCGCCGCCGCCGGTGAAATCCAGATTGCCGAGATCGAACCGGCCCGGCTTGAAGACTTCGACGCGGCGGACCCGGTCATCGCCGATCACCAGAATGAGGCCCGCCTCCTGGCGCCGGCTGATCGCCGCGATCTCGTCGGCGAACCGCTGCATCAGGGCATCGTCGATCGAGCCTGACACATCGACCATGACGGCGATCTTCGGCGCCGTCGCGTTCGCGCCATATCCCGGCTCCCAGGGCAGGCGCCGGTTCGGACCGGCGCGCCCCTGGTTGGCGATGTAGGATCGCGTCGGCCGCGACCACGACACCGCCTGCTTGCGTGACAGTCCCCTCGCCAGTCGCGTGCGCAGGACCTGCCGCCACGGGGTGCGAGTGCGCGGCAAATCGGCGATCAAGGCGCGCAGCATCGAGAATTCGCCATCGCCGGCATGGCCGCGCAACAAGCGTTCGCTCCATTCGCGGGCCTGTTCGGTTTCGGCCTCCGGCGAAGACTCCGCCTCGGGGCTCGGCGCGAGATCGGACCTGGAATCGGCGCCGAGTTCCCGCACCCGCGCCGCGCGCGGTCCGTCCTCCCGCGCACGCGACGGGATCGGGTCGCCTTGCGGCTGCAAGGAGTCGCGGCCCTCGGAAGCGGATTCGCTGGACCTCGCGCCGCTGGCGCCGCTTCGGCCATCGCCCTGCCGCGCATCGTCCTTGATCCTGCGGTCGTCGATGCTGCGGTAGAGCCGTTCGACATCCCATTGCAGCAGGGCCGTTTCGGCGTCCTGTTGCAGCTCCAGCGCCTGCGCCAGCACTTGTTCGAGGAATACGCAGGAAGGCGGCAAGCGCAGCCAGCCGAGATGGGCCAGCGTGCTGTTGACGATGGCGTCGGCGCAAATGTTGAACAGCCGCAGGTCCACATCGCCGAGCAGTCGCCGCAGATCGAGCGCGCGCTGCGGGTGACGAAGCGCGATGTGCAAGACCTCGTGTGCGACCAGTCCCGTTTGTTCGAGCAGGCCAAGACCGTCGAAGGCGGGGCCATAGTAAACCGCTTCGCCATCCGTCATGACGGCTGGCGCATCTCTGTCGGCAATATCCCGGTGCCGAACCCACAGCGCGAGACCGCCCGTCGATGGCGCAAATTCAACCATGCGCTGGATGGCGCGGGTCCCGCGGTGATCGCCATGCGCCGGGGTTTCAAGCATCGAAGCCGTCCCGGCGACGCCGCTCGGCATATCGATGGTAGGAAGCGCTGTCCAGAATCGCGGCCTCAAGCCCCGTGGCGAGCGCGCGCTGCATCGTCAGCTCCATCGACAGGGTCTGCGCCTCTCGCAGCGGCAGCGGCGCGGCGCTCCGGATATCGGGAAATTGTTCGATGATCTCCAGCGCGCGCGCAAGCGTCCTTTCGTCGACGCTCGCCGCCAAAAGCCCGTAGATCATGCCATAAAGCCCGTCGAGCGATGTCGGCAGCAGGGCGGCGGTCTCCGGGCCGGGGCGCGCCGCGAGCAGCCGCACCACGTCCGCGCCGGCCTGGATCTCGCGCAGCACGCCGAAGAATTCCGCGGCGTTGGCGGCGCCGATGCGCCCCTGCGTAAACACCCGTTTGGCCGCCTCGGAAAGACCGGACTTCAGCACATTGGAAATGTCTTCCCATCCGCGCGGGCTCGCGCCAATCAGATGGTCGCCGGCGAGTTGCGCCTGGGTGTCGTCGAGCTTGTCGGGGCGAATTTTGAGAAAAGCCATCACCTCCGGCGCGAAACGCATCGCCGCCGCGTGGTCGAGAAAGGCGTCAATGGTGGTCTGCACATTGAAGTGGAACATGCGGTCGGCCAGCGCCGTGCCCATGTCGTGGCTGACCGCGCCGTGGAAACTGGCGTTGCCGGCGGCGATCACCTGCCAGCCGTCGGGCAGCCGGTAATTGCCGACCCGGCGATCGAGGATCAGGGAATAGGCCGAGATCTGGAGCCTTTGGTCGGCGGCGGTCAACTCGTCGAGAAACAGAATGCCGTCGGGGCTGTCGGGGGACGGCAGGAATTCGGGCGGGAACCACACGGTCTTCGACAAAATGTCGTCGGCATAGATCGCGCCTCGTATATCGACCGGCTCGATCGTCGTCAGACGCAGATCGACGAGCGGAATTTTGAAATGTTCCGCGACCTGCCGGACGATGGACGATTTTCCGACCCCGCGGGCGCCCCATAGCATCGATGCGCGGCGCCGCAGCATCGGATCGCGATATTGCTCGATCAGGGCGGCTTTCGCGGCCGCGATCGAAACCGGCGGGATGTTCATCGGGTTGCCGCGCATCGGGCCGTTATTTCAGGTCTGCCGACTGTGAGGGGCCTGCTCGACGCTCGCCCGGGGGAAACCACGCAGCAGCTTGGGAAGCGCGCGGCAGCGGCGGAATTTCGAATCGCGGCAGTTCGCGCATGCCAAACAGCATCAAAAGCATGAGCGGCGGCAGGTTCATCATCAGCATCACGAATTCCTGAGGGATGTCCACGAAAGCCATCGCCGAGGCGCCGGCGATCAAAACAACAGACAATAACAGCGGGATCATGCGCCGGAACACCACGCTCCAGCGCGCCCGGACCATCCTGTCGTGAAATTGGCGCGGCGGTTCAGCCAAGGTGCGGGCAAGATGCGCCACGGTCCGCTCCAGCGCGATCTCGATTCGACGGCTGCGGCGGGGTTCGTTGCGCGGCGCGCGCAGGGCGCCGGTCCAACCGGTCCCGCGCTTGCGCAGCACCTTCCAGTCCCAGCCCAGCGTCGCCAGCAGATCGTCCGGCAAGCCGTCCAACAGTTCCAGCGGACGACCCGGCTGAGGCGACAGCTCGATCTCGGCCGGATATCCTTTTCCAGTGTCCGCCTTCAACGCCAGCGTGAGGCCATCGAAACGCGCTTCGGCCGATATGAGCGCCATCCCCGCCGGCCGGGTTCCATCGCCAGCCTGATCCAGCCGATAGCTGCGTGCGACGGGAATACCGGCCACCAACTGGAACTGGCTTTCCGGCGCAACGGTCTCGATGCGGGAAAGCACGTTCGCTGGAGTCCGACCTTCCGCGATCAGCTTCGCCGCCGCTCCGCTGTCAAGCGTCACGATGCGGATCAGCCGATAGACCTCGGGTCGCGGGTTTTCGAGTTGCAGGATTTCGCTGGCCCCAGCATAGGCGGGAACTTCGCTGGCATGGACAATCGGCTTGAACAACAGGCGCCGCTCGGAGCGGTCGCTCGCTGCTAAATCGACGTGGCGGCCGCGACGGGTGAAGGGCTCGATCAAACGGAGAATTTCGTGGTGGGTCAGCGGGACCGGCGGCGCTGTCGCTCCGCCCCGTCCCCTCGCCAGGCGGCGGTCCAGGAGGGACGACGTCTGCAAGTCGGAAGCCGGCCCGTCCGCTGGGTTGCCAAGTGTCAAGCTTTCCCCTCCGGCTCGCTTCACCCCTCCGGAAGCCAGGCCCGCAAAATGTGTCCGATTTCCGCTTTGCGGGCAAGAGCGCGCCGGAAACCCGCCAGTGCGCGCTTCACTTCGCCTTCTTCCCCGGCCCGTCGCCGCCCGCAACGACGTTGTTACGCGGAAACGGATCGCACGGATTGCGTTCGGCTGGATCAAGACCTGTCGCGACGAAAGGGCGCAAATATGACGGAACAAAAGACTCCGCCGTTCGAACAAAGCACAGCTTTACAAATCGGCGGCTCGCGGCCCATCATTCGGCATCATTGGGTCCTGAATGACGCTTGTGGGGAAAATGGTCGGAGGGTGTCATGGTCATCGCTGTGGTAGAGCAACAAGGCAATTTTTTTCGCTGGAATTTGTCAGCCAATGTCGGTCCTCGGCAACCCAACAAACCCGACGATGTGGAACTGGTCCGATTTGGATATTTTTGCATGAAGCAGAATGTCCGTATCCCGCCGAAGCCCGAGTTGCGACCGTTCCTGGAAAAAGTGCGTCCAATTGGTCCGTTCGACCAGGATCTTGCGGATATGATTGCAGCGCATGAACGAACACGGGGCGGGTCACAGGACGGCATTATCAGCGTCGCAAAAATATCTTTTTCAAGCAACAACGGCGAACATTACGATGGTGTGCACCCTTGGATTATTGTCGTACTCAACAATAATATGCTCACGGTAGTCGGCGATATTTATCCCAGAATCGACATGCACAAGCAAGCGGGCCCCGAGATTAGCAAGACAGTGAAGAATATACTGACCAATGATAGTTGGTTTAAATAAGCTCCATTCTATCATTTACAGCCTTGGAAATTTCCTGTCGAACGGATTTGGGAACGAACCGGAGCGCTTTCCCGTCTTCCGTGGAAGCGCTCTAAATCCCCGCCAGCGACAGGTCCAGCCTGCCGTCGGCCACCGGCGGACACCAGTAATAGCCGCCGGTCAAGGGGCGCGAAAAGCGGAACAACGCGTCGCCGATTCCGTCCTCCAGACCCGCCATGCGCCGCATCACCTGTTCGAACGGGTCGAGCGAGGCGGCATAGGCGATGAATTCCAGCCCCTCGCCCCGATCGGTCGCCCAGGGCTGGGAACGCCGCACCATGAAAGCCGTGGGCGCAAAAGTTTCCTGCGCGGTGCGTTTGACATGCGACGATTCCGGCGCGCCGTCGATCTCTTCGTTGTCCGCGTGGCGGCGCCCGATCATGGCGTCGCGCTCAGCCACGGAATGGGTGAAGAAGCGTTTCAGGTCATGGACCCAGCGCTGCACGGCGACAAAACTTGAACCCGGCGCGGCGAAGGCCTCGCCGGCGATGGCAACGTCGAGGCTCTCCTGCGGGCCGGGATTGGCGGTTCCGTCCTGGTAGCCGGAGAGATCGCGCCCGCCGGCGTAGGAAAACGTGTCCATGGCGTCGCTGGGTTCAAAGGCGCCATCGAGCAGGTCGAAGACTTTGCGCGACAGATCGAAGATCGCGCCCCGATCGGCGGCGCGCAGAAAAATCCAGAGATCCTGCTGGGTGGAGGGGATGGCATGGGCGCTGCCCGAAAGCGCCGGAAAGACCCGAAGGCCGGAAATCTCGCGCCCCAGCGCCCGAACCAAAGGCTCGCCCAACCCGACGACGCCCCATTGCGGATCGAAATTTTCGCGCAAGCGCGCCAATGCGGGCCGGGGATCTCTTTCATGGGCGAGAGAGAAGGACAGCGACCGGCCCGACGGCGAAGCCGGCGCGAGCACGCCAGGCTGATAGGTCAAGGTCATGCATTTCCCCCGCCGATGGCGCTTCAAGATGAAAGCAAAGCTTAAACGCGGCCGGGCGCCCGATCAACGACGAAGTCAGGTCGGCGCCGGGCAATCGCTTGAATGCGTCTGGCCGCCGTCAGGCCGCATGTCCCCCGAAGCGTTTCTTACGCCGAAAGACCGGCCAGAACTTCCGGCGCGGCTTCGGTCAGCGACACCGATTCGCCGCAGCCGCAGGACCCGGTCTCGTTAGGATTCTCGAAGGTGAAGGTCGCCGACAGCTTGGTGGTAACGAAATCCATCCGCGCGCCGATCAAAAACAGCACCGCCTTGGGCTCGACCAGCACTTTCGCGCCCTTTTCCTCGACCAAAGTCTCGCCGGGACGCGCCTCTTCCGCCAGATCTACCGTGTAGGACATGCCGGCGCAGCCGCCGTTCTTGACGCCGACGCGCAAGCCGAACGCCTTGCCTGCGGATTTTTCGACCAGACTTTCGATCCGCGCGGCGGCGGCGTCGGTAATGTGCATGAGCGGGCGGAGGGCCATGGCTTCGATCCCTTCAACGGGGGCCAGCGGCTTCAACTGGCGCAAGCCCCGACGAAAATTGCGTTGCACTGCATATAGCATCGACGCGCGGCAGGTTAAAGCAGCAAGGCAAATCCCGAGCCGCCGCGCCGGCGCCGCCGCAATTGACTTCGCCCCGCCTTCCGCTCAAAACAGCCCGACACGGCCCGCGCCCCGAGCGGAGATTTGCGATGCCATCCGTCACCCTGATCGACAATTACGACAGTTTCACCTTCAATCTGGTGCACTATCTCGGCGCGCTCGGCGCGAAGGTGAAGGTGGTGCGCAACGATCAGGCCAGCGTTGCGGAAATCATCGGCGAAGAGCCCGGCTGCATCGTGCTGTCGCCCGGACCCTGCACGCCTCGCGAGGCCGGAATCTGCCTCGACCTGATCCGCGAGGCCAGCCCCAAAATCCCGATTCTCGGCGTCTGCCTCGGCCATCAGGCCATCGGCGAGGTTTTCGGCGGCGAGGTCGTGCGCGCGCCGACCCCCGTCCACGGCAAGGTCGCCGAGATTTTTCACGAGGGCGAGACCCTGTTCCACGGGTTGCCGAGCCCGTTCAAGGCGACGCGCTATCATTCGCTGGTGGTGCGCCGCGACACCGTTCCCAAGGCGCTGTCGGTCACGGCGCAAACTTCCGACGGCCTGATCATGGGCCTGAGCCACATCACCCGTCCCGTCCATGGCGTGCAGTTCCACCCCGAAAGCATCGCCTCCGAACATGGCCATGCGCTGTTGCGCAATTTCCTCGATCTCGCCAAAGGCTGGAACGCGGCGAGGCGCGACCTCCAGCGGCAAGCTTAGAAAATGGAAGCTTTCAAACCGGTCCTGGCGAAAATCGCCCATGGCGAGGTTCTTTCGCGCGACGAGGCGCAAGCCGCCTTCGAGGCCGTGCTTTCGGGACAGGCGACCCACGCCCAGATGGGCGCTTTTCTGATGGGCTTGCGCGTGCGCGGCGAAACCGAGGAAGAACTGATCGGCGCGGTCGCCGCCATGCGGTCGAAAATGCTCCGCGTCAAGGCGCCGTCAGGCGCCATCGACATCGTCGGCACCGGCGGCGACGGGGCCAACACCTATAATGTTTCGACGCTCGCGGCGATTATCGTCGCCTCATGCGGCGTGCCGGTCGCCAAGCATGGCGGGCGCGCCGCCTCGTCGATGAGCGGCGCCAGCGACGTGCTCGGCGAATTGGGCGTGCGAATCGGCATCGAGCCCGAACGAATCGAGGCGAGCCTGCGCGAGGCCCATATCGGCTTCATGACGGCGCAGGCGCATCACGCCGCCATGGCCCATGTCGCGCCGGTGCGGCGCGAAACCGGCGCGCGCACCTTGTTCAACCTGATCGGGCCGCTGTCCAATCCGGCCGGCGTCAAGCGCCTTCTGATCGGCGTGTTTTCCGAAAAATGGATGGCGCCGATCGCCCGCGTTCTGCGCGAACTGGGCGCCGAGCGCGTCTGGGTGGTGCATGGGAGCGACGGGCTCGACGAGGTTACGACGACCGGCGCGACCAGCGTCGTGGCGCTGGAGGACGGGGCCTTGCGCCATTTCGAGATCACGCCCGAACAGGCCGGCCTGCCGCGCGGAAAAATCGAGGATCTGCGCGGCGGCGACCCCGCCCATAACGCCGCCGCCCTGCGCGCGGTTCTGGCTGGCGCGAAAAACGCCTATCGTGATATCGCCGTACTCAACGCCGCCGCCGCGTTGGTAGTGGCCGGCAAGGCCGAAAACCTCGCCAAGGGCGCGCGATTCGCCGAAAACGCGCTCGACAGCGGCAGAGCCGCGGCGACGCTGGATAAATTGATAAAAATCTCCAACCAGGAACCCCGCGCAGGCGCACAGGCGAAGGTTTAGGCGCCAGAGCCATGTCCGATCCGATTCCAGCGGATCTGAAATGGCTCTAGTTTGTTGTTTTTAAGTGTTTTCTTCACGCGAACCGGGTCTACTTCGCTTGAATACGCTCCAGAGTCGCCAAAGGGTGGAATTGAACGAGGCGACGGGCATTTCCTTGACGTAGCGGCGTTTTTTGCGAAAAACCGGCATTTGCCGATCCGCGCGCCGCTCGCTGGCGTTTTCATATTTCAAGGAATCGCGAAAATGCTCTAGGCTGCTTTTTGAACGCGTGTGCGGCGCTTGGCCCTTCGGGTTTCGACGCAAACCGGCATCCTCTTCGTTTGAAAGCGCTCCAAGGTCAAAACATGCCCGATATTCTGAAAAGAATCGAAGCTTACAAGCGAACCGAAATTTCCGAGGCGAAAGTCCGCGTGCCCTTCTCGACGCTGGAGCGCAAGGCGCACGATCGCGACCCGCCGCGCGGTTTTCTTCGGGCCATCGAAGCCAAGGTGGAATCGGGACGCCCCGCGCTGATCGCCGAGATCAAGAAAGCCAGCCCTTCCAAGGGTTTGATCCGGGCCGATTTCGATCCCGCGAGCCTCGCCCGCGCCTATCAGGCCGGCGGCGCCGCATGCCTTTCGGTGCTGACCGACGGCCCGTCCTTCCAGGGTCATCTCGACGATCTCGTCGCCGCCCACGCCGCCTGCCGCCTGCCGTCGCTGCGCAAGGATTTTCTGTTCGACCCCTATCAGGTCTATGAAGCGCGCGCCGCCGGCGCCGATTGCATCCTGATCATCCTCGCCTGCGTCAGCGATTCGGAAGCCCGCGCGCTCAATGTCGCCGCCCATGATCTGCACATGGACGTGCTGGCCGAGGCCCATGATGAAGCCGAACTCGATCGCGCGCTGGCGCTGGAAACGCCGCTGGTCGGCATCAACAACCGTAATCTGCGCGATTTCAGGGTGACGCTGGAAACCTGCGAGAAATTGGCGGCCCGCGCGGGAAAGGACCGGCGGATCGTCGCCGAGAGCGGCATCGAGACCCATGCCGACATCGTCCGGCTGAGAAATTCCGGCGTCAATATTTTTCTGGTCGGCGAATCGCTGATGCGTCAGTCCAACGTCGAACAGGCCGCCAGAAGCCTGCTGACCGGCGCGCCGACGGCCTCGCAGCCGGCATGAGCGCCGGCAAAAAGGGTATGAATGACCAAGGTCTGAAAATGGGCGGGCTGACCCACCTCAACGAGGCCGGCGAAGCGCATATGGTCGATGTCTCGGCCAAGCCGCGCAGCGTCCGCCTTGCGGTGGCGACGGGCTGCGTGGCGATGGCGCCGGAAACCCTCGCGCTCTGTCTCAAGGGACAGGCGAAAAAGGGCGACGTCTTCGCCGCCGCCCGCATCGCCGGCATCATGGCCGCCAAGCGCACCTCCGAATTGATCCCGCTTTGCCATCCGCTCAATCTGAGCAAGATCGAGGTCGAGATCGAAGCCGATCCCGCCCTGCCCGGGTTGCGGCTGCGCGCCGCCGCCCGCACGGTCGGCGAGACCGGCGTGGAGATGGAGGCGCTGACCGCCGTCTGCGTCGCCTGCCTGACAATCTATGACATGCTCAAGGCGGCGGACCGCGCCATGCGCATCGAAAGCGTGCTGCTGGTGGAGAAGACCGGCGGCGAATCGGGCGATTACCGCCGGGTCGCACAGGCCGAAACATGACCGAAAACAACAACCCGCTATCGGTGGACGAGGCGCTCCGGGCGATTCTTGCGCAGGCGAAAGGCCCGCTCGCCATCGAGGATGCGCCGCTGTCGCAGTGTTTTGGCCGCACCCTGGCGCGGGACCTGCTCGCGCGGCGCACCCAGCCCCCAAAACCCCTGTCGGCGATGGACGGCTATGCGCTTCGCGCCGCCGACCGGGGCCCGCTGCGGGTGATCGGCGAATCCGCCGCCGGGCGCGGGTTCGACGGCGTTTGCGGACCCGGCGAGGCCGTGCGCATTTTCACCGGCGCGCCCTTGCCGCAGGGCGCCGATACGGTTTTGGTGCAGGAAGAGGCGCGCCGCGACGGCGATGCCGTCGAAGCGATGGCCCCCGTCGGGCAAGGCCGCAATGTGCGGCTCGCCGGGATCGATTTCCGCGAGGGCGAAACCATTCTTGCAAAAGGCCGCCGCCTCAGCCCGGCGGATGTCGCCCTGGCCGCCAGCGCCGACCACGCAAGCCTGCCCCTGGCCAGCAAGCCAAGAATAGCGGTTCTCGCCACCGGCGACGAGTTGGTCGCGCCGGGAGCCGAACGCGGCCCGGACCAGATCGTCGCCTCCAATTCCTGGTCCGTGCTCGGCCTGATCCTGGCGGCGGGCGGCGAGGCGATCGACCTCGGCGCGACCTCGGACCGGCTCGACGAGATCGAGGCGGCGATCGGTCGAGCCCGCGCGGCGGGGGTCGATGTGCTGGTGACGATTGGCGGCGCCTCGGTCGGCGACCGCGATCTGGTGCGCGGCGCGCTGGCGCGCGAGGGCATGGATCTCAATTTCTGGCGGGTCAACATGAAGCCCGGGAAGCCGCTGATTCATGGCCATATCGGCCCGATGACGGTGCTTGGGCTGCCCGGCAACCCGGTCTCGGCGACGGTCTGCGGCGAAATTTTCCTGAAACCGCTGATCCGCGCCCTGAGCGGCGATCCGCTCGCCGGGGCCGACCGCTGCGAACCCGCAACCGCCGGCGCCGCCTTGCCGAAAGGCGGTCCGCGCCAGGAATTCTTGCGCGCGACGCTGGCGCTCGATGAGGAGGGGCGCATCGTCGCCACCGCGCAGCCGGATCAGGATTCCTCGCTCCATCGCGTACTGTCGCAATCGCAGGCGCTGATCGTGCGCCCCGCCGGGGCGCCCGCCGGCGTCGCCGGCGACAAGGTTTCAATCCTGCGCTTGACGCTGTGACGCCGGCGCCGTTTGCCGAAGCTTAAACTCTGTTTCGGAAAGACAACCCATGCGCATTTCCGATCTCGAACTTCTGCTCGTCCCGGGTCTTGACGGCTCCGGCCCAGATCATTGGCAGAGGCGTTGGGAGCAAAAGCTTCCGACGGCGCGCGTCATCGAGCAGGCGGACTGGTCCAATCCCCGGCATGAGGACTGGGTGGCGACGATCAAGCGTGAAATCGCGCAAGCGACACGCCCGGTGGTGCTGATCGGACATAGTCTTGGCGCCTATGCGGCAGCCGCCGCCATTGACGAGACCACACGCGGAAAAATCGCCGCGGCCTTTCTGGTCGCGCCGCCCGATCCCGGCAACCCCGCCGTGCGGAGCTTTACAATTGACCCTGCCTTCAAAGAAAAAGCGCCGCAAGCGGCGCTTCAGGTTCCCGGCGTGATTGTCGCAAGCCGTAACGATGCCTTGGCGGATTTTTCTTTCGCCGAAAGACTCGCTCTTCTTTGGGGCCTCGACCTCGCCGACGCTGGGGACGCCGGCCATATCAACGCCGAGAGCGGTCATGGACCCTGGCCAGAAGGCTTGATGCGTCTGGCCGGGCTTTTATCTAAAATTTGACCGCCCTCACCCTTCCGCGCCGTTGAACCGGACACAAAGGGTTTTCCTGTTCCTGTCAGCGCCTGCGCGCCCCCGTTCGCCTCCCCTGCGAATGATCAATGGTCGCGCCGGGCTGAGAAATTTGCGTTGACGCAAGTCAATGTTGCGCCGGTTATCGTCATAAAACAGCCATGAAAAAGGCCGCCCGGAGGCGGCCAGATTTGTCGTCGCGATTTTGCCGTTTGCCGTGCGATCAGCGCGAATAGAATTCGATCACCAGATTGGGCTCCATCACCACCGGATAGGGCACTTCCGAAGGCAGCGGCACGCGGGTCAGCTTCGCGGTCAGTTTGGAATGATCGACCTCGTAGAAATCCGGCACATCGCGTTCGGCGAGGCCGATCGCTTCCAGCACGATCACAAGCTGGCGCGAGGATTCCTTGACCTCGACCACGTCGCCCGCCTTGACCAGATAGGAGGCGATGTTTACGCGCTTGCCATTGACCTTGACATGACCATGGTTGACGAACTGGCGGGCGGCGAAAACCGTCGGCACGAATTTCGCCCGATAAACCACGGCGTCGAGCCGGCGCTCCAGCAGACCGATCAGGTTATCGCCGGAGTCGCCCTTCATGCGGATCGCCTCGGCGTAATATTTGCGGAACTGCTTTTCCGAAATATTGCCGTAATAGCCCTTGAGCTTCTGCTTGGCCTTGAGCTGGGTGCCGAAGTCGGACAGTTTGCCCTTGCGGCGCTGGCCATGCTGGCCGGGACCATATTCGCGGCGGTTGACCGGGCTCTTCGGGCGGCCCCAGATGTTCTGGCCCATGCGGCGGTCGATTTTATACTTGGCTTCTGAACGCTTGGTCATTCAAGTCCTCGAATTTCGATGGGACGCGAGGACAGGATGTCGCGCGCAAGGATTGCGCCGAGCCAAAGCGTCCTCCCGCCCTGCGGGGTAACGCGCCCTCCTCTGTCTGCTCATGCAGACCGACAGGCTGCTCACCTTCAAAAGGGAACGGCCACGGGTGCTTGTTCTCCGGCTGCCTTTCGGCAACGCGAAGAAACGGGGTGATAGAGGCCGGCGCGACATAAGTCAATCGCCGCCGCATAATCTCCGCGCTTGTCTCAACGCAGTTTCACCAATTGCTTGCCGAAGTTGCGGCCTTCCAGCAGGCCGAGAAAGGCCGCCGGCGCCGCCTCGATCCCCTCGGCGATGCTCTCGCGCCAATGCAATTTGCCCTGCGCGATCAGCGCGCCGAGTTCCGCCACCGCCTTCGGCCACAAGTCCAGATGATCGAAGACGATGAACCCTTGAATCTTGAGCCGCCGGACCAGCACGACGCGCAGATCGCGCAGGCTCGAGGATTCCGCGCCCTGATAGGAGGCGACGAGCCCGCAGAGCGCGACGCGGCCGAAGTCATTGAGCCGCCGGGCGGCGGCGTCGAAACATTTGCCGCCGACGTTTTCGAACAGCCCGTCAATGCCGTCGGGCGCGGCTGCCTTGAGGAGATCGGCGAAATTTTCGGCGCGATGATCGACGCAGGCGTCGAAGCCGAGCGCCTCGACGGCATAGGCGCATTTTTCTGGCCCGCCGGCAATGCCCACCGTCCGGGCTCCCGCCGCTTTGGCGAGCTGGCCGACGATGGACCCGACCGCCCCGGTCGCCGCCGACACCGCCAGAGTCTCGCCCGCCTTCGGCGCAATGATCCGGTTGACGCCAACCCAGGCGGTGACGCCCGGCATGCCCAGCACCCCGAGCCAGGCCTGGACGGGTAAGCCATTCGGCTCGATCTTTCGCAACTGCGCGCCATCGTCGAGCGCATAAAGCTGCCAGCCGCCCATGCCGGCCACCTTGTCGCCGACGGCAAATTTCGGATTGTTCGAGGCGACCACTTCGCCGACCGTGCCGCCGACCATCGCCTCGCCCAAGCTTTGCGCGGCGGCATAGGATTTGGAGTCGTTCATCCGCCCGCGCATATAGGGGTCGAGCGACAGATAGTCGTGGCGCACCAGAACCTGGCCCGGTCCCGGTTCGGGAGCCGGAAGCTCGACAAGCGAAAAATTTTCGAGTGTGGCCCTGGCGTCGCCGCCCGGGCGCGACGCCAGCACAATTTTCTTGTTGGTCGGCATGCGCTTCCCTCAATTCGCCCTGGTTCGATCGAGATTAGCATGGATCGGGCGGGCCGCGGCGATGGCGTTAACTTATTCTTCACGCTAAAAGCGTTCCCCTCACTTGGAAAAAACGCCCGATCGACGCGCAAAAACCATGGATCGCATTCCCAGAATTCTCGTTTTCGATTCCGGCCTCGGCGGGCTGACGGTTTTCCGGGCGCTGTTCCGGCAGCGCCCAGACGCGCAATTTTTTTACGCCGCCGACGATCTCGGCTTTCCCTATGGACCGAAAGCCGAAGCGGAAGTGGTCGCCCTGGTGTTGCGCGCGATGGAAAAGCTGATTGCGGATCATGCGCCCGATGTCGTCGTCATCGCCTGCAACACCGCTTCGACGCTGGTCCTGCCGCATCTGCGCGCCCGCTGGCCGAACCTGCCGTTTGTCGGCACGGTGCCGGCGATCAAGCCGGCGGCGGAACAGTCGCAATCGCGGCTGATTTCCGTTCTCGCCACGCCGGGAACCGTGGCGCGCGATTACACCTTCGACCTGATCGCCCAATTCGCCGGCCATTGCGAGGTGACGCTCGTCGGCTCGAAAACACTCGCGGGTCTGGCGGAAAGCTTCGTCCATGGCGCTGCGATTGAGGACGCCGAAGTGGCGGCGGAAATCGCGCCTTGCTTTGTCGACCGGGACGGGCGGCGCACCGACGCCATCGTGCTCGCCTGCACCCATTACCCTCTGCTGCTCGATTCCTTCCGCCGCCTAGCGCCCTGGCCTTTGCGCTGGGTCGATCCCGCCCCGGCCATCGCGCTGCGAACCGATCACGTGATTTCCGCGCTCTTCCCAAGACGCAAGGGCGCGATTGAGGGCGGCTTTTCCTTCCACTTCACCAGCGGCGCGACGCCGGCGCCGAAACTGCTGACGACATTGGAAAGTTTAGCGCGGGAAGGAGCATCGCCCGCAAGCGAGATGCTGCGGCATCGCGCTATTGGCCAGTGAGCCCGGCGAGGCGAAACTTCACCTGAACACCATCCTTAATTCGCGGGCGCGTAATCGCATTTGGCGCCGGCGCCTGCCTCTTGCGCGACCTCGGCCGGGACGATCTTGCAGGTGAGCGCGCCGGTCGCCTCATAGATCGAGCCGGCGGCCCCGTCCGAGGGAACGCCGTTCTCGATCAGGGTCGCGTAAAGTTCATGCGCCTTGCGCCCGCTCAAGGAGACGGTCTTGGCGCCGAATTGCAGATCGCAGGAATGGGCGGCGATATCGACATTGCTGATGCGGCAGCGCGCCGAATCGGCTTTCACCACCACCTCCTTGCCCTTGGGGTATGGCGCCCTGGCCTTGCCGTTGAGGTATTTGAGCAGCAGGGCTTTTTGGGCCGTGGTCAGATGGGGCGATTGCTGGCCGACCAGCGCGGCGAGCGATAGCGCGCCATTGCCGCTTATGGTCGCGGCGAGGGCCGGCAAACCCGCGAGCGAAAGCGAAAGAATGAATAAAACTGTTGCTTTCAACGGAAATCCTCCCGCGCGACGGACCCCGGGCGGGTCCGCTTTCAACAGCTTAATCGCGACGTACTTTTCCAACCAGACTCGCCGTCTTCAATTAAACTTGTTCGCCTTGGGAAACCCCTTCGGCGGCAGGCGGCCGGCTTCGGCGCGATGCCCGAGCCAATCGGTCAGGTTTTCCTTCGCCACATTGAATAATCTTCCGCCCGGATCGGTCCAGCCGAGGCCCTCAATCAGCGCAAAAGTCTTGATGTCCGACAGGCCGCCGTCGCGGTAGCGCTGCAGCCGCACCCCCTTGCCACGCGTCATTTCTGGGATTTCCGCCAGCGGGAAGCAGAGCAGCTTCCGGTTCTCTCCGATCGCCGCCACATAGTCGCCTTCGGCCGCAACGATAAACCGCGCCTTGGCCGGCGGATCGACATTGAGCAATATCTTGCCCTTTTTGGTATTGCCGATCATGTCGTCCTGCGACGCGCGAAAGCCCCTTCCGTCGCTGGCCGCGACCACCATTTTCGCCCCCGGACGATAGACGAATACGGCGGCGACATCCTCGCCGTCCTCGATGTCGGCAAGCAGGCGAATCGGCTCGCCGGCGCCGCGTCCGCCCGGCAGTTTGGCGGCGTCGAGGGTGAAAATCTTGCCGTCCGTCGCCAGCACTAGAATTTTCGACGTGGTCTCGGCGAAGAACGACACCCTTAACGAATCGTCGCCCTTGAAGGTCAGGCTGGCGAGGTCGGAAACCTGCCCTTTGAGCGCGCGGATCCAGCCCTTCTGCGTGACCACCACGGTGATCGGCTCGCGCTCGACCAGCATTTCGGCCAGATCGAAATCGATGGAGACGGCGGGCGGGGCCTCGAATGTCGTGCGCCTCTTGCCGAGCGCCGTGTGCGGTCCCCATTTCTTCTTGATCTCGCGAATCTGCGCGGTGACGCTTTTCCATTGCCGGCTTTCGTCGCCGAGCAGGATTTCCAGCTCGCCCTTCTCCCGGCTCAGTTCGGCGTGCTCATCGCGCAATTGCATTTCTTCGAGCCGGCGCAGCGAGCGCAGCCGCGTGTCGAGAATGTAGTTGGCCTGGTTGTCGGTGAGTTCGAATCGGCTTTTCAGCACGTCCTTGGGTTCGTCCTCCTCGCGGATGATGCGGATCACCTCGTCGAGATTGAGGAAGGCGATGATCATGCCCGCCAGAACTTCGAGCCGACGCTCGATCTCCGACAGTCGGAAGCGCGCGCGCCGCACCAGCACGTTGCGGCGATGGTCGAGCCATTGGCGCAGCGCCTCGGACAGCGAGACCACGCGCGGCGTCACGCCATCGACCAGCACATTCATGTTCACGGGAAAGCGCGCTTCGAGCTCGCTCATGCGGAACAGGCTTTCCATCATCACCTGGGCGTCGACATTGCGCGCCCTCGGCTCCAGCACGATGCGCACATCCTCGGCGGATTCGTCGCGCACGTCGGCGAGCAAAGGCAATTTGCGCTCATTGACCAGTTCGGCCAGCTTTTCAATCAGCCGCGATTTCTGCACGCCATAGGGAATTTCGGTGACGACGGCGTTCCACATGCCGCGCGCGGAATCTTCCTTGCTCCAACGGGCGCGGATGCGGAATGAGCCGCGCCCCGTGCGATAGGTCTCGGCGATGGACTCGCGCGAATCGACGACGATGCCGCCGGTAGGGAAATCCGGCCCCGGCACGAAAACCGTCAATTGTTCGGAGGCGGCCTGAGGATTGGCGATCAGATAGAGCGCGGCGTCGCAGAGTTCGGCGACATTATGCGGGGGAATCGAGGTCGCCATGCCGACGGCGATGCCTTGGCTTCCATTGGCCAGCAGGTTGGGAATGGCCGAGGGCAGGACCACCGGCTCCTTCTGGTCGCCGGAATAATTTTCGCGGAAGTCGATGGAATCCTCGTCGATTCCTTCGAGCAGCGCGCGGGCGACCTCGGTCATGCGCGCTTCGGTGTAGCGATAGGCGGCGGCGCCGTCGCCGTCGATATTGCCGAAATTGCCCTGCCCGTCGACCAGCGGATAGCGCGAGGAGAAATCCTGCGCCAGCCGCACCAGCGCGTCATAGATCGCCTGGTCGCCATGGGGATGGAACGACCCCATCACGTCGCCGACGATTTTCGCGCATTTCTTGAACGGCGTGCCGGGATCGAGCCGCAGGATATGCATGCCATAGAGGATGCGCCGGTGCACCGGCTTCAGGCCGTCGCGCGCGTCGGGCAGCGCGCGCCCCATGATGGTGGACAGCGCATAGGCGAGATAGCGCTCTTCCAGCGCGTCGCGCAGATTGATCGGCGGATTGTTCTCGCCCGGAGGCGGCGTGTGCGGTTTGGCCATGCCCTGCCATAGGACAGGCCGGCGCGCGGTTCAAGTTCCCTGTTTGTACCTGGGGTCGCTTTGCCTGCAATTGTTGCTTTTTAGCACTAGCCCGTCGCGGCGCGGGAGGATAAAAACGCTCCAATCCTTCGCTTTTGCGAAACTTTTCTCAACGATAATGGTTAAGTCCGGGCAGTAGAACGCGCAGGCGCGGCAAGATGGCTTTGCTTGCGCCTGGATCTGAGGTTTGGGGCTTGTGACTGGGGCGACGATGAAGACTTCAGATAAATTTGCGTCGGCGCTGCTTGCGCTGGCGATGGTTACTTTATTCGGCGTGGGGTTTGTTTCTCCGGTCGGCAAGGTGATGGCCGAGGGCGTTGTCGAGGCCGTTCAGGCCGTCGCCGTGCAGACCATCGCCATCCAGGGCGATCGGCCCCGCCAATGCGAGGAACGCGAAGTCGAGGCCGACGAAGGCTATGGCGTTTCGCGAAAGGAAGTCCGGCTGTTCTGCCGTTGAATTCAGGCCAGCGAGGTAGAGAACAGGGGGAATCGGCTATCGGGCGCGACGCCAGCCAGGAGCGCCGGTCCGCTGGCCTTCTTTGCGAATCAGGCAAAAACAATACGGGCAACCGAACTCGCAATTCATTCCCCCGGCGATAGTCTTGGGATCGTCTTGGGACAGTCTTGGGGCCTGCATCCGGAGGCGGCCCGATGAAAGTTTTTCTCAGCGGCGGAACGGGATTTATCGGCCAGGCGACCGTATCCGCCATCCGGCGACGCGGCTGGGAGTTGACCGCCCTTGTCCGCGATCCCGATAGCGCGAGCGCCCAATGGATCTATAGGCAGGGCGGAAATTTGGTTCAGGGCGACGTGACCAGCCCGTCCGGCCTTGCGCAAGCCATGGCGGGAATCGACGTGGCGATTCATAACGCCGGCGTTTACGAGATCGGCGCCGACGCCGCGACCATCGAGCGCATGCGCCAGGTCAATGTCGAGGGGACGCGCCATTTCCTGTCGGCGTCGTTGGCGGCAGGGTTGCCGCGAACCGTCTATGTTTCGACGGTCTGGGCGCTCGGACCGAGCGGCCGCCCCCCTGCCCCGAGCGTGACCCGGGACGAAAGCCAGGTCCATGACGGCCATAGCCTGACGCCCTACGAACAAAGCAAGCTCGATGCGCATCATGTGGCGCTCGACATGCGCCGGGCCGGATTGCCGCTGTCGATCGCGATGCCGAACGCCGTGATGGGCGCCAACGATCACGCTGCGTTCGGCTATTTGCTTCGTCTGACCTTGCTTGGCCTGATGCCGCCGGTCGGTTGCGGCGCCGACGCGATCTATGCGCCGGTCGATGTGGATGCTCTCGCGGAGGGACTCTGTCTGGTCGCCGAGCGCGCGCCGATGGGCGAAGATTATCTGTTTTGCGGCGAACCCGTTTCGCTTGGCCGCCTGTTCGAAATCTGGCGGCAGATGACCGGCGGTTCGGCGGGGCGTTTCAATCTTCCGCGCGCCGTGATGCGGCCGCAAATGGCGCTTGTCGAGCCGCTGCAACGCGCTCTGGGGCTTCCGGCCTTCTTTTCCCGCGACGCGGTGGATGCGACTCTCGCGCATCTCGATTATTCCTCCGCGAAGGCGCGCCGCGATCTCGGCTGGTCCTGTCCGCAGCCTGAGGAAATGTGGCGCCAAATCATCGCCCGCGAAAAACAACTCATGGCGGAGCGGCAAGGCGTGCTGGCCAAGCTGAAACACCTCCCCGTCGTCGCGTGACGCGGCCGCATGTCGCAACGAAGGCGGTGAAACAAGGGTTCTCCCGCGCCCGCCGGCTTCGAGGGATCAGAGACGCGCGATGAAGGCGGCGCGCGAGGCGGGCGCGGTCAGCCCGCGCGGCGCGAAAACGTCGCGGACGAGGAAAAATTCGGTGAGGCGCAGGCCTTCGCAAATCTCGTCGCCCGCCGCCGCCGAACCGGGCGCCTGCCGAACGAAGGCGGGCAAAGGCAGGAGTTTGGCGTCCCACGGCGCGCCGGCGGCGCGGCTCACCGCCCGTCCCGATTTCGGCGACACATAGACCAGATCGTCCTGCGTCCCGGTCGCGGCGCAACTGTCGAGATCCAGGCCGAAGCCGAGTGCCGCGAGTAAAGCCAGTTCGAAATGCACGAACAGGCCCGCCGCCTGCGGTCCGCCCAGATGGGAGAGCAGCACCTGCGCCCGTTCATAAAGGCCCGGATGGGGATCGCGCTCGGGCAAGAGCCGCAGCAGCGCGCCGAGCCAGTTGACGCCATGCAGGCCTTGCGCGCTGGAGATCAACGCATCGGTGCGCAGCACCGCGCCCTCGACGGCGTAAAGCCCGAGATGTTCCTCCAGCCGCGCCCGCCAGACCGCCTCGACTTCATTGCCCGGTTGCAACACCGGCTGCATGGTTTTCGATCGCCCGCCGCGCACCACGCCGAGATGACGGCCATGGCCATGCGTCATCAATTCCAGAATCACGCTGGATTCGCCGTGTTTTTTAAGGCCCAGAATCAGGCCGCGATCCGACCATTCCATGCGTTCAGTCTAGCACAGGCCGGCCCCTCCGACGGCGCAGGCGGGCCAATCTTTCGCGCGCGGGCCGCCGCCGCGGTTTTCCCGCCGCCCAAAACGAGTCATGATGGCGCGCCGCGATCCTGACCGAAAATTCTCGATTTATCCGTCTTTTCCGCGAGGCGCCGCCATGACCGATTCTCAAGACGCTTCATCGTCGAAGTCCGAATTCATTCCGATCGAAATTTACGACCGGGCGCGCGCCTACATCGAACACGAAGACATGCTTGTGAATCATCGCAAGACATGGATACTGACCATCAACGGCTTCCTCTTGGCCGCTGTCGGCATCATGATTCCAAGAATTGTCGGTCAGAGCGCGGAAATCGCCGCTTCGGCGGCAGGTTTGGGGCCGTTCGACCTTCTGGGCGACCTGGAGTCCCCGCCAGGCGCCGAACTCGACGCGTTGCAAATTTACTATCAATTCATTTTTGTGCTCTGCTTCGTCGGCTTCCTGGTCAGTTTGATCGGTTTCTTTTCGATCCGCGCCGCCTCAGACGCCGCGAACGCGATCAAACACCTGATCAACGAACACTATCCAACGTATTCGATCGAACACAAAGCAACGAAAATTTATTATTACCACGTCAGAATAGACGAGAATTTCAGAGGCCGCCTCCCAATGGTGACAGGGGGAGGACGCGATTATAACGATTTGAGGGGCTTTTTCATTTCCATTTGGCTGCCCCTGATCTTTGCAGCCATATGGTTTTTGTTCGCCGGGTTCATCATCCGGGCCAATTGGTCCAGCCTTTCCCCTATGTTGCCCCTGCTCCTGGCAATAATAATCCTAGTTATACTCGCCGCGCGCATCGTCTGGGTCAGCCTGTCAGGCCATTCCCGTTGATGGCGCGCATCGGCGATATTTTTCATGGCAACGCCTGAAGTCGGTCCCGGGGGACGGACTCACCCCTTCGGAAACTCCAGCCCCATTTCGCGGTAGCGTTCGGGATCGTCGCCCCAGTTCTCGCGCACCTTGACGAACAGGAACAAATGGACCTTCTGCTCCGCCGCCTCCATGATTTCCTTGCGCGCCGCCGAACCTATGCTCTTGATGGTCTTGCCGCCCTCGCCGATGACGATCTTCTTCTGGCCCTCGCGGGTCACGTAAATGGTCTGCTCGACCCGCGCCGAACCGTCCGGCTGGTCCTTCCATAATTCGGTTTCGACGGTCGATTGATAGGGCAATTCGTCGTGCAGCCGCTCGAACAGTTTTTCGCGCGTGATCTCCGCGGCGAGCGCGCGCAACGGCGCGTCGGAAATCTGGTCCTCCGGATAGAGCCAGGGGCCGGGCGGCATCAGGCTCGCCAGTTTTTCCCGGAATTTCGCCACGCCATGGCCCTTCAGCGCCGAAATCATGAAGGTCTCGGCGAAGGCCAGCCGGGCGTTGAGATCGGCGGCCAGGCCGAGCAGCCTCTCATGCTCGATCAGGTCGATCTTGTTGAGCACGAGGATTTTCGGCGCGCGCAATTGCGGCAGCCGAGCCAATATCGCCTCGACCTCGTCGTCCACCCCCTTGCGCGCGTCGATCAGCAGCGCCACCGCGTCGGCGTCGCCGGCGCCGCCCCAGGCGGAAGTCACCATGGCGCGGTCGAGCCGGCGTTTGGGCGCGAAAATGCCGGGCGTATCGACGAACACGATCTGGCATGATCCTTCGAGCGCAATGCCGCGCACCAGCGATCGCGTCGTCTGCACCTTGCGCGAGACGATCGACACCTTGGCGCCGACGAGTTGGTTGAGCAGCGTCGATTTGCCGGCGTTGGGCGCTCCAATCAGCGCGACGAAGCCGCAACAGGTCTCATTTGGGGTCGCTGTTGGGGCAGTGGCGGTTTCCTCACTCATTTTCGCTCTCCGCCACGCCTTCGCGCTGCAGGAATTTATGGGCGCTGGCCTGTTCCGCGAGACGTTTCGACGCGCCCTCGGCGACAACCGGCTCGAATGTATTGACGCAGACCTCCATCGTGAACAAAGGCGCGTGATCGGGGCCGGAGCGGTCGGACTGGCGATAGACCGGCGCCGGCAGGCCGCGCGCCTGAGCCCATTCCTGCAAGGCGGTCTTGGGATCGCGCAAGGGCCGGCCCGGATTGAGCATTTTGTCGCCGAAGAACCGCCGCACCACCGTCTCGGCTTTGGCGTAGCCGGCGTCGAGAAAGATCGCACCGAGCAGGCTTTCGCAAATATCGCCGAGAATGGCCGCCTTCTGCGCGCCGCCGGTCTGGGCCTCGCCCTCGCCGAGTTGCAGGACGGCCGCCACCTGCCAGTCGCGCGCCACGTCGGCGCAGGTTTCCTTGCGCACCAGATCGGCGAGGCGGCGCGACAATTCGCCTTCCTCGGCGGCGGGAAAAGCCTGATAGATCATCGTCGAAACCGCCAGCCCCAGCACGCGATCGCCAAGGAACTCCAGCCTTTGATAAGAATCGCCGCGCTTTTGCGCTGGCCCCGCCGGCAACGCGCTGACATGGGTCAGGGCGCGCGCCAGCAGCGAGGGATCGGCGAAGACATGACCGATCCGCCTCTGGAGGGCGGCGAGATCGCCGCCGGCGGATTTCGGAGCGGCGTGATCGTTCATCGCACGCTGTGGAACATTCGGCCGAGGCGCAGGGTCCAGGGCCAGCGCCAGATTTGCCAGGCCGCCGCGCCGTCGCCGACCGAGAAAAAGGTCACTTCGGCGCGGCCGACCAGATTGTCGAACGGCACGTAGCCGACGCCGCCCTGGTCCGGCGGCACCCGCGAATCCGTGGAATTGTCGCGATTGTCGCCCATCATGAAATAATGATTCGCCGGCACGACGAAAGGCCCTACAGTATCGTTGAAGCCGTCGTCGCCCTGGATCTCGATGATCTTGTGCTTGACGCCGTTGGGCAGGGTTTCGATATAGGTCGGAACCGGGCCGAAATGGCCGTAGAGGTCGTCGGTCTGCGCCTTCTCGATCGGCTCGCGCGGCGTCAGTTGATCGTTGATGTAGAGCCGGCCCTTCTTCATCTCGATCTTTTCGCCGGGCAGGCCGATCACCCGCTTGATGTAATCGGTCTCGTTGTCGCGCGGCAGTTTGAACACCACGACATCGCCGCGCTTGGGGGGCGAGGCGAGAATGCGGCCCTCGAACAAAGGCAGGCCAAAGGGGATGGAATAGCGCGAATAGCCATAGGCATATTTCGACACGAACAGATAGTCGCCGATTTCGAGCGTCGGAATCATCGAGCCCGAGGGAATGTTGAACGGCTGGAACAACAGGGTGCGGACCACCAGCGCAATCAGCAGCGCCTGCAGGATCACCGACAGGGTTTCGCCGAGTCCACCCGGCTCGGATTTTTTTGCGGCGTGCGCGGCGGTCTCGGTCATCGATTGGCTCATCTTGAAGTCCGTAGGGTTTCGCCGCCGGTTGTCGTCGTTTTCGCGGCCGGGCGCAAGCCTTCTCCGCGCCATTGCAGGCGTTTTTGAGGCGGAAGCCTGAGCCGACCGGGCAGGTCGGCTCAGGCTTCCGATTCATTCTTCGATGCGTTTTCTTCACGCGAACCGGCTTCCACTTCGCTTGAAAACGCGGTTGAAACATCATGGTTTCGGGAGCGCTTCGATCATGACCATGGCCTGGGCCAGCGGATATTCGTCGGTCATGGTCAGATGGACATGGGACGCGCACCCCGGCGGGGTCAGCGCCGCCAGCCGCGCGGCGGCGCCGCCGGTCAGGCGCATCGTCGGGCGCCCGAGCGCATCGTTGATCACCCCCATGTCGCGCCACGAGACGCCGCGCCCGAGTCCTGTTCCGAGCGCCTTGGCGCAGGCCTCCTTGGCGGCGAAACGCTTGGCGTAGGTCGCGGCGCGCGCCGTCCGCGCGTCGGCTTTGGCGCGTTCGACTTCGGTGAAGCAACGGCGCGCAAAACGGTCGCCATGGTCGCTCAGCACCTTCTCGATGCGGCGGATATCGCAGAGATCGACGCCAAGACCGATAATCACGCCCCGGCGCCTTCCGCGATCGCCTCGATCATCTGCCGCACGGAGGCGTCGAGACCGATGAAAATGGCTTCGCCGATCAGGAAATGGCCGATGTTGAGTTCGACCAGTTCCGGCAGCGCGGCGATGGTCCGGGCCGTTTTGAAATCGAGGCCATGGCCGGCATGGCATTCGAGCCCGAGCCGCGCCGCCTCGGCGGCCGCCGCGCGCAGCTTTGAAAATTCCGCGCCGGCCTTCTCCGTTTCGCCAATTTCCAGCGCATGGCACCAGGCGCCGGTGTGCAATTCCACCACCGGCGCGCGGATCGCTTTCGCCGCGGCAAGCGCCTCGAAGGACGGTTCGATGAACAGCGAAACCCGGATCTTGGCGCGCAACAGCTCATTGACGAAGGGGATCAAATATTTCTCGCCGCCGACCACGTCGAGTCCGCCCTCGGTGGTGCGTTCGGTGCGCTTTTCCGGCACCAGGCAGCAGGCGTGCGGCATGATCCGCAGCGCGATGTCGAGCATCTGCTCGGTCGCCGCCATTTCGAAATTGAGCGGCGCGTCGATGCTGTGCTTGAGCCGCCGCATGTCCTCGTCGTTGATGTGCCGTCGATCCTCGCGCAGATGCGCGGTAATGCCGTCGGCGCCGGCCTTGAGCGCGGCCTGAGCGGCGCGCAGCGGATCGGGCGCGAAGCCGCCGCGCGCGTTGCGCAAAGTGGCGACGTGATCGATATTGACGCCCAGACGGATTTTTCTGCGGGTTTCTGGCGGAAGTCTGGAAGCGGGACTCATCGAAGGGCCTTTCGCGACTCTCCAGGAGCCGTCATTGCGAGCAAAGCGAAGCAATCCACCTTTGTCGCCAACCGCAGCCGGGATTTCTCCGGAGCTGAAACTGCTCGCGGCGCCAAGCCAAAACTCATCCGATCACCCTCTCGACGCTGTTGACGATCGGCAGCGCGCGCAATCGCGACTGGACGTCGGTGAGATGTTTGAGGTCGAATACCTGGATTTCCAGAATCATTTCGCGGAAGTCCGGCGATTTCTTGTTGAATTTGACATCGTCGATATTGGCCCCCAATTCGCCGATCAGGCTCGCCACGGCGCCGAGGCTGCCCGGTTCGTTGATCGCGGCGACGATGATTTTCGCCGGAAACAGCTCCTGCGCGTCCTCGATGTCCCAGCGCACGTCGAGCCAGCGCTCGGGCTGGTCGTCGAAAGCGGCCAGCGCCGGCGACTGGATCGGATAGACGATGATCCCTTCGCCCGGCGTCATGATGCCGACGATGCGGTCGCCCGGCACCGCGCCGCCATTGGGCGCGAAGGTCACCGGCAGGTCGCCGCGCAGCCCGCGAATCGGCAGGGCGTGGACATTATTGGTCGCGCCGGGCACCTTGAACTGGACGCCCGAGGCCTTCTGCATGCCGAACCAGCCGGGATCGGCGGGGTTGGCCGGCGCCGGCTTGCGGTCCTCCTTGAAGTCCGGATAGACCGACTTGACGACGTCGCCCGAGAACATTTCGCCCCGCCCGACCGCCGCCAGCACGTCCTCGATGCTGGCGCGCGCCAGCCGCGGCAGCGCCGCGCGCAGCTTGTCCTCGCTGAATTTCTTGCCCGCCCGCTCGAAGGCGCGCAGCACGATCTGGCGCCCAAGTCCGGCATATTGCGCCCGCACCGCGTCGCGGCTGGCGCGGCGGATGGCGGCGCGCGCCTTGCCGGTGATGGCGATGGATTCCCAGGCCGCCGGCGGCGTCTGGCCCTCCGCCCGGATGATCTCGACCTCGTCGCCATTGGCCAGCGGCGCCAGCAGGGGCGCGAGCCGGCCATTGATCTTGACCCCCACCGCCGAATTGCCGACGCTGGTGTGGACGGCATAGCCGAAGTCGATCGGCGTCGCCCCGCGCGGCAGCGCGATCAGGCGCCCCTTCGGCGTGAAGCAGAACACCTGGTCGTGGAACAGCTCCAGCCGCGTATGTTCGAGAAATTCCTCGGGACTATCGCCGTCGGCGAGCAGGTCTATGGTGCGCTTGAGCCATTGATAGGCGTTGCTCTCATGCGACAGCACGGGCGCCGGAGCGTTGCGCCGGTCCTTGTAGAGCGCGTGCGCCGCGATGCCGTTGCGGGCGATATCGTGCATTTCATGGGTGCGCACCTGAAGCTCGACGCGCTGGCGACCCGGTCCGACCACGGTGGTGTGGACCGAGCGGTAATCGTTCTGCTTGGGAGTCGAGATATAGTCCTTGAAGCGGTTCGGCACCATCGGCCACTTGGTGTGCACCACGCCGATGACGCGATAGACCTCATCGACATCGTTGACCACGACGCGAAAGCCGAAAATATCGGAAAGCTGCTCGAAGGCGACGGACTTGCGCTCCATCTTGCTCCATACCGAATAGGGCTGTTTCTGGCGCCCGCTCACATGCGCCTGGATGCCCCGCCGCGCCAATTCCTCGGTCAACTCGTCCTCGATGGTCGCGATCAGCTCCTTGTTCTTGTCGCGCAAATCCTCCAGCCGCGTCGAAACCATGGCGAAGGCTTCGGGCATCAGATATTTGAAGGACAGGTTTTCGAGTTCGTCGCGCAGGCTTTGCATGCCCATGCGGCCGGCGAGCGGCGCGTAGATTTCGAGCGTCTCCTCGGCGATGCGGGCGCGCTTTTCGGGCGACACGTAATGCAGCGTGCGCATGTTGTGCAGCCGGTCGGCGAGCTTGACCAGCAGCACGCGCACGTCTTCGGCGATGGCGAGCAGAAGCTTTCTGAAATTTTCCGCCTGCGCGGCGCGTTTGGAGACCAGATCGAGTTTTTTCAGCTTGGTCAGGCCATCGACCAGACTGCCGATTTCGGCCCCGAACAGCGAGTCGATTTCCGCGCGTGTCGCCCCGGTGTCCTCGATCGTGTCATGCAGCACGGCGGCGACAATGGTCGCGTCGTCGAGCTTCATTTCGGTGAGAATCGCCGCCACTTCGAGCGGATGGGTGAAGTAGGGGTCGCCGGAAGCGCGTTTCTGGGCGCCATGGGCGCGCATTGCGAAGACATAGGCGCGATTGAGCAGGTCTTCGTCGGTTTGCGGGTTATATTTGCGAACGCGATCGACGAGTTCGTACTGCCGCATCATTGCAAAAAAACTCTCCGCGCCCGATGGCCGCCCGGAAGGGAAAGGCCGTGCTTCGCCACTATCGGCGTGGCGGGGCGGATGCACAAGGGCGCTTGCGGATGAGAAAACGCGGAGACGGCTCTATCCCCGCCGGTCGTCGTCGCGCAAAACCGCCCCACCCTCGTTGAAGACTCTGGAATTACTCCGAATCGTCGTCGGTTTCGGCCGGCGGCACCAGGCCTTCGAGCCCGCGCAGCAGGTCTTCCTCGGTCATGCGGTCGAACTGCACGTCGCCGGCCCCATCGCTCGTCGCCGTGACCAGCGCCGGCACGACCTCCGCCTCGGGTTCGTCCACCTCGACATGCTTTTGCAGCGAGTGGATGAAATCCTCCTTGAGATCTTCCGGCGCCACCGTCGACTCGGCGATTTCGCGCAGCGCGACTACCGGGTTCTTGTCATTGTCACGGGGAACGCTGATCTGCGAACCGGACGAAATCATCCGCGCGCGGTGGCTGGCCAACAGAACCAGGTCGAATCGGTTGTTGACCTTGTCAATACAATCTTCAACGGTGACGCGCGCCATACGGCCCCACTCCTCAAAAAAGCTGGCTAAATCCGGAATCTTGCTCCTGTTAACGAAAAACCTGTCGCGATGCAAGTTTTGCGCGCGGCGTCCCGCTCGGGAATGGCAAAAGCAGGAGGTGGCGCAGAGGGAAAACAAAAAATAACCAAATTTTAGTCTGAGATTGCCAAGGGTGGGTTTTGCAGGGAGGAAAATTCTACTAGACAGCGTCGTGCCGGAATAACCAGGAAAGCCGTCGTTGGTGGTTTCCATGCCAGCGCGGGGGGCGTGTGCCGAACAGGCGACGCCAAAAACGCCAGCATGGCGCCAAAGTATGAGGATGCGTCATTTAATCGTAGCAATCTTGTTTTCGACGTATTTTCATTTAAAGACGGGGAAAATCGCTTTGCCGATGCGCGGGGGACGCGCAGGGCGACACAATAGGAAACGGAAAGACATAATGGCAGACCCGGAACGCATCGCTCTGTTTATTGACGGCGCCAATCTTTATGCAACCGCGAAATCGCTTGGCTTTGACATTGACTACAAGCGGCTCCTGAAAGAATTTCAGTCCAAAGGCCGGCTGTTGCGCGCTTTTTATTATACCGCGCTGGTCGAGGAGCAGGAGTATTCGTCCATTCGTCCGCTTATCGACTGGCTCGACTATAATGGCTACGCCGTTGTGACCAAGCCGGCCAAGGAATTCGTCGATGCGCTCGGCCGCCGCAAGGTCAAGGGCAACATGGACATCGAACTGGCGGTGGACGCCATGGAAATGGCCGACCACATCGACCATATGGTGCTGTTTTCCGGCGACGGCGACTTCCGGTCGCTGGTCGAGGCGGTGCAGCGCAAGGGCGTTCGCGTCTCCGTGCTCTCGACCATCACCACCCAGCCGCCGATGGTCGCCGACGAATTGCGCCGCCAGGCCGACGAGTTCGTCGATCTCGTGCATCTGGTCAATAAAATCGGCCGCGATCCCAGCGACCGCACCGACCGGATGCAGCGTTTCCAGGAGCGCCGCCCGGCCGCGCCGGTGACCAATATCGCGCATGAGCCGGCGGTCGACGAAGAGTGATTCGGGCCTGAAGCTTCGCTCTGACACTTAATTTTTAAACGCGCGGAAAAGTTTCCGCGCGTTTTTCGTTTACCGCCCTCGCGCGAAAATTCGGTTGCAATGACATGCCACTTCCCTCGCCGCGCCGTCCCGAAGAAAATTGCCCGCTCTGCCCGCGCCTTGCCGATTTTCGCGTGGCCAACCGGCGCGCTTTGCCGGACGGCCATAATGCGCCGGTGGCGAGTTTCGGCCCGCTCGACGCCGCGCTGCTGATTGTCGGTCTGGCGCCTGGCCTGCATGGCGCCAATTTCACCGGCAGGCCTTTCACCGGCGACTGGGCCGGCGACATGCTCTATCCGGCGCTGCTGCGCTTCGGATTCGCCTTGGGAAATTATGGCGAGCGCGCCGACGATGGTTTGCAATTGCGCAAATGCCGCATCACCAACGCCGTCCGCTGCGTCCCGCCGCAAAACAAGCCCTCGCCTGCGGAGATCGCCGCCTGCCGCGATTATCTTGTCGCCGAAATCGCCGCCATGCCAGATCTGCGCGCGATTCTGTGCCTCGGCCGCATCGCCCATGACAGCACGGTCCGCGCGCTGGGCGAAAAGCTCTCAACCCGGCCTTTTGGACATGGCGCCGCGCATCGTCTGTCCGAGCGGGGCCTGACGCTTTACGACAGCTATCATTGCTCGCGCTACAACACCAATACCGGCGTGCTGACCCCGCCCATGTTCGATGCGGTTTTTGACGCTATAAAAAACGATTTATCAATTATTTAGCTGATGTTTCCAACGGGGCGCCCACCTCCCCCAACTCCGTCGCGAGCTGGGTTGCCGGGGGCAGGGATTCCGCTGGATCCTTCGCCGCCACCTTGCGCTCGCGCAGATCGGCCTTGAACAGGTCGGGCGCGCGGTCGCCGAGGCGGACACGGTAAACATGGAGGTTTTCCACCACGCGCTGCACGTAATTGCGGGTTTCGGTGAACGGAATGCGTTCGATCCAGTCGACCGGATCGACGCCGGCGGCGCGCGGATCGCCATAGGCCTTGATCCAGTCGCGCACATTGCCGCCGCCCGCATTATAGGCGGCGAAGGTCAGCACATGCGATCCACGATATTCGCCGAGCAATTGCCCGAGATGAAAGGCGCCGAGTTGGGCGTTGAAGGATGCGTCGGTCTTGAGCCGGACCTCGTCGAAGGCCAGGCCGGCGCGCTGCGCGGCATTGCGCGCGGTGCCCGCGATCATCTGCATCAGGCCGAAGGCCCCGGCGCCCGACTGGGCTCTGGCGTCGAAGGCGCTTTCCTGCCGCGCGATCGCCATGACCACCGAGCGGCTGGCCGAATTGGCCAGGACGACATAATCCGGCAGCCCGTTGACCGGATAAGCCAGACTATCGACCACCAGGCCGCGACGCAGCGCCGACTTGCCGGCGATCAGCGCCGTATGCGCATCCCCGTTTGCCTCAATGAGCTTTGAAAGCGCCGCCATCTGCTCGGGGTCGCGCAGGATCTGCGCGCTTTCGAGCGCCAATTGCCGGCCGGCTTCCTTTTCGCCGAGCGCGAACAGCAGTTCGGCGGCGCGCACCGGCTCATGCCGCGCCGCGCCTTCGGCGGGCGGCGTCGGCGCGCTCAGCGCCACCGCCTCGTCACCGAGCTTGGCCCGCGCCAGCTGGCCGTAATAGGTCAGGCTCTCGGCGGCGGCGCGCGCATAGAACGGCCGGCCGTCGTCGCCCCGAGCCTCGGCGACGCGGCCGCGCCAATAAGCGGCGCGCGACGCCGAATGCGGCGTATGGGCCAGTAGCGACATGGCGTCGAAATGCTTTGCCGCCAGGGCGGGATCGTCGAGGAAGCGCAGCGCAATCCAGCCGGCGTGAAATTCCGCCTCCAGCCGCGCCTCGTTCGACACGGCGGAATGTTCGGCGCAGATCTGGTAGGCGCGCCTGGCGTCGCCGGAATCGAGCAGTTTGCGCGCCAGCAGCCGGCGCTCGGTCCACCAGTCGTCGGGGCTCGCAAGTCCGGCCGCATCGCGCGGCGCCGCCAGCATCAGGCTGGCCGCCTCGTCGATACGCTCGGCGTGGCGCGCGGCGTGAATGCGCGCGTAAAG